>DASSXN010000198.1:0-11157 GCA_035703785.1 Xanthobacteraceae bacterium
TGCGCGCGCCTGCCCCAACGGCGGCGGCGAGCGACTGGCAGTGGGCGTCGGCGCCAGCAAGCCCACCTAGGTCCCCGCCCTTGCCGGAGCCCACGCTGGCGACGAAGAAACGCATGCTCTCTGGCGCGTTTGGCGTGTTCTGCGCCTGCGCGGTGCACAATCCAAGCGATAGAAGCGCAACCGAAGTGAAAAGGGAGTGCATGTTCATGAATGGCTTCATGGTCGACGTGGCTTCTATGGGACCAACGACGGAGTGTACGCCTAGTTGCGATGTCCGCTCTGGGTCATAAGGCGACATTGCGGTACGTCGCTACGATGTCCGCTTTACCTCTGAAAGCGGAAGTCGACCCAAGCAATTTATGAATACACGCCCTAGTGCGTGATCGCCGCGGTCTTCACTCCGCCGCCGCGGCTTTGGCTGCCGCCTGATCGCGCACGAACTTGTCGATCGCGAGCTGATCGACCTTGCCTGAACCGAGCATCGGCATTTTGTCGAGCACGACCACTTCGGCGGGCAGCATCAGTTCGGACGCGTGCTGCGAACGCGCATAGGCCATGAATTCAGAACGCGTGGCGCCGTGTTTGTCTGTCACCATGATCAGCCGCTCGCCTTTGCGCGGGTCGGGGATCGACGACACTGCGGTGACGTTGTTCGGCCACAGCTCGGCCGCGAGCATTTCCACTGCGGCCAGCGAGATCATCTCGCCGGCGACCTTGGCGAAGCGCTTGGCGCGGCCTTTGATCGTGACGAAATCCTGCTCGTCGATGGTGACAATGTCACCGGTGTCGTGCCAGCCCTCCGGCGGCACTTCCAGCACGCCCGGCTTTTCGGCGCGCAGATAGCCGAGCATCACATTCGGCCCTCTGATATAAAGCCGGCCGCCCTCCTCGACGCCCTCGACTTTCTCAAGCTTCGCCTCCATGCCCGGTAAGAGCCGGCCGACGGTGCCGAACTTGTTGAACATGGGCGTGTTGAGCGCCATGACCGGCGAACATTCGGTGACGCCATAACCTTCGAGAATGCGAAGACCGAATTTTTCCAGATAAAGCCGGCGCGTGGTTTCCTTCACCGGCTCGGCGCCCGAGAGCACGTAGCGGAGCGAACGGAAATCGTAAGGATTGGCGACCCGCGCATAACCGTTGAGGAAGGTGTCGGTGCCGAACAGCGCGGTGGCGCAGGTCCAATAGACCAGTTCCGGCACCGTCCGATAATGCAGCGGCGACGGGTAGAGATAAGTCGGCACGCCGGAGACGAGCGGCAACACCGTGCCGGCGGTCAGCCCGAACGAATGAAACACCGGCAGTACGTTGAACAGCTTGTCCTCGCGCCCGAAATCGATGCGGGCGGCCGCCTGCGCCACATTGGCGAGCATGTTGCGGTGTGAGAGCACGACGCCTTTGGGCGAACCCTCCGAGCCCGAGGTGAACAAAATCGTGGCCCAATCATCGGGCGTGCGCGCGACCAGCGGATTTTTCCAGCTGAAGAAGCCGCGCAGCTTGTCGGGGAGGCCGATCGTCTTGCCGATGTCTTCCAGGTAAACGACACGGAGCTGGGCCTGCACTTGCGCGATCAGATTTTCCAACCGGCCTTTCTCGACGAAAGCGCGCGAGGTCACGATGGTATCGACCTGCGCGGCGCGGCAGGCCGCCAGCACATTGGCGGCGCCCGCGGTGAAATTGATCAGAGCCGGCACACGTCCGCCGGACATGACCGCCAATAAGGTAATGACCGCGGCGTTCGAAGTCGGCAGCATGACGCCGAGCGCATGACCCTCAAGCGCATAGGGCATCAGCTTGCGCCCAAGGATCGCGGTCGCCTGCAACAGGCGGCGGTAGCTCATCTGGCCTCTGACGGGATCTTCTATTGCGGGCCAGCCGCGGCCGTGCAGCTTGGCGGCCTCGATCACAGCTTCGACGACCGTGCGGTCGGTCGGCGTGGTGCGGAAGATCAGGTCCGACATGATCGTGTACAGCGCGGAGCCGGCGGCCTGCCGCCGCTTGCGGCCCTTGAGCTCGGGATCGAGCTTGAGCTGGACCGGTTCGAGGATCGTGACGGTGATTTTCGGAAACAGCCGGCGGCGCACTTGCGAGCGCTTGAGCCGGCTGAAGATCGTCGTTTCCGGTCCCTCGATGCGCACCGGCACCACCATGGCGTCGGATTTGTCGGCGATCATGGCCGCGCCGTCGTACACCTTCATCAGACTGCCGGTGACGGTGATGCGGCCTTCCGGAAAGATCACCAGCATGTCGCCGCCGCGCACCGCGTTGATAATGGCGCGTAGCGAAAACGGCTTGAGCGGATCGAGCGCCATGGTGCGCGCGAATTTGAGGAACGGCTGGATCCACCAATTTCTCGACATGGTTACGTCGATGGCGAAGACCGGCCGTTTCGGCAGGATCGAAAACGCCAGCGGCGGATCGAGGAAGCTCACATGGTTGAGCGCGATGATGGCGTTGTCTCCGGCTTTGGCGATGTTCTCGAGGCCTGTGACCTCAAGCCGGAAAAACGCGCGGAACACGATCGAGAGAAAATCGTGAAGCCAGCTTGCCGGCATGGTCAGGCCGATCGCCACCGCGACCGCGAGATTGGCGGCGCCGATCAGCGCGAACAAAACCGCCGTGCCGTAGCCGAGCTTCTGCAGCACCGCGAGGATGACGGCGCCGGCGACCATGAAGGCGGCATTGAGCACATTGACGGCGGCAACCACGCGGGCGCGCCGATCGGCGCCGGCCCAGACCTGCACGGCGGTGAAGACCGGCACGATGAACAAGCCCCCGGCAATGGCGAGGCCGGCGAGATCGACGGCGATGTGGAGGCTGTAGCGCGAGGCAAAAAACGCCCCGAGCGACATCGGACTCGCCGCCGGCACGATCGCCGAAGCGGTCCAGCCCAGATCGAGCGCGAACAGGCCAAGGAGGACGGCGGCGACCAGCGTCGGCAACAACACGATGCGGCCGGCCGCGAGCCAGGCCGCCAGGCCGGAGCCGACCGCGACCGCGACCGAAAAGATTGTCAAAAACAGCGTCACCACTTCTTCGCTACCGCCGATGGTGAAGGAGACGAGCGGCGGCAACAGCGAGAGAACCAGCGCGCCGACGAGCCAGAACCAGCTGGCGACCAACGCGCCCCACCACAGCCGCGGATCGGCGCGAAGTTGCCTGATCAGCGAACCGGTCGAGACAAGAACATTGCGGTTGATCGCCAGATCCGGCGCGCCCTCGCCGCTTTTCGGGATCGACAGGCTCGCGAGCCAGCTCGCCAGCGCGGTCAAGATCATCAGCCAGGCGAAATGGATCGGGCTGCTGTTACCGTTGGCGGCAATACCGGCGACGATCGTGCCAAGGAGAATCGCGAGAAAGGTCCCGCCTTCGATCAGCGCGTTGCCGGACGGCAATTCGCGCCGCTCAAGCAGGTCCGGCAGGATGCCGTATTTGATCGGGCCGAACAGCGAGGCCAGCGTCCCGAACATGAACACTGCAAGAAACAGGAGCGTGAGCGAGTGAAAGGCAAAGCCGGCGACCGCGACGATCGCGGCGCCGATCTCGGTCAGCTTGATCCGCTGGGCGACGAAAGCTTTGTCATAGCGATCGGCCAATTCGCCGCCGAGCCCCGACAAAAAGAAAAACGGCGCGATCAAGGTGGCGCCGGCAATCGTAATCAGGACCGCTGAATTGGCGCCGGCCACCTCAAACAGGATGACGAAGACCAGCGCGGTTTTCAGAAAATTATCGCCGAAGGCCGCGAAGAACTGGCACCAGAACAACGGCGCAAAACGGCGCGTCGTCATCAATGACATGGACATGTCCGCCTCGCGTTAACCTGGCGCCGTGTGCCGCCCCCACTTGGGGATAATCTAGACGACGGCATGAAAATTGGCGATGCGCCAGCATCGCCAAGCTAGTGCCTTGCCAATATTACCGAAATCGGCGCTCGGCAATGGTGTTCTGGCGCCGTTATTGCGCCGGGTCTCTGTCCAGTCTGATGCGTCATTGCGCCTCGCGTGTCCGCCTTTGGAGGCAAAGCAACAATCCCTCAACTTACGTCGATGTCGGCTATTGACCCGAAACCGAAATCAACCTCGCGCCAGACCCCTTTCAATGTGCTAATTATGGTCTGTCCTCAGCCTCGGGGGAGGCAATGAAACGGCGTGACTTTATTGCGCTTGTCGGCGGGGCAACCGCTTGGCCGCTCGCAGGGCGCGCCCAACAGCCAGAGCGGATCCGGCGGATCGGCGTACTAATGAATCTCGCCGAGAACGACCCAGAATCAGTAGCTCAGATCTCGGTTTTTGTCCGTGGTTTGGAAGAGCGCGGTTGGAAACTCGGCAGTAATATTCAAATCGAGTACCGCTGGGCCGCAGGCAACGCGAACCTTTACAGAAAATATGCGCCAGAACTGGTTCCGTTTGCTCCCGACATTCTTGTTGCTACCGGCGGCACAGGCGTAGGCGCGCTGCAACAAGTGACCAGCACAATACCGATCGTGTTCGTGGGAACTACCGATCCAGTTAACCGCGGCTTGATCCGAGCATGGCACGACCCGGCGGCAACACCACGGGATTTATCCTGTTCGAATATAGTCTGAGCGGGAAGTGGGTGGAGTTGCTAAAGCAGATCGCGCCGACCCTATCGCGAGTGGCGGTTGTCCGGGATCCTGTAGAATTTTCCGGGGTCGGCCAAATGGCTGCCATCCAGACATCGGCGCCGTCATTCGGTTTAGAGGTGAGCCCAGTCGATGCACGCGACGCCAAAAACATAGAGAGCACCATAACTACATTTACGCGGGGCTCGACTGGCGGCCTGATCGTAACGTCAAGTGGCTCGGCAATTGGCAATCGCAAATTGATCATCACACTTGCGACGCAGCATCGGCTGCCCGCGGTCTATCCCGAGCGTCTCTTCGTCACGGACGGTGGCCTCATCTCCTATGGCCCTGATCTGGTCTCTCAGTTTCGTTCCGTGACAAGTTATGTCGATCGCATCCTTAAAGGCGAAAAGCCGCGCGACCTTCCAGTGCAAGCGCCGACAAAGTACGACCTAGCCATCAACCTTAAGACAGCCAAGACGCTCGGCCTTGAAATACCACAAGGACTCCTAGCCCGCGCCGACCATGTGGTTGAATGACGATCCTTTTTTATTGCACTGTATGAGTCTGAAACCGGGCACCTAACCGACATCCAAAGCGCACCACTCGATGTCTGATGGTGGCGCAAGAGCGGAAATCAAAACGTCATCAAAATCCCAGCGCGCGCTCGACCTGATCGTACCAGTCAAAGCCCATGTCTTTGACGATGCGATTGCTCATGACGATGATGCGGCATTCTACGCCGGGATTGGCGACGTGCTGGTGCAGCGTGAACGGCGGGATGTAGACATAGTCGCCGCGCGTCCACTCGTATTTCTTCGGTGTCTCCGCCCATTGCCACTCGAAGGCTTCGAGGCAATCCCATTTCAGGTCCCAGTGCAGATCGTAGCCGGAGCCTTCGACCACGAAAAATAATTCCTCCCACATGTGGCGATGCTTCCCCGAGCGCTCGCCGTTCTTGAGGAATTGCATATAGGCTTCGATGCAGCATTCGCGCGTCTGCATCTTCTTGTGGACGAGATGCTTGATCAGCCCGTCGGGCGAGCGCTCCCACGGCATGTCCTCGGCCTTGATCACGTTCGGGCGCGTCGCATATTCGGCGCGGAATTTTTCCGAAGCGACGAGATCGTCGGCGAGAAAGCTGCTGGTCGCGGAGCCGGACAGCGCGGCTTGTTTGTCTTCGAACGGCATTTTTGTTCTCTCCGCTCAGATGTCGGTCGGCGGTTTGAAATCCTCGTGACCGGGCGGCAGCTTGTCGGTCGGCCATTCCACCATTTTCTGGAACAACAGGTGCATGAACAAAAACAGCGGTTTGGCTTTGAACACCAGCAGAATGCAATCTTCGTTCTCGTCGTCGTTGAAATGCTGGTGCACGCAGCCGTTCTCGACCAGCATCACGTCGCCAGCCTGCCATTTCATGTAGCGGCCGTCATGAATGTCGTGGCCGTGGCCCTTGAGCACGTAGAACACCGCGCTGTTGAGATGACCGTGCTTCTGGCCGGCATTGAGCGGTGCGTAGCATTCGATATGCGATTCGATCGATTGCACGATGTTGACGGCCTGCGGCGAGATCACGTGCTTGCCGTACATCGAAGGCCCCCCCTTCCACGGATGATCCTTCGAGGAATAGACGCGCGGCTCTTCAAGGAGCTTCTTGTAAAGGTGGCTGTAGGTGCCTTCCAGCGCGCGGACGAAGGTGCGCTTCTTGGCCCACCGCTCCCATTTGCCGTGCTTGATCTCGTCGGCGTCTTCCTCGGACGGCTTGTTATGCCCGAGTCCGGGCGTTTCGTGTTCCAGCATGCCGGTCATGTTCGCGATCCTTTGAAACTTTTTCGCGGTGTCGTTTGCGCCGTCGTTTAAGGGATTTCTCACCGGCGCGCAATGTCGTGCCGGCGCCAGTTGTGTGGCATTGATCACTTGGCATTGATGACTTGGCATTTATCGCATGCGTGCAAAACGCTACGATCACGCGCAAACGGTCGAGAAGGGGTTCGCATGACAACGATCGCCAGAGGTCTGGCTGCGGCTGCGGTGCTCGCGGTCGCGCTGACGCAGATTCCGGCGGCATGCGCGCAAAGCGTCGCCGATTTCTATCGCGGCAAGTCGGTCGATCTCGACATCGGCTACAGCGTCGGCGGCGGTTACGATCTTTATGCGCGCCTGATCGCGCGGCGGCTCGGCGGACACATTCCCGGCAATCCGACCGTCGTGCCGAAGAATATGGAAGGCGCCGGCAGTCTCCGCCTCGCCAATTATCTCTATGCGGCGGCGCCAAATGACGGCACGGTCATCGGCGCGACCAGTCGCGGCGCCGCGTTCGATCCCCTGCTTGGCGAAACGGGCGCGCGGTTCGACGCCTCGAAATTCTCCTGGATCGGCAGCGCCAATAACGAAGTAAGCGTTTGCGTGGCGTCGGCCGCATCCGGTATTACCAAATTCGATGAGCTGTTCGACAAACCGATGACGATCGGCTCGACCGGCACCGCCGACGACACCTATCAATTTCCCGCGCTGGTGAATGCCGTGCTCGGCACCAAATTCAAGATCGTCACCGGCTATCCCGGCGGCAACGATGTCAGCCTCGCGCTCGAGCGCGGCGAAGTGCAAGGCCGCTGCGGCTGGTCGTGGTCGAGCATCAAGACGACGCGCTTCAATTGGGTGCGGAACAAGCGGATCATGGTTCTGGTGCAAATGTCATTGGCGAAGCATCCCGATCTGCCGGACGTGCCGCTGATCATGGATTTGGCGAAAACCAACGAACAACGGCAGATTTTTAAAATGATCTTCGCGCGCCAGACCATGGGCCGGCCCTATCTGGCGCCGCCCGGCGTGCCGGCTGACCGGCTCGCGGCATTGCGCAAAGGCTTCATGGACACGATGACGGATAAGGACTTTCTCGACGAGGCCGAGGCGAACAAGTTCGAGATCAATCCGGTGAACGGCGAGGAGCTGGAAGCGCTGGTGAAAGACGTTTACCGGACGCCGCCGGAGATCACGAAAAAGGCCGCGGCCGCTGTGCGGTAGTTCTTTTCCCCTCCCCCCTGCGGGGAGGGGTTAGGGGTGGGGGTCACGACGGCAACGCAACGGCGTTTACCTGACTACCCCCCTCCCTACCCTCCCCCACAAGGGGCGAGGGATCAAACGCTTCACTTAAATCAGAACAACCGCGTCGCCGTACGCAGGCCCGGAAACAATTCGCCAAGGAGCGACGGCGGCCAGGCCACGGCCAGCGCCCAGTGAAACACCACGTAGCAGACCAGCGTCGTCGCCGCGGCAAAGCCGAGCGCGGTCGGCCACGGCTCGCCGAAGCCGAAGCGCATATAGGCGCAAATGAACACGGCGATCGCGGGAATGAATCCGATCAGCGCGACCAGCGCGATGAAGGCCGCCATCCAGACGAAAAAAATCGTCGCCCGCCGCCGCACCACGTCATCGGCAACGCCAAGGTCTGGAACATGCGCGCTCACTTTCATTCCGGAATCGGCATGCGCGGCGACTTTTTGCTGCGGGCCGAACAGCTCGTTGATGAGATTAAGCACGGCGGCGACGAGCGCCATGCTGCACGCGGTCAGCGGCACCAGTTTGGCGTCGTGCGGCCATTCCGTCGACGAGATCATCGCCGCGACAATGAGTGCGATGATCGCAAGCGAGAAAGCCGGCGCGGGACCGAACCGCGCCTTGCGGCCGCCGACTTGGCGAAATTGCTCAATGAGCGTGGTCGCGATCTGCGACAGCGGGCGATACAGCGCCCACACCACGCCGGCGAGAATCGCCAGCACCGCCGGGCGCAACAGCCAGCCCCAGCCGTAGAGTTGCGTCGAGATGAACAGATAGCGCTCGAAAATCGCGCCGACCACCAAGCCAAGCACCATCGGCGGGCGCGGCCAGCCGAGCCGCTTCATGATCCAGCCGACCACGCCGAAGAACAAGAGCGCATAGAGATCGCCCCAATCGTGCTCACCCTCGAAAGCGGCGACGAAAACCAGCGCGATGATGACAGGCAGAAGAATTTCGGGACGGATGCGCGATATTTGCGCCAGCCAGCGGCTGCAGCAGAGACAGATGATGGCGCCGATGACATGCGCCAGCGTCAGGCTCCAGACGATCATATAAGTTAAATCGAGATGCTTGGTCAGCATTTCCGGACCCGGCGTCAGCCCGTGCATCAGAAACGCGCCGAGCAGGATCGCCATCGAGGCGCCGGCGGGAACACCAAACGCAATGGTCGGCACCAGATGGCCGCCTTCCTTGGAATTGTTGGAGCTTTCCGGCGCGATCACGCCGCGCACGTCGCCGGTGCCGAATGTTTCCGGATTTTTCTCGGTGCGTTGCGCGTAGCCGTAGGCGATCCAGTCGATCACCGCCGAGCCGATGCCGGGGATGGCGCCAAGCCCGGTGCCGAGCACGCCGCAGCGCAGCACCAGCCACCAGTGCCGCGCCACGTCGCGCACGCCTTCCCATTGGCTCGACATATTGATGTTCGGCGCGTTGTCGCCGGCGATGCGCTTGCGCGACACCGCGAGTTCGGCGAGCTCCGGCAGGGCGAAAATGCCGAGCGTTGCCGGAATGAGCGGCATGCCGTCCCATAGATAGAGCCAGTCAAAGGTCCAGCGCAGGGTGCCGCTCTGCGCCCGCGAGCCGATCATCGCGATCATCAGGCCGAGCCCCGCGGCGGTCAGCCCCTTGAGCGGCGCGCGGCCCGACAGCGTCGCCACCATCGACATGCCGAACAAGGTGAACGCCAAAAGTTCCGGCGAGCCGATCGACAGCATCACCGGCCGCAGGATCGGAATGCTCACCGCGAGCACGACCGCGCCGACAATGCCGCCAGCAAGAGATGCGGCAAAGCCGGCGCCGAAGGCGCGGCCGGCCTCGCCCTTGCGCGCCATGGCATGGCCGTCGATCACCGTCGCCGCGGCGCCGACATGGCCGGGCACGCCGAACAGGACCGCGGTGATGAAATCCGACGACGTGATCACCGCCGCCATGCCGAGCAAGAGCGCGAAAGCGGTATATTCGTCGAGGTTGTAGGTGAACGGGATCAGCATCGCCATGCCGACGATCCCGTTCAACCCGGGAAGCACGCCGATCGCGAGCCCGATCAACACGCCGACGAAAAGGATCAACAGGCGTGCCGGCTCAAGCAGGAGCTGCAGCGCGTGTACGGCGCTGGCGATCATGTCCGGCTGCATTGATCGTCGCTCCTGATAGATCTCGAAACGTGCAGGCGCGCGCCATCGCGCCTGAAACCTCCAAAGCCGTCAAGCCCATGCTAGGGTGCCGCAGTCGGCGATTTGCCGCATTAATCAGACCGACATCATAAATTGTCGGTATCGTCCGGGAGAACAATGTCCAAGGACAATCACCGGTTCGCAACGATCACAGCACGCATCAGTAAGGCCAGCGGCGCACGCGCCGCCGCGCTCGCAATGCTCGTCGGCGTCTTTGTGGGCCTCGTTGCGCTCGGCGCCGCTTGGGCCGACGCGGTCGGCGACTTCTACAAGGGCCGCCCGATCGATCTTTATATCGGCTATAGCGTCGGCGGCGCCTACGACCTTTATGCACGGGTGATCGGGCGGCATCTCGGCGCGCATATTCCCGGCAATCCGACGCTGGTGCCGAAGAATCTCGAAGGGGCCGGCAGCCTTCGGCTCGCGAATTATCTTTACCGCGTTGCGCCCCACGACGGCTCCGCGATCGGCACGATCGGCCGCGGCATCGCGTTCGATCCGCTGTTGATCGGCCAAGGCGACGCTTTCGATGCGCAGAAATTCAACTGGATCGGCAGCGCCAATAACGAGGTCAGCGTCTGCGTGGCGATGCGGCAATCCGGCATTACCAAATTTGAGGATCTTTTCACCAAGGACTTGACCGTCGGCGGCACCGGCACCAGCGCCGACACCGATCAATTCCCGCGCGTGCTCAACAGCGTGCTCGGCACCCATTTCAAGATCGTCGAAGGCTATCCCGGCGGCAACGACGTCGTCCTCGCCATGGAGCGCGGCGAGGTGGCGGGGCGATGCGGCTGGTCGTGGTCGAGCGTGAAGTCGACGCACAAATCCTGGATCGACGACAAGCGCATGATCGTTCTGATCCAGCTGTCGCTCGCCAAGCATCCGGAACTGCCCGACGTGCCGCTGGTGATGGACTTTGCCAAGACCGATGAGCAGCGCCAGATCCTGAAAATGGTGTTTGCCCGCAACGTCATGGGCCGGCCCTATCTGGCGCCGCCCAATGTGCCGACCGACCGCGTCGCGGCGCTGCGCGACGCCTTCACGGCGACCATGGCGGACAAGGATTTTCGCGCCGAAGCCGACAAGACCAATCTTGAGATCAATCCGGTGTCCGGCGCCGATGTGGAGAAATTGGTGAAAGAAGTCTACGCGACCCCAGCCGACGTCGTCGCCAAGGCCAAGGCCGCGGCGGCGGGGAAGTGAGAACCGTCATCCTGAGGTGCGAGCGAAGCGAGCCTCGAAGGATGACAGCCAACCGCAATCGGTATTCCGATTTCGGACCATAATTGTCCAAGTCGGCAATAGCCGACTTGGTTGCCGCCGCCCTTCGAGGGCCGC
>DASSXN010000064.1:0-5747 GCA_035703785.1 Xanthobacteraceae bacterium
AACTCCGCGTTTGTTAAGGTCCCGGTTCAGCAGCGCAGCATTCCGTGCTGCGCTGCGCCCGGGACACGGGTTTTTTCTAATCCCGCTCCTGCCGCACCAAGGCCCACAGCGCCAGCGTGCCGACAATGGCGACGGCGGCAACGGCGCCATGCAAGCCGGTGGTGGCGAAGGCCAGCGCCCCGGCCGCGACGCCGGCGAGGAATCCGAGCGCGATGGCGAGCACGGTGACGAGCCGCCTGCGCGCATTGTCAAAATCGCGGACGGCGGTGTCGCCGTGCCGGCTGTGATCGAAACGCCGCCGCGCCATGATCAGCTCGGTCACGGCGATGCCAAGCTGGGTCATATTGCCCGTCATCACATTGGTCTGCGGAATGTCTTTCATCAGGAGCCGGACCGCGACGCTCTGCGCGCCCATCGCCATGGCGGCAAACACGCCGGCGACGATGCCGTGCCAATCGCGCGCATCGTGCACCGCCGGGCCGAACACCATGATGCCAACAAAGGTCGCAAGCAAAAGCGTTTCCAGGCCGAGCATCCACGGCAGCGCGGCACGGTGCGCGTCCCGCGCGGCAATGCAGAACGCGGCGGTCGCGGCCGCGGCGGTGAGAAACGCAGCGATCGCGATGAGCTTGCCGGCAATGCCGAAGTCGCTCGTTACGAATTCCGCGCCGGCGATGACGAAACTGCCGGTGACTTGCGCGGCGAACAGGCCGAACAGGCTTAAATAGGTGTAGCTGTCGAGGTAACCAGCGACCAGGCTGAGCAGCACCGGCATCAACAGCGGCACCGGCGGATCGTCCCGCTGCGCCATCATTTCGGTCATGATGAAACTCCGCGCTCTCGTCATTCCGGGATGCGGGCGAAGCTCGTAGGCCCGGAATGAGGGTTGTTCATAACAGCGAAAATCCTCATCTATGGAAAGCGGCGCCTCTTACCGTCATCCTGAGGTGCGAACGAAGTGAGCCTCGAAGGATGACGCCCCGAAATTTCACCCTTCGAGGGCCGCGGAGCTTGTCATCGGGCCGGCCACTTCGGGCCGGACCCGTTGGCGGCCACCTCAGGGTGACGTTGCAGAGAGACTATTGCATGATCAGTTTGCACGCCGGATCGGCGGTCACCGCTGCGTTTCTGGCCTCGCTGGTCGAGGCGGTCGAAGCGCTGACCATCGTGCTGGCGGTCGCCGTCGTGCGCGGCTTGCGGCCAGCCTTACTCGGCGCCGTCGCCGGTCTTGCCGTGCTTGCACTCATTGTCGTTGCGCTCGGGCCGCTGCTCGATCGCGTGCCGCTCAACGTGTTGCAAATCGCCATCGGGATTTTGCTGCTGCTGTTCGGTATGCGCTGGCTGCGCAAGGCTATTTTGCGTGCCGCCGGAATCATTCCGCTCCATGACGAATCGACGGCGTTTGCCAAAGAAGAGGCGGAACTGCGCGAGCAGGTACAGCGGCACGAGCAGCGGCTCGATTGGCTTGCCGGGCTCGCAAGCTTCAAGGCGGTGCTGCTGGAAGGGCTCGAAGTGGTGTTCATCGTCATCGCGCTCAGCGCCGGACGCGGCGTGCTGTTGCCGGTCAGCGCCGCCGCCTTCGCCGCCTGCCTCTTGGTGGCGCTAAGCGGAGTTTTCTTGCACCGGCCGTTGACGCGCGTTCCGGAGAATGCGCTTAAATTCGCGGTCGGTGTCATGCTCTCCGCCTTCGGCTTGTTCTGGACCGGGGAAGGCTTGGGCGTCGACTGGCCGGGCGCGGATCTCGCGATCATCGCTTTCATTGCATTGTTCCTCGGCACCGGACTCGCTTGCGTTGCGCTCCTCAATCGCCGTGGCGCTGCCGCAAAAACTGCGTCATGAAAATTGCGTCATGAAGAACGCATCATGAAAAATCTGGTCGCCTCGCTGCGCGAACTCGCCGGACTCTTCGTCGAGGATGGCGCGCTGGCGCTCGCCATTATCGCTGTTGTTGTCGTTGCCGGATTGGTCGCCGCGCTCGCGCCGGCCGCGTCATGGCTGAGCGGTTTGATTCTGCTTTGCGGTTGCCTCGGCGTGCTGGTCGTCAATGTCGCGACGGCGAAGCGGGGGTGAAACGCTAGTCCATAGTCGTGTCCCGGGCGCAGCGCAGCATGAAATGGTGCGCTGCTGAACCGGGACCTTTACACGCGCGGAGTTTGTAACGATCCCGGATCACCGGCGCAGCGTTTCACGCTGCGCCGCGTCCGGGAAACCGCTGGCATGAGGCTGGAATCGCGCTCTCAGGTTTCCGCGCGCCGGCACGCCTCCCATAGCCGTGGCGCCGAGGCCGGCATGTCGAGATGCGCGCCGGCGCCGTTCGGAATGGCATCGGCGACCGCATTCATCACCGCACCGATGGCCGCGGTGGTGCCAGCCTCGCCGACGCCCTTGATGCCGAGCGGGTTTGTCGTCGCCGGCACATTGTGCATGGCGTCGCGCAATGGCGGCATGTCATCGGCGCGCGGCATGGCGTAATCCATGAACGAGCCGGTGACGAGCTGGCCGCTGTCGGCGTCGTAGACCGTGTTCTCCATGAGCGCCTGGCCCAGCCCCGACGCGATGCCGCCATGCAACTGGCCTTCGACGATCATCGGATCGAGCGGACGGCCGCAATCGTCGACCGCGGTGTAGCCGGCGATCTCAATCGCACCGGTCGCCGGATCGATCTCGACTTCGGCAATGTGCACGCCGTTGGGGAAAGTCTGCGGCGTTTCGGTGACCGCTTTGGTGTCGAGATCCTCGGCGATCGTGCCGCGTTGTTTGAGTGTCGCCGCATGTGACGCGACATCGAACAAAGACACGCGGCGGTCGGTGCCGACCACTTCGAACCGGCCGTCTTTGTAGGCGATGTCGGCCTCGGCAGCCTCCAGCATGCCGGCGGCGATTGGCTTCGCTTTGCCGAGCATCTGCTCGATCGCTTTCACCACCGAGTGGCTCACGGTCATCGCCGAGCGCGAGCCGACCGAGGCATAGCCGGGCAGTTCGTTCGCCGAATCGCCGTGACGATGCGGGATTTTCTCAGGTTGAATACCGAGCTGCGCCGCAATCAGGCGCGCGAATACGGTGGCGTGGCCTTGCCCGGTGTTCTGCACGTTGAGCCGGAACTGCAAGGTGCCGTCGTCGGGGAAGGCGAGCATCGCGCTTTCGGTCGGCGAGCCGCCGGAATGTTCGAGCATGCAGCAGATGCCGAACCCGCGATATTTGCCGCGCTTTTCCGCCTCACGGCGGCGGCGTTTGAAATTGGCGTAATCGGCGAGTTCCAGCGCCTTGTCGAGCATCGGCGCGAAGTCGCCGCTGTCGATCACGGTGCCGACCGGGGTCTTGTACGGCATGCCCGATTTTTTGATCAGATTGCGCTTGCGCAATCTGATCGGATCGATGCCGGTCACGCGCGCCGCTTCGTCGACCACGCGCTCCAAAGCGTAACTCGATTCCGGCCGGCCAGCGCCGCGATAGGGCGCGGTCGGCAGCGTGTTGGTGTAGACGCATTTGACGCTGATATCGATCTGCCGGATGTCGTACATGCCGGGCAGGCAGCGCGTGAAGCTGATGGTCGGAATGTTGGCGCCGATGGCGCCGAGATAGGCGCCCATATTGCCGACGCTGCGGATGCGCAGCGCCAGGAATTTCCCATTCTCGTCGAGCGCAAGCTCCACGTCCGAATAGGTATCGCGCGCCTGATTGTCGCTGAGGAAGGCCTCCGAGCGGCCGGACATCCAGTGCACCGGGCGGCCGAGCTTTTTCGCCGCGACCAGGAGCGCGATATATTCCGGATAGGCGGAAGTCTTCAGGCCGAAGGCGCCGCCGACATCTTCGGTGATGACGCGCAAGCGCTCCTTCGGCCAATTCATGATGCCGAGAATGTTCTCGCGCATAGTGCCGGCGCTCTGCGAGCAGGTGCGCAGCGTGTAGAGGTCGCGCGCGGCGTCGTAGCTGGCGGTGCCGCCGCGCGGCTCCATCGAGGCGACG
Source organism: Xanthobacteraceae bacterium (assembly GCA_035703785.1). Classification (GTDB taxonomy): domain Bacteria; phylum Pseudomonadota; class Alphaproteobacteria; order Rhizobiales; family Xanthobacteraceae; genus BOG-931. Next base: position 3,967 of record DASSXN010000064.1, read on the forward strand.
CAGAGCCGCTGGTTCATTTCGGAAACCCGCGCGACATGTTTGGCGGAAGCGAAAATGCGCTCGACTTCCGCGGCGTTGGCATCGGGGTCGGCGGCCGGGCCGGGCCAATCGACGGCGAGGTTATTCGGCGCTTCCGGCCACAGCTGCGGCGCGCCGGGTTGAAGCGCGTCGCGGGCGTCGGTCACCGGCTTGAGCGGCTCATAATCGACGCTGACGAATTCGGAGGCGTCCTGCGCGGCGCTTGCGCTTTGTGCGATCACCATCGCCACCGCCTCGCCGATATGCATGACGCGGTCGCGGGCGAGCGCCGGGCGATTGGAGACAGCGAGCTTGGCGCCATTGCGCCCTGGCAACGGCGGGTGCCGTGAAATATTGCCGACACCGTCCATGTCATTGGCGGTGAGCACCGTGATCACCCCCGGCGCATTCTTCGCCGCGTCCGTATCGATGCCTACGATGCGGGCAAAGGCGTGCGGCGAACGGACGAAATAGGCGAAAGCCTGGTTCGGCGCCGGCGCGTCGGCGATGTAGCGGCCGAGCCCGCGCACGAGCGCATCGTCTTCGACGCGCCCGTGGCTCTCCGCATGATGCGTGTCGGTTTTGCTATCCGCTGTGACGTCCATTGCTCTACCGCAGGCCTGTCGATTTCGGGGCGCCCTTTATAGCCGAAACACGCACTTAAAAAGACCGTCTTGCGCAACGGCGGACGCCTGTATTGCATGGCCCGTCGAGATATGCGCACAACGCACCGCCAATCGGAAAAAGCGCCGCCCATCCGGGAGAACACATGACGCGAACGATCGACATCCATACCCACATTCTGGCCGATGCCACGATCAAGCTCCTGCAAAAAGAGGTTCCGCAGCTTGGGCTCAAGCTCACGCCGATCGACGCCGACAATGCCGAACTCGAAGTCGACGACATGCGCTATCGGCCGTTCCCGCGCGGCGGCCACGACATCGCGCAGCGCTTCGCCGACATGGACGCCGCCGAGGTTGACATGCACGTGCTTTCGGTGGCGCCGCAGACCTGGGCCTATGACCAGGAGGCCGCGGTCGGCGCCGCGATCGCGACAATCCAAAACGATGAGATCGCGCGGCTCACGCGCGAATATCCCGACCGCTTCGCTGGCATCGCCGCTCTGCCGATGCAGGCGCCGGAGCGCGCCGCCGATGAATTGCGCCGCGCCGTGATCAAGCTCGGTCTGCACGGCGCGATGATCGCCTCCAATATCTGTGGCCGCAATCTCGACGATCCGCGCTTTGAGCCGCTGTGGGCGGCGGCCGCCGAGCTCGACGCCTTGATGCTGATCCATCCCGGCAATGTTGCCGGCGCTGACCGGCTGCGCGCTTATTATTTGACCAATCTCATTGGCAATCCGCTCGATACCACGATCGCGGCCGCGTGCCTGATCTTTGGCGGCGTCCTGGCGCGCCACCCCAAGCTTAATTTTCTGATGGTGCATGGCGGCGGTTTTATTCCCTATCAGGGCGGCCGCTGGGTGCACGGCTGGAACGTGCGCCCCGAGCCGAAAGCGCATCTGAAAGAATCGCCGCAGAAATATCTCGACCGCTTCCTCTACGACACCATTTTGCATTCGCGAGCCGCGCTGGAATTTCTGATTTCCTCGGTCGGCGCCGCGCGCGTCTTTCTCGGCAGCGATTATCCCTACGACATGGGCACGATGGAATGCGTGCGGCAGGTGCGCGCGCTCGGCATCGCGCCGGCCGATCGCGATCTGGTCCTTGGCAGCCATGCCGCGGCGATCTTGAACAAACAGC
>DASSXN010000006.1:0-6514 GCA_035703785.1 Xanthobacteraceae bacterium
AATCTCCGGGCCGCGCCGCGACTTCGAGATTCTCGCGCACGGTCAGCGACGGAAAAATCTCGCGCTCCTGCGGCACAAAGCCGATGCCCGCGAGCGCCCGTTGATAGCACGGAACGCGATTGAGGTTCTGGCCAGCGAGGATGATGTCGCCCGCATGCAGCACGGTCTGCCCCACGATTGTCGCCAATAAGGTGCTTTTGCCAACACCGTTGCGTCCGATGACACTGACGCACTCGCCGCGCGTCAGCGTCAGGTCGATCTGCTCGATCACGACAGTTTCGCCGTAACCCGCTGAAACCTGCCGCAGTTCCAGAGCGTTAGCCACGGCCGGCCTGACCGAGATAGACGGCGCGGACCTGCGGATTGTCTTCGATTTCGCGGGGCGTTCCTTCGGCGAACAGCGCTCCGCCGACCATGACCGTGACGCGCTTGGCGAAGCGGAAAACGAGGTCCATGTCGTGTTCGATGATCAATACCGCGATATGCTCCGGCAAGCGTTCTATCGCGTCGAGAATAATATGGCTTTCCGCACTCGGCACGCCGGCAGCGGGCTCGTCGAGCAAGAGGACGTCGGGCTTTAAGCCGATCGCAATCGCGATTTCGACCAGCCGCTGCCGGCCATAGGGGAGTTCGGACACCCGGTGCGCGGCATCCGCTGCGAGCTTCAGCACGTCCAAAAGATGCATCGATTCCTCGATGACGTCAGTGCGTCGGCCCACGGGATAAAACATGGTTGGCGCGGCGCCAACGCGTTCCGCTACCGACATGCAGACATTTTCCAGAACGGAAAGGCCGCGAAATAACCGATTGATCTGGAACGTACGCGCAATTCCGAGCTTGACCCTCGCCGCTTGTTTTTTATCGGTGATATCTTCGCCTTTGAGGAGGACCCGTCCGCGCGATGGTGGCAGCGCGCCGGCCAGCAAATTGATGAACGTGGTCTTGCCGGCGCCGTTTGGTCCGATCAGCGCATGGCGCGCACCGGCGGCGAGCTTAAAGTCGACCTCTTGCAGAGCCACAAGCGCGCCAAAGCGCCGGCTCAGCGCGCGTGTTTCGAGCCTGAGCTCGGTCATGATGCCGTACGCCTCGCGCGATAACGCCGCCATATAACTTCGCCGAGGCCCAGCATGCCGTTGCGCGCATAAAGCGCGACGACGACCAGAAGCAATCCGAGTCCGAGCTGCCAGGCAGTCGGATAAATCCGGGCGAGGAAGTGCTCGAGCGCCATGTACGCGGCCGCGCCTACGAACGCGCCGTAAAGGCGCCCATAGCCGCCGAGTATCAGGATAATGAGCACGGTCGCGGCACGGTCCAGATCGAGCGCACTCAAGTTCACGTAAGCGTTTGTCTGCGCCCACAGTCCGCCGGCTATACCGGCGAGCGCTGCCGAGATCGTGTAGCAAACAACAAGCCGGCGCCGCACCGGCGCGCCGATGGCGTGCATGCGCAACAGATTTTCGCGAATGCCGGTCAAGCTCTGGCCAAAAGGTGAGTAGATCAGCGTGCGGATGAATATAAAACAGACGAACAGGATCGCCAGCGTATAGAGATATTGCGTATCGGGATAAAGCGGATTGAATTCGAAAACGCCAAATACTGGCGCGATGTCCAAGCTCGGCAAGCCGTCAAACCCGCCAGTGAAGTCGTGCGCCATGTTGGCGCCTTCTTGCAGTAACGCCATGGTGCAAAGGGTGAGCATCAGCAGCGTGAGTCCCTGCGTGCGCAACAGCACGAGTCCCGAAGCCACGCCGACCGCGGCCGCTGCCAGCGCGGCCAGCATCAAGCTTGTGATCGGCTCGGTCCAGATGTTGTGAAAAGCCAACAAGCCTACGGTGTAGGCTCCAGCGCCAAAAAACGCGGCGTGGCCAAGCGTGATGATGCCGGCGTAGCCAAGCGCGAGGTCCAGTGAAAGCGCAAACAAAATCGTAATCATTAGCGAAGTGCCGAAGCCCAGATAATCGGGAAATACGAAATAGAAGGCGGCGGCGGCGAGCCAAGGCAATGTCTCCCACCAGCGCAGATGATGTCGAGCGATCAAGAGGCGCGCGGCGGGATGGTTGGCGCGGCCAAGGGTGGTCGCGGGCGCGGCGGGAATGGCCTCAGTGCTCACGCCGACTTCCTTCCAAACAGGCCTTGGGGCCGCCATAGCAGCACGAGAATCGTGAGCACGTAGATGAAGATCGTGCCGCCCTTCGGCAAATAGAGCTTGAGGATGAAATCGAGCGTGCCGAGGAGCAGCGAGGCGTAATAAACACCGACCACGCTGCCCAAGCCGCCGACTGAAACCGCAATCAGAAAATAGACCAGATATTTGAGCGCATATTGCGGATCGAGACCCAGAAATTCGGCGCCAAGCCCGCCGCCAAGCGCCGCCATGCCGCTGCCGAAAGCAAAGGTGATCGTAAACAGGCGGTCGACATTGATGCCGAGCGATTCCGCCATGCGGCGGTTGTCCACCGTGGCGCGAATCTGCGCGCCGATCCGAGTTCGCTCGAACGCGAGCCAGATGCCGACAACGATGAGCGCTCCGACGACGATCAGGAAAATGCTGTAGGTGCGGTACTGCATAAAGCCAAGATTGATCTGGCCTCCCAATTCGGATGGCAATTGCAGCGGCTGGCTCTGCGGTCCGACCAGGATCGTGAGCGTCGCCATAAAAATGAAAATCAAGCCGATGGTCAGCAGCACCTGGTCAAGCTCGCCGGCACGGTAAAGCCGGCGATACAGCGACTGCTCGAGGACCACACTTAAGGCGGCAGTTCCGAGAAAGCCGAGCGCGAGCGCGACTGGAAAACCAAAATGCGCGCGGTTCATCGCCAGCACGATGATGTAGCCGCCGAACATCGCAAACGCGCCATGGGCGAGGTTGACAAACCCCATGAGCCCCATGGTGACAGACAATCCGACCGAGACGATGAACAGCACGGTCCCGGCGGCGAGCCCGCCCAACAATATGCTGGCGAAGTCGATCGCTGCGTTCACGAACGATCCTGTTGGCCGACAAACGTCAAGAGGCCGCTCCCCGCATTTCGGGGAGCGGCCTCCTTCATGAAAATTCTCGACCAGCCTTGATCATTTTTTTGGCGCACAGGGTCCGACCGCCTGCGCCTTGCACTCGTCCTTTACGTGATCGATCTGGCCGATGACTTTCTGGTGAAGTTTTCCATCGGGGCCCTTCACCACTTCAGCAAGATACTCGTTCATCACGATATCGCGGGTTTCCGGATCAATCACGATCGGTCCTTGCGGACTGTCGAATTTCCAGCTGAGCAGGGACTTCACGGCGGCGTCGCCGTCCATCTTGCCCTTGGTGGCCTGCACGGCGTGAACAATCGCCGCCATCCCGTCATACGCGCCGATTGCCGTGAAGTCGGGCGTCGAGTCGGCGCCATAATTCTTTTTCCACGCCGCGACGAACCGCTTGTTTTCGGGATTGTCGAGATCGGCATTGTAATGATGCATGGTGATGAGCCCGATCGCGGCATCGCCCATATCTTGCAACTTGATGTCTTGGGTGATGTCGCCCGGTCCGATCAGCTTGATGCCGGCGGCGCGCATCCCGAGCGCGTTATAAGTCTTGGCGACCGCCACGGCGTGATCGCCGGCCGGGACGAAGACGAAAAGAACGTCCGGCTTCTCGTCCTTTGCGCGCTGGAAGAAGGGCGTAAAGTCCGGGACCGCACCGGGGCCGCCGGCCGGAATAGCATCGATGACCTTGCCGCCATTGGCCTCGAAGCCGGCTTTGAAGGCATCCAAACTGTCTTTACCCGGAGGGAAATCGGAATAGGCGACGACCGCCGTTTTTGCATGCAGCGTCTTCGCTGCCGCCACGCCCAACGCGTATCCGGCGTGCCACATGGTGAACGAGGTGCGGACAAAATCCGGCGCGAGATTGGTGATGAAGGCAGTGCCCGCATTCATGATCACCGCAAGCTTCTTGCCTGCGGTCACGAGCGGGGCGGACGCGATCGCATCGGGCGAATAGACCCAGCCCGCGAGTGCATCGACTTTGTCCTGGGTCAGGAGCTCCTGAACGGCAATCTTGGCGTCGGCGCCGCTGGGCGCCTTGGAGTCGCGTTTGATCAGAGTAATGGTGTACGGCTTTACCTGATCGGGGTTCAATTTCAGGTAAAGCTCCATGCCGCGATCCATTTGGCGGGCAAATTCAGCGCCGATTCCGGTGTAGGGCAGAACAACACCGACTTTCACCTCCTGCGCCAAAGCCGCGCCGCCTGAAATACTCAGTGCGGCAATAGCCGCCAGTACTCGTTTGGACATTTCGAGCTCCCTCTGTCTTTTTGGTCGGAGCGGCGAGATTTGAACTCGCGACCCCCAGTCCCCCAGACTGGTGCGCTAACCGGGCTGCGCTACGCTCCGAGACCGCAGCGACTATAGTGATTGGTCATTTTGCTAGCAACATCCGCTCGCCATCGGTAGCGCCGCCACGTAAAGTGGCCGTTGAATCGGTCCCGCCCTCTTGCTCCTCGGATCACCCTTGAAACGGCTTTACAGCGCGACGCAAAATTCTCTGCGCGGATTGGTCGACGGGTTCAAGACCGAACCGGCGCTGCGCGATGAAGCCATTCTCTTCATCATAGCTTTGCCGCTCGGCTTTATCGTCGCCCCGAACGGCGTTTGGTATGCGGCGATGATAGGCGTTCTGCTGGTCATGCTCGCCGTAGAATTCCTCAACACGGGGATCGAAAAACTCGCCGATTACGTGACACGCGAGCAGCACAACGACATCCGACGCATTAAGGATTTCGGCTCCGCCGCCGTGTTCTGCAGTTTAAGTCTTGCCGGGCTGGTGTGGCTCACCGCGCTTGCCGTGCGATGCGGATTGCTCGGATAAAGTGGTCGGCGTGTTCCCCGATAGTGCGCATCGGCTCGCCGCCATCAAGAGATAATTTACGGCGCAGCAGCGGAATTGGCGCGCTGACGGCCGGCAATTCGGATTAAATTCGCGCTATACTGATCGCCTCGCGAAGGACGGTCCGTGACCATTAAACAGACGATTATCCGCGGCGGTCTGGAATGTTTGTATTTCTCCGGGGCCTATATTGTGTCTCGGCCCTTCGTCGGCGGAGTGGGCGCAATTCTGGCGCTACACCACGTTCGCCCGCCGCGACCGGACCGTTTCCAGCCGAACCGCTTGCTTGAAGTGACGCCGCAATTTCTCGCTCGGCTGGTGCGAGGATTGCGGCGCTCGGGATTGGAGTTCATCGGCCTCGACGAGATGCACCGCCGCATGGTCGATGGTGACTTCGCGAAACGGTTCGTCTGCCTTACCTTCGACGACGCATATCGCGACACGCTGCGCTTTGCCTATCCCGTTCTTAAAGACGCCGGCGTGCCATTTGCGATCTACGTGTCCACCAGTTTTCCGGATCGCCTCGGTGAATTGTGGTGGCTGGCGCTTGAAGCGGTGATCGCGCGCAACAATCGTATCGGTCTGGTTATCGATGGACGCGATCGAAAATTCGACTGCCGTACGGTGGCGGAGAAGCAAACGCTCTACCGTGAGCTTTATTGGTGGCTCCGCGATCGGTCCACGGAAAGCGAAATGCGCGACATCGTTCGCAGGCTCGCGGCATTTTATCAGGTCGACGTCGCCGCATTTTGCGCCGAGCTGTGTATGGACTGGGGCGAGCTGGCGCGGCTGGCAGCTGATCCGCTCGTCACCATCGGCGCGCATACGGTCAATCATCCGATTCTCCTGAAGCTGCCGAAACAGGCCGCGCGCTCTGAAATGGATTTGAGCCGATCAGTGGTCGAAGCGGCCCTCGGGCTGAGACCGGCGCATTTGTCCTATCCGTTTGGCGATCGCGCCGCCTCGGCGGCGCGGGAGTTTGAACTCGCAACTGAACTTGGTTTCAAGACGGCGGTAACGGCACGTCCCGGCGTCCTGTTCCCCGGGCACAGCCAATGCCTGACAGCGCTGCCGCGCATCGCCGTGGACGGCAATTATCAGCGCATGCGCTATCTGCGCGTCCTGCTGTCAGGCGCCGCTACGGCGCTGTGGAATGGATTTCGACGCGTTGATGCAGCGTAAGCCGAAAGACCGCCCGCCCAATTTTGATCAGGGTTTGCGATTTTTACTGCCGGATCGCGGCGCGCTCATCCAGCTTACCAGCGGCATTGCGGGCAATATCCAACCCAATCCGGCGACCACATAATACAAGACCGATAAGACGGTATTGTCGCGGATGGCGGGAAACTGCGCCACGGCCATGGCCATGAGTGCCCAGACGATCACAAGCACGAAAAGTGCAACCGCGCCGAAAAGTTTTCGCAGCCTCACGGGCATAGCTTGAAACAATGCTGTATTGCGAGAGCAGGGCGCAGCACTATATGGTCCGCGCGCCTGCGACAAGAACATGATGACGGCTATTGAAGCCTTTTACCGCGAAGAATTGGACCATGGCCGCGCAATCCGGCTGTGGCTCTATGCGGTCGCTGCGCTGGTCTTCGCCATGGTTCTGGTTGGCGGCGCCACGCGGCTAACGGAATCCGG
>DASSXN010000202.1:0-39553 GCA_035703785.1 Xanthobacteraceae bacterium
AGTGCTCGGCGGACCAGGGCGGCGGGAAGCGGTGGGCGGCGAAGCCGTCGGGCAAGATCACAGCGAAGCAAAAGCTATCGGGCGTTTTTACGGGACGCGACAACGCGAAGTTCACTGCGATGTCCGCTTTACCCCCAAAAGCAGACGTCGGCTGAGCGCTTTGGGATGTCCGTTAAGTGCCATTAGCGGACTCATGCACTGCAGCAAAGAGCGTCCTAGTCTATCACCTCATCGACGAGTCAACGCGCGTACTTGCGTCCCCAATCGCGCATGGCGCGGACGATTGGGCCGAGGTCGCGACCCTTTGCGGTGAGGATGTACTCGGCCCGCGGCGGACTCATCGAATAGAAGCGCCGCTCGACGACGCCATTCTCCTCAAGCGTCCGCAGACGCTCCGATAACGTATTCGGGGCAATGCCTTTCAACGAGTCCTGCAACTGCTGAAAGCGCCTTGGCCCGTGTAGGAAAAAGTCGCGCAGGATCAGGCAGGTCCAACTCGATCCGATGACGCTGATCGTGCGGGCCACCGGGCCCTCGGTGGTGTCTTGATTCTGCATGATGCAACTCTATGCAGTCATTGCGTCATTCGCAATTGTTCCCGCAGTCACTATTATGTGAACATGTTACTAATGTTCTGGTAGTTGCCTAGTTGATTATTAGTCACTACTACAATGATAGTAACAAGCAATGGAGTTCTCCCATGACGCCCCAAATCTCTGGATACCTCCTGTCATTCGAATCGGCCATCGGGCCCGTCGTGACGATGATTGCGCTGGGTCTCATCTGGTTAGGTGCCACGCGCATGCCGGCCTCCGCGAATTCGCGTTACGCGACTGCTGGCGTGCTATCGGCGGCGCTCATCGGCTGGCTGGCTGTCGCCCAGTATCTCGGCGCGGCAAATGCGTATTTCGCAAACACTGAGAGAGCAGTGCCGACCATACTGTTCGGTTTGCTGACCCCGCTCGCTGTCGCTGCCATTGCCTTTTGGCGGTCGGATAGCATCGCAAGGCTGGTCTCCGCGATCCCACTGCATTGGCTCGTGGCGGCTCAGGTCTTCCGCATCGTGGGCGGCATTTTCCTCGTGCTTTGGGCTGACGGACGCATGCCCTGGCAATTCGCCCTGCCGGCGGGGACCGGCGACGTCGTGACGGGCATCGTTGCCGTCGTCGTGGCGGCGCAGTTGGCACGAAACGCAATTGGCGCGCACAGGGCAACATACGCCTGGTCTCTTTTCGGAATCGCTGACCTCGTCGTGGCCATCACCATGGGGGCGATGACCTCTCCAGGACGTCCGCATCTCCTCGCGTTCGACGCGCCGAACGTTCTCATCTCATCCTATCCGCTGGTCATGGTGCCAACCTTCGGCGTTCCGCTGGCCCTGATGCTGCATGGCCTCGTTCTATGGCGGCTGCGGCGAGACGCCGCCGCGTCCGGCCGGCTGGCGGCAGCGTGACGCCTCTCGCCTGATCAAATGCGCCCGGGAGGACGGCCGAGGTGGTCGTCCTCCCCTGATCCTTCATTAGCGGTTGCTAATGTCCGTTTCGGGTCAAACGCGGAAGTCGCAGCCGCGCAACCGCACGTCCGCCCTAGCCTACGATCGGCCGCTGGATTTAATGCAGTTTCACCTGCGGCTCGGTGCGCCGGTTGATGAGGCGCACGGCGGTGTCGAGCGCGACCTTGATAAAGCCGTGCAGCGCGTATTCGTGCATTTTGTAGAGCGACACATACATCAACCGCGCAAAATAGCCTTCAACAAACAAATTCCGACCGACCAGCTTGCCCATCAAGCTGCCGACGGTGCTGTATTCGCCGAGCGACACTAACGAACCGAAATCGCGATAGTGCCAGGGCGCAAGCCCCGCTCCGGCGAGCTTTCGCGGCAGCTGTTTTGACAGATGTGTCGACTGTTGATGGGCGGCCTGGGCGCGCGGCGGCACGATGGTATCGCGTTCCGGCCAAGGACAGGCGGCGCAATCGCCGATCGCAAAAATGTCGTTATCGCGCGTGGCCTGCAGCGTTTGCCGGACCACGAGCTGATTGATCGCGTTAGTTTCGAGGCCGTCGAGGTTTTGCAGAAAGGCGGGCGCCTTGACGCCGGCCGCCCAGACCACGAGCTCCGCATTGATGACGCGCCCGTCGGCAAGCTCGACGCCGTTTGGCACGACGGCGGCGACCCGCGCCGAGGTGTAAACTTTCACACCTAGGCCGGTGAGGAGATCGGTCGCGGCGGTGGCGATGCGCGGCGGCAAGGCCGGCAGAATTCGCTCGGCGGCTTCGATGAGGTGCAGCGTAATGTCGCGATCGGGATCGATGCGATCGAGCCCAAAGGCCACGAGCTCGCGCGTGGACTTGTGCAGTTCGGCGGCGAGCTCGACTCCGGTGGCGCCGGCGCCAATGATTGCGACCTGAAGTTGACCGGGCCGCAACGGCTCATTCTGGCCCTGGGCCCGCAGGCATGCATTGACCAGGCGGCGGTGGAATCGCGCGGCCTGGTCCGGTGTCTCCAGGGAAATTGCGTGCTCCGTAACCCCGGGCGTGCCGAAATCATTGGTCAGACTGCCGACCGCCAAGACCAGCGTGTCGTAGGGATAAGCGCGGGCCGGCGTCACTTCGATGCCGTTCTCCTCGCTAACCGATCCGACCAGCACCTCGCGCCGGCCGCGGTCGAGCCCGATCATCTCTCCCGTGCGATAGCGAAAGTGATGCCAGTGCGCCTGCGCCAAATAGTCGAGCTCATGATGGCCGAGATCCATGCTGCCGGCGGCGATCTCGTGCAACAGCGGCTTCCATAAATGGGCGCGCGCCTTCTCGATCAGGGTGATTTCGGCTTTGCCGCGGCGGCCAAGCTTGTCGCCAAGCCGGGTGGCAAGCTCCAATCCGCCGGCGCCGCCGCCGACAATAACGATCCGATGCGGGCGGGCTGCCTCATCCGTCTCGCCGGTGCTTCGCACTGCATCAGCCATCGCTCGCTCCTGCGGCGCTGCGGCGTGGTTGGGGGCGTTGCTTTTAGCTTACCCCGCTCAGTTTAGAGGCTGTTGCCTAATTTTCGCCAGCAGTTGACGTAGACATTGCAGACCAGCGCCACGCCATCAGGCGCGATGAAGTGAATATGATGTGTATTCCGATATCTGGTAATTGTTGATGAAAAAAGTCTTTGGCGCCGTCTTACTGAGCGTCTTTGGGGTCTTTCCGTCCCAAGGACAGGTGGCCTATCCCACGGCCGGAACGGCGCCGGCGGCGAGCGGCTACGACCCCGTGCGGCACTGCCTAGATCTGGTTCAATTGAATGTCGCCGGAAAAATCGCTCCCGCACTTCCTGTGACGTCACATCCTGTTCCAAGTCCTCCGAAAGATCTTCCCATTCAGTGTCTGGCTGGGAATCTGGTGGAAATCAAAAACGCTTTAAAGAATCAAATCGCAAATTGCGAAAGAAAATCGATCGAGCAAAAGGCCCAAACGTTCCAGTTCGGCTGCCGAATGGTGAAAAACGAGGATTATTGCCTGAACGCCAATACGGAAATGCTGAAAATCGCGAGCCAGCCGAACATGGATTACATCACCTTCGTGAATCGGGCAGCGCGGGAGTTTGACTGGTACAAGAGCAATGGCCGCCAGGGTAACGACGGGAAATTTAAGACGGGAACGACGCGGTTTACCGGGTACTACAGTCCAACGGCGGTTGACGCCTCCGCTGAGCCGTCGGATGTGTACCGGTATCCGATCTATGCGGCGCCCGAGGGTCTGACATATTTCGAAAATCCTAAGCCGGAGTTGGGGCAGGGCTGCGGAGTCGACGACGTCACCAAAGTTCCGATCCATTGGTGCATTGACAATAAAGACGGCACCTTCTCCGCACTTCCCACCCGCGAGCAGTTGGCTCGGGGCGCTTTAGCTGGGAAAATTCACAAAATCGCGTATTTCCGAAGCCTTTATGAGGTTTCTAGTCTTATGCTGGAAGGTGCCGGAAGCGTGAACTTGAGACAGAAGGACGGCTCCATAGCAAGCGTGCTTTTGAATTTCGCCGGAACGAACGGTAGGCCCAATAACATGATTGGTGACGTTCTGAAGTGCGAGAATAAAAAAATAAATGGTTCTCTGGCCCCTTACTACGCCACTCATCCCGATGAGGCCTATCGAGACACCGTCCATTACAATCCATCAACTGTCTTTTACCGACCGGGAGTCAGTTACGAAGGCGTCGATCATATCCCGCTTACGCCGAACACCTCGATCGCCACGGATCCAACTTCAATTCCCACCGGCACCATCACCTTGCTCAATGTACCTGCGACGAGCGCGTGTAAAACCGTCTCTTCGATGGCGGTCGCGCAAGACATCGGCGGTCGAATCAAAGGCGCTCATATCGACATCTATACGGGAGCGGGTACCCCCGCCGGGGCAAAGGCCAATTCTTCTAACAATTCGGGATTTGTTTTCATGGCAGTTCCCAAGGGAACCGGGAGTCCGGTCGCAAATTGCGTGTCAAAAACCGCCAATTGAAAGTCTTCGTTGGTGACTCCTAGGCTGCGGAGTTCCGTTCCGCGAACCCGTCAGGCTCCTGCGGCGCTGCGGCGCGGTTGCGATCAGCGCACGAGACAAGGCTTCTTGTTGTCGAACGTCCAGCCGGGAATAAGGTACTGCATCGCCACCGCATCGTCGCGCGCACCGAGGCCGTGCGATTTGTAGAGCGCGTGCGCTTGCTCGATTTGCTTAAGATCGATTTCGATACCGAGTCCGGGCCGCTCCGGCAGCGCCACCATGCCGCCGCGGATCGCCAGCGGCTCCTTCGTCAAGCGCTGGCCGTCCTGCCAAATCCAGTGCGTGTCGATCGCGGTGATCCGGCCCGGCGCCGCCGCGGCGACATGGGTGAACATCGCCAGCGAAATGTCGAAATGGTTGTTGGAATGCGATCCCCAGGTCAGGCCCCAATCGCGGCACATCTGCGCCACCCGCACCGCGCCCTGCATGGTCCAGAAATGCGGATCGGCCAGCGGGATGTCGACCGATTGCAGCAGGATCGCATGGCCCATTTGCCGCCAGTCGGTCGCCACCATATTGGTCGCGGTCGGCATGCCGGTTGCGCGCCGGAATTCCGCCATGACTTCGCGGCCCGAATAGCCCCGCTCGGCGCCGCACGGGTCTTCCGCATAGGCGAGCACGCCGTGCATACCGCTGCACAGCCGGATCGCCTCTTCGAGCGACCACGCGCCATTCGGATCCAAGGTGATGCGCGCTTGCGGAAAGCGCTCGGCGAGCGCCGACACGGCTTCGATTTCCCGCGCGCCCGAGAGCACGCCGCCCTTGAGCTTGAAATCTTCGAAGCCATAGTGCGCATAAGCCGCTTCGGCGAGACGCACTATCGCTGGCGTCGTCAACGCCTCGTCGTGGCGCAGGCGAAACCAATCGACGTTCGCGTCCGGCTCGGCGCGGTAGGGCAGGTCGGTCTTGTTGCGGTCGCCGACGAAAAACAGATAGCCGAGTATCTTGACCGCGCTGCGCTGCCGCCCTTCGCCGAGCAGCGCCGCGACCGGCACACCGAGAAATTGCCCTAAGAGATCGAGCAGCGCCGCCTCGATCGCGGTGACGGCATGAATGGCGACGCGCTGATCGAAAGTCTGTAGTCCTCGTCCGCCGGTATCGCGGTCGGCGAAGCGGCTGCGCATTCTATTGAGAATGTCGTTGTAGTTTCCGATCGGCCCGCCGATGACCAGCGATTTGGCATCCTCCAATGTGCGCCTTATTTGCTCGCCGCCCGGCACTTCGCCGATGCCGGTGCGGCCGGCATTGTCGCGAAGAATGACGATATTGCGCGTGAAAAACGGCGCATGCGCGCCGGAGAGATTGAGCAACATGCCATCATGCCCGGCCACCGGCACAACGAGCATTTCGGTAATTTTGGGCGACGATGAATGAGGCCGATCGGTCATGGCGATTCTGTCATGGCGGCTCTGTCATGGCGATCACGTTGTGCATTACTCTAACCGCGTAGCCCGCATTTTGCGACGGCAGGGCAGGGCGATTCGGTCGCGATAGCGAAATCTTTGTTTTAGCCGCGCGTTTCGTGCTCTCATTCCACTCTGCTAAGATCGCAGCGATACCGGGTTTCAGTAGAGTGAACCCATGAAAGCCCTGGTTTATACCGAGTCGAACGTTCTGTTGTGCCGCGAGGAGCCTGAACCGACGCCCGGCAACGACGAGGTGCTCGTGCGGGTCGAGGCGGTCGGGATCTGCGGCTCCGATATGCACGCCTATCACGGCCACGATTCGCGCCGCCCGCCGCCATTCGTGCTCGGGCATGAGGCCGCGGGCCTGGTCGTCAGCGGGCCTGGTCGCGGCGCTCGCGTCGCGGTCAACCCGCTTGTCCCTTGCGGGGTTTGCGACTGGTGTTTGGAAGGCCGGCCGCATCTTTGCCCGTCGCGCCAGCTGCTGTCAGTACCGCCGCGGGCCGGCGCTTTTGCCGAACTGGTGCGTGTGCCGGAGACCAACGTCGTCAAGATTCCCGACGGGCTCGACAGCGCGAAAGCGGCTTTGACCGAGCCGCTCGCGGTTGCCTACCACGCGGTCAATTTAGGCGCGCGCTTGGTGCAGCGCCCGCTCGCGGCGAGCCGCTGCCTGGTGCTCGGCGGCGGCGGCATCGGGCTCGCCTGCGCTTTGGTATTGGCGATGCAAGGCGCCGCCGAGATTCATATCGGCGAGCCGAACGCCGCGCGCCGGCAGACCGCCGCCCGCGCCGGGCCGTTCCACTGCTACGCGCCCAATGAGCCGGGCGAGCCGGCAAAATTGTCGATGGACCTCGTCATCGACGCGGTCGGCGCGGTGGCGACGCGTACCGCGGCCAGCCGCCTGGTCAAACCGGGCGGCGTGATCATTCACGTCGGCCTGTTGCCGGGCTCGGAGGGTTTTGACGTCCGCAAGATCACGCTGCAGGAAATCACCGTCGCGGGCACATATTGCTACACGCCGCTGGAATTTCGCCAAACGCTCAACGCCATTGCCGCCGGCCGGCTCGGGCCGCTCGACTGGATCGAGCAGCGGCCGCTCGCCGACGGCCCCCGCGCGTTCCAGGATATCGACGCCGGCCGCACCGCCGCGGCCAAGATTGTGCTGAGGCCGTAAATTCCGCTGCAAGGGGCAAAACTACGCCGGCGAATTTCGAGGGGGCTTCACGATGCGAAACGTCGCTGCTGCCGTGTCAGTCGGCTTTTTCCTGACCGCATCGGCGCTGGCCGCCATCCAGCCGTACCCGGCGAACTTCGGGACCGAGAATGTCATCACCAACGGCACGCAGATCTATGTGCGCGTCGGCGGCGCAGGTCCCGCTGTCGTCTTGCTGCACGGCTACGGCGAAACCGGCGACATGTGGGCGCCGCTTGCCGCCCAGTTGGCTCGTGATCACCTCGTAATTGTGCCGGACCTGCGCGGGCTTGGGCTGTCCTCGCGGCCGGCTGGCGGTTACGACAAAAAGAACCAAGCGGAAGACGTGGCTGGCGTACTCGGTTCACTGAAGATCGATAAAGTCGATCTTGTTACCCACGATATCGGCAACATGGTCGGCTATGCGTTTGCCGCTCAGCACCCGGAGCGGGTGAAAAAATTTGTGATTATTGATGCGCCGCTTCCGGGCATAGGTCCGTGGGACGACATCATTCGCAGCCACGCACTCTGGCACTTTTCGTTCTATGGACCGGATGCCGAACGGCTGGTGAAGGGCCGCGAGCGCATCTACCTCGATCGATTCTGGAATGAATTTTCGGCCGATCCCAAGAAATTCGACGAAGCGTCGCGTAAGCACTACGCCAAGCTTTACGCTGCGGCGGGCGCGATGCACGCCGGATTTGAACAGTTCAAGGCCTTCGATCAGGATGCCGCCGACAACAAGGAATTCGTCGCCAAGGGCATGCTGACCATGCAGGTTCTCGCGATCGGCGGCGAGAAATCGTTCGGGCCGATGATGGGGACAGTGATGCGCGCTGCGGCGACCAACGTGCAAACGGCTGTGGTCCCCAATTCGGGGCACTGGGTCATGGAGGAAAATCCCGCCGCGACCGTCAAGCTCATTGAGGAGTTTCTGAAGTGACGCTGGGCAAAGCGCTGAACAAAAGTCAGCTGCCGTCGTCTTCAAACTGCGGACACGCCGCGCTGCGCGCGGTTGTAAAAACACCACGCCGCTCGCACAGCCCGGTATCGGCGCGCACCGAGCCGTAAGCCGAGCTTAGAATATTGAAACCGGGAATCGCCCGCTCAAGCGCCGCGGGCGCGCCGGTAAAGAACCGGCACGCCGCGCAGCGGGCCGCGCCGTTTTGCGCGGCGTCAGCGGATGCTGGCCCAGTAGTCGCCAAAGACGATCACCGACAAGACGTAACCGAGGACGACATTGGCGGCGACGCCAATGGTGAAGGACCAGAACGCTTTCCAGCCCACGATATGCAAATCGCGAAACCGCGTCGTCAGGCCGATACTGAGAAAGCAGAAGATGAACGTCCAGGTCCGCAACGATACCAGCGGCGCCAGCACGTTGGGCCGGACCACGGTGGTAAAATCGGCGGCATTGAAACCGCTGGTAAACGCGCTCATCAGAATCGAAGCAGCAAAAAAGCCGATGACGAATTTCGGAAAGCGCCACCAGATTTCGCGCGCATCCGGGACGCGGCCGGTCTGGCCTTTTTCCCACACGAAGGTTGCAATCGCGGCAAATACGACCGACCAGATGCCGATCCACAGGTCGCGGCCGATCACTTTCATCAGCGTGAACGATTTGATCGCGACATCTTCATTGCCGGCCATTTTGCCGTAGGTGGAGGCCGCGGCGAATCCGGCGGCGTCGGCGAACTCCGAGGTGCCGATCCATGCTCCGGCCACGCCGGCGGGCAAGCCGAGCGCCCGCGACACAAAGGGCAGCACCAGAATCATGACCAGCGCCCATCCGACGACGAGCGTCACCGACGTGTAGAGGTGATCCTTCTTGGCGTTCACGGAGGCGGCGATCGCCATCGACGCCGACACGCCGCAGACCGCGCCGCCGACGCCCATCACCGCGGCAAGCGGCTTTTCCAGGCCGAACACACGCGTGCCGATGAAATAGATCACAAGGCAGGTGACCAGCGAGATGATGGTGGCCTGGACAATCGCGACCGGGCCTGCGGTGAGCACGAGCGTTATCGGGAAAGTGGCGCCAAGCAGAACGATGCCGGTCTTGATGTAGTATTCCACGCGGAACGCGCTATCCATCCATGCCGGCAGTCGAAACACATTGGCGATGATGAGCCCGACAATCAGCGCGACCAGCGGCGCTTCGAGGTTGAACTGCGCCGCGTTGGCCCAGCCGGCGATCGCGAACATGATCAGCGAGCCGACATAAAGGAAGATAAAGGCGGGCACGAAGTCCTTCAGTTTCACGCCCATGATCGCGGTCGACGCTCCGAACAACACGAGCCAGAACAAAAACTGATAAAGATAGAGGAGCGCATTCTGCGCAAAATGATCGGCAAGCTGGCCGAATGAACTCCATTTGAGTCCACCGGGATTAATCGCCAGCGCCTTGACGATATTGCTGCCGCCGGCCTGAAACAAAAGGATTGCGAAGACCATCAGCGCGAAGCCGAGCCAGACGGCCCACCAGTCTTCTTTCAGATAAAGTTCCTTCCAACCCCGACGCTCGGGCTCTGCGGCCTCACGGCTCGCGTCGAGCGACCCTGCATTCGTCATCGTCCGGCCTCACGCTTCCGAATTTGCGGTTACGGTTCACGCGCAAGCATGCCAGTTTGCTGCTCCATTATGTTTTCTTTTTACGGGCGATAAGTAGCGCGCCTGTCTTATGCGCGCGCACCAGCGCGGAATAATATTTCGAAATACCGGGACGCTTGGCAACTGGCTTACTGTGCGGTGCAGTGCAATGCCGTCATCCTGAGGTGGCCGCGAGGGGCACCCATCGCGCTTAGCGCGATGGGATCCCGATGCGGCCCTCGAAGGATGGCGCTACACCCTTCGCGGCTCGCTTACGCTCGCACCTTAGGGTGACGCTTACTTTATTCAGCGACCGAATTCAGCGGCCGGGATCGCGATTACCGACATCGGCGGCATCGAGACCGTTTCCGTGGACGGTGCCGCAATTTGCAATTGCCGCACTGCAAACATCCGCGCCGCGACCGAGCGCGGCGGCGCTTGATCTGCGGCTTTGTTGTTCTCTTGCCGGGCGAAAGGCGAACGCCAGTTCGCGCAATCTTCTTCGAGATTGGCAAGCACGAGGTAATGCTGCGCCAGCAGGCGGTAGCATTCGCCGAATTTGGTCGATGACGTATTTTTGGCCGACAGCTCGCACTTGGCCGCCCGAGCACGATAACGTTGCGCTGCCGCTATGTGATCAGCCATCGCTTGCCCACTGAGATCAAGAACCGGCAAGCTTGCTCGGCGGACCGGCGATGGGTCAAGGCGGCTTGTGGATAAGTGCGCGGCTGCGCAGTGCCGCCCGCGGCGGTTGCCGGCAACCGGCCGCGCATGCGAGATTCACGTCAGCGAATTTTGGGAGAGAGCGTGATGCGCGGCGTGAGCTTTCTGGGCGGACGCAAATTGCAGATCGTCGAAATGCCCGATCCGGCGCCCGGGCCCCATGACGTCATCGTCGAAATCAGGGCGTCCGGAATGTGCGGCAGCGATCTCAAGTTCTATCGCGCGGCCGGCGGAGAAACCGCGGCGCTTGGACTGGGCAAGCTCGAGGGCCCGGTTATCGCCGGCCACGAGCCATGCGGGGTGGTGGCTGCGGTGGGAAGCAAGGTCGACGAGCGCGCCGCCCAAATTGGCGCTCGCGTCATGGTTCACCACTATAGCGGCTGCGGCGTCTGCCAGCATTGCCGCAGCGGCTGGTCGCAGATGTGCGTTGCCGGAAGCACGGTCTACGGCGTCACCGCACATGGCGGGCACGCCGATTACATGAAGGTTCCCGCGCACACGCTGGTGCCATTGCCTGATCAGTTGAGCTTCTCGACCGGCGCGGCGGTGTCGTGCGGCACCGGCACGGCCTATGGCGCGCTGCGGCGGATGAATCTGAGCGGCGCCCACACCATCGCCATTGTCGGCCAGGGGCCGGTCGGCCTTTCCGCGACCCAGCTTGCCGCGGCGATGGGCGCGCGCGTCATCGCGCTTGACGTTAGCGCCGAGCGGCTCGCCCGCGCCAAGGAGTTCGGCGCCG
Source organism: Xanthobacteraceae bacterium (assembly GCA_035703785.1). Lineage (GTDB taxonomy): Bacteria > Pseudomonadota > Alphaproteobacteria > Rhizobiales > Xanthobacteraceae > BOG-931. The sequence goes on from DASSXN010000202.1 coordinate 11,186, forward strand.
ATGTTGTGGTCGACCCCAAGGCGGACGATCCAGTCGCTGCGATCAAGGCGCTCACTCATGGCATGGGAGCCGACTTGGCCCTGGACACGTCCGGCACGCCGGAGGGCAGGGTGACGGCGGTACGGGCGACGCGACCGTGGGGAACCGTATGCTTTGTCGGAGAAGGCGGCGGCGTCTCGCTCGATGTCAGCCGTGATCTGTTGCGCAAGCAGCTCACGATCATCGGCTCGTGGACCTTTTCAAAGATCGGGCAGGCCGAATGTGCAAGCTTCGTTGCCGACCGAAAAATTGCGGTCGACCACCTGTTCACCCACCGCTGGCAGCTCGAGCAAGCCGAGGATGCCTATCGGGTGTTTGATCAGCAGACGAGCGGCAAAGGCGTTTTTGTAATGGCTTGACCGTGCCAGCCGCGGCACGGCTGGCCGCGGCGGCTGAACGCTTGGCCAGATGGCAAACATAATGCCGGATCACAGCCAAAGAGCGCCGGCCTGCGGCATCGCGCCCCCGCAGTAAGGCCCAAATTCGGCATTCAAATGCGCGTGGTTCTCGACCTTGGGCCCATAAAACGTGCTAAAGATCGTTACGAAAAGAAACCTCGACAATCAAGCTATACAGGGAGGACTTCAATGGCTCGGATTCATCGGCGGAAACTGCTTCAGCTTTCTGGCGCCGGCGCGGTCGCGGCAAAGACAGGTGGAATTGCCGCGATCTTGGCGAGCGGTCGGGCACCGGCCTTTGCGCAGGGCACGACCGTTCACTGGCTACGCTGGAACGATTTCGTGCCCGGATCGGATAAAGTTTTGCGCGAGCAGATTGTGCCGGCCTGCGCCAAGGATCTCGGCATCACGCTCAATATCGAGATGATCAACGGCAATGACATCCAGGCGCGCACCACGGCCGCCATTCAGTCCGGCACCGGCCCGGACGTCATTTGCGCGCTCAACAACTGGCCGCAGCTCTATGCTGATAGCCTGGCCGATGTCACCGAGGTCGCCGAGAAACTCGGCAAAGATCAGGGTGGCTATTACAAGGAGTCGATTGCCGTCGCCAATGACGGCAAGAAATGGCTCGGCGTGCCATGGTGCATCCTCGGTAACGAGAACGCCTATCGCAAATCGTGGTTCGAGGCGGTCGGTTACAGCAAGTTTCCGCAGACCTGGGACGAGTACCGCGACGCCGGCAAGAAGCTCAAGGTTAAGGGCCAGCCGATCGGCCAGGCGATGGGACACAGCTTCGGCGATCCGCCGACCTTCTTCTATCCGTATTTGTGGTCGTGGGGCGGCAAGGAAGTCGAAAAGGACGGCAAGACCGTTACGCTCAACAGCAAGGAGACCATTGAATCGGTCAAATACTGGACCGCGTTCTGGAAGGACTGCTGCGACGAAGGCGGGCTTGCCTGGGACGATTCCAGCAACAATCGCGCGTTTCTCGCCGGCACGATTTCGTCGACGCTCAATGGCGCCTCGATTTACATCGAGGCTAAACGCAAACCGGACAGCTACCAGACCGAGAAGGGTACCCAGCTGTGGCAGGACATTTTGCACGGCGCGTTGCCTAAGGGTCCTGCCGGGCAGTTCTCCTATCAGCTGCCGATGACCAACATGCTGATGGGCTATTCCAAACAGCAGAAAGCCGCCAGGGACTTCCTCGCCTGGATCACCTCAAAGCCGGTCTACCAGGCCTGGTTCAATTCGCAGCAAGGCTATTCGGTGGGCGCCACCACAAGTTGGGAGGAAGACCCGATCTGGAAAAACGATCCGGTTATGGAGCTGTTCCGCCTAGCCGGTCGATCCGGACAATTCCCCGGTTATGCCGGGCCGGCCGATCGCAAGGCCGGCGAAGTGATGAGCAAGTACGTCATCGTCGACATGTATGCCAAAGCGGTTCAAGGCATGCCGGCCGAGGATGCGGTGAAATGGGCGACCGGCGAGTTGCAGAAAATTTACGTCTGACTTGCCGCGCAATGATCTATCTCAGTTCGGAACGCCGTAGCCGCGCCGCTCGCTCGCCCGGTCGGGATGGCGCGGCCGGCGCCGGGCCGCAAAGGAATGGGCAATGGCAATAAGCGAAGCCGTAGGTCAACGAGCGTTCGTGCAGGCGCCGCGGCGCGGTGTGGCCACGCGGCTGCTTGAGGACGAACGCTGGCTGGCGGTGGCGCTGTTATTGCCGACCGTCGTGCTGCTTGGGCTGTTCATTGCCTATCCGTTCATTCAAGGCGTGTTGCTGGCCGTCACCGACACCAAGGTCGGCATCCCTGGGCGTTTCGTCGGCGTAGAAAACTTCGTCGCGCTGTTGCACGACAGCATCTTCCGTACCGCGGTCTGGAATACTTTCGTCTACACGGCGGTCGCGACCGTGTTCAAGCTCGCCTTGGGACTGTGGCTGGCGCTTCTCCTCAACCGGCATTTCAAAGGCAAGGCGTTCACCCGCGCGTTTATTCTCTTGCCCTTCATCATTCCGACCGTGCTTTCGACCTTTGCCTGGAAATGGATGTTCGATCCGACCTTCAGCGTCATCAACTGGACGCTGTTCCAGCTTGACCTCATTCACGGGCGGATCAACTGGCTCGGCGATCCAAACCTGGCGTTGATTTCGGTGATCATCGTCAATGTCTGGCGCGGCGTGCCGTTCTTCGCCATCAGCCTGCTCGCCGGGTTGCAGACCATCAATCCTGAACTGCAAGAGGCTGCCGCCATCGACGGCGCGCGTCCCTGGCAGCGCTTCTGGCACGTGACCTGGCCGCTGCTTCTGCCGGTGACCATGGTGGTGGTGCTGTTCTCGGTGATCCAGACATTCGCCGATTTTCAGCTCGTTTATGTGCTGACCGGCGGCGGCCCGGCCAATGCGACGCAGCTGTTTGCGACCTATGCCTATCAGATCGGCGTCGGCACCGGACTTCTGAGCGAGGGAGCGGCGATCTCTCTCGCCATGTTCCCGTTCCTGCTCATCGTCGTGGTGGTGCAACTTCTCTATATCCGCCGTGTCGAGGTGCACTGAGCCATGATCGAAGGGGCAAAATGGCGCCGTTGGGTGTACTTCTATATTCCGCTTGGCGGTTTCATTTTCTGGCTGCTGTTCCCTTTCTACTGGATGCTGGTGACGTCGGTCCGGCCGGACCGAGAACTCTATCGGCCGTGGATGGCGCCTAATTACACGCCGTTCTGGACCGCGCATCCGACGCTGGTCCACATCATGGACCTGCTGACCGAAACGCTGTTCACCAGGTGGATGCTCAACACGCTGTTCATCGCGATCGTTTCGACAATCATCTCGCTGCTGTGCGGCGTCTTTGCCGGTTACGCGCTATCGCGTCTGAAGTTTCCTTTCGCCGGCAGTCTCGGCACCGGTATCTTCATCACTTACCTCGTGCCGCAGACGCTTCTGTTCATCCCGCTCGCAGACATCATCCGCAATTTTAAGCTCGGCGACACGCCGTGGGCGCTGGTCCTCACCTATCCCACTTTTCTCATTCCATTCTGCACCTGGCTCTTGATGGGCTACTTCAAGGCGATTCCGCGGGAGCTTGAAGAATGCGCCCGCATCGACGGCGCCACGCGCTGGAAAGCGATGGTGTACATCGTCATCCCGATCGCCGTTCCGGGCATCTTGTCGGCCGGCATCTTCGCGTTCACGCTGTCGTGGAACGAATTCATCTACGCGCTGGTGTTTCTCTCGTCGGCCGAGCAGAAAACGGTTTCGGTGGGGGTCACTTCCGAGCTTGTGCGCGGCGACGTGTTCTATTGGGGGCAATTGATGGCGGGCGCGCTGCTTGGCTCGATCCCGGTCGCTTTCATCTACTCGTTCTTCGTCGAGCATTATGTTGCCGGCCTTACCGGCTCAGTAAAGGGATAAGGTATGGCCCGCGTTCTGATCCGCAGCCTCAACAAGTTTTACGACGACTTTCACGCCGTCAAAGACGTGAACCTTGAAATCCGCGACAAGGAATTCGTTGTTCTGGTCGGCCCGTCCGGCTGCGGCAAGACCACGACGCTGCGCATGGTGGCGGGCCTCGAATCCATTAGCTCAGGTCAGGTGCTCATCGGCGATACCGTGGTGAACGAACTGGCGCCCATGGACCGCGACATCGCCATGGTGTTTCAGAATTACGCGCTCTATCCGCACATGAGCGTCTACGACAACATGGCCTTTGGCCTGAAAATGCGGAAAGTCGAACGCGGCGAGATCCGCAAGCGCGTCTACGAGGCGGCCGATATTCTCGGCATGCGCGATTATCTCGCTCGCAAACCCCGGCAGCTTTCGGGCGGGCAACGCCAGCGCGTGGCGCTCGGCCGCGCCATCGTCCGCCATCCGCAAGTGTTTCTATTCGACGAGCCGCTTTCGAATCTTGACGCAAAGTTGCGCGTGCAAATGCGTGTGGAATTAAAGAAATTGCACAACCGGCTCAATACTACAGCCGTTTATGTCACGCACGACCAGGTGGAGGCGATGACGCTTGGCGATCGCGTGGTGGTCATGCGCGGAGGCGTGGTGCAGCAGGTCGGCGAACCGCTCGAACTCTACAATACGCCGGTCAACCGCTTCGTCGCCGGCTTCATCGGCTCGCCGGCGATGAATTTTGCCTCGGTTCACGTGACGAATGGCACTGGCGGTTTGCGGGCCGGCAATACCGGGCTTGCAATCGATGTGCCCGCCGAGATCAGTTCGCGGCTTGCGCCTTACGCGGGCCACGACGTGATCATGGGCGTTCGCCCGGAGGATATGGAGATTGCCAACGGCAGCGATCCGCCGGGACTCTGTTTCGAGGCCCTGGTGGAGGTCGTGGAGAAATTGGGCGCCGAGATTCTACTCGACCTGCAGGTCGGCCAGCAGACCATGGTGGCGTCGGTCGAACCGAACGTCCGCGCCAAGCGGGGAGACAAATTGCGGTTCGCGCTGCGGCCGGAACGGTTGCATTTCTTCGATACCAATTCTGAATCAGCAATCTAGGTCAAAACTCATTATTTGCATTTGCGCGGCCGCGACGCTGGCCATTTCGGCCGCTGGCTAGGCGAGAGGAGCGATGTGATTGGTGCGGTTGCCCAAGGCAAAAGCTCAGTCGGCGTCAGGTTCAATACCGGACCATTTACGCGAAGCATTCCGTAAGGCGGTTTGGTCCTATGCCGATTGGAATCCGGCCCTTCCCGAACCGGAAGTGCCCGTGGGTGATCGGCACTATGCGTTGAGCGCGGTGTGCGGCTTGGTGGACGATTTCCACAATCGGTTGGCGCAAGACATTTTCGACCGGCTGATGTTCTACCTGCGCGACATCCGCTACACGCTGCTTCGGCAAAAGCTCGTCGCGGAGCATTCCTATGCCGCCGCCGGGCAATGCTTTTTACGGTTGATCGAAGATCGGAAACGGCACTTTCTGGTGCCTTGAAACCTGCAACGTGCAACGGGCGGTTGATGGAGAACGTCATGGCTTTGCAAAAATTCATCATCGAACGCGATATCCCAAAGGTCGGAACTTTCGAGCGGGAACAACTGCGGCAAGCGGCGGCGAAATCGAATGATGTGCTGCGCCAGCTCGGCCCCGACATCCAATGGGTCGGGAGTTATGTTGGCGATAATAAAACCTTCTGCGTGTATCTTGCCAAAGACGAGGCGATCATTCGCCGGCACGCTGAAATTAGCGGCTTTCCGGCAACCATAATCACCGCAGTGAAGAAAATGATCGATCCAACCACCGCCGCAGCCTGAGCTTTTGGCCGCTACATTGGGGCGAAACGGTCCGAACCCCGCCTTGCGGGAAATATTCCAAATGCGGCTCGCGAATTATCCGATCGCCTTGCGTTGACGTGCCAATGGGCGCCGTGTCACGTTTTGCCGCCCAGCCGCGGCGAGAACGGCCGACCAAACACAGAAATAACGGCGGGCCCGGGGAGGAAAACGCAGCAAATGGCGGCCCGATCGGCATGACCACGTCCCCGCCGCCGATGCATCAAACGACGGCGAGCGCGGCCGCGCCTTTGCTCGACATTGCGCAGTTGACGATGCGGTTCGGCGGTATCGTCGCGCTCGAAAATGTCAGCTTCACAGTGAGCAAAGGCCGCATCGCGGGGCTCATCGGCCCCAACGGTGCCGGCAAAACCACATTGTTCAACTGCCTCAGCCGGCTTTATCGGCCGGAGCGCGGCGACATTCGTTTGAACGGCAAGTCGCTGCGCCGCTGTGCGGCCTCCGACATCGCCGCGATCGGCATCGGCCGCACGTTCCAGAGTCCGGCACTGTTTGGTTCGATGACGGTGCTCGACAATGTCAAGGTCGGCGGTCATGCGCGCGGCCGTAACTGTGCGGTGATCGATGCGATCACGCTGCCTTCGGTGCGCCGCGAGGAGCGTCGCTTCGACGAGACCGCGCGCGCGATGTTGGCCTTCGTCGGACTGGAACGAGAGGCGTCGCGGCCGGCTGCGATTTTGTCTTTCGCGGCGCGCAAGCGCGTTGAGCTCGCGCGCGCGCTCGCGGTGCGGCCATCGCTGTTGCTCCTGGACGAACCGGCCGGCGGTCTCAATCATGATGAGGTCGCCGAACTGGGTGCGCTCATTCGTTCGGTCCGCGATCAGCTCGCGATCACCATTCTGTTGGTCGAGCATCACATGGGCCTAGTGATGAGTTTGTCCGATCAGGTTGTGGTGCTCAATTTTGGCCGCGTCATCGCCGACGGGCCGCCGGAAGAGGTGCGCGGTAATCCCGCGGTCGCCGAAGCCTATCTGGGGACGCGGCACTGATGATGGCGATACTCGAAATGCGCGCGGTGAAGGCCTTTTACGGACAGTCCGAAGTCCTGCATGGCATCGATCTCGCAGTGGAGGAAGCCGGCATGACCGTACTGCTTGGCGCCAACGGCGCCGGCAAGACGACTACGCTACGGGCGATCTGCGGCATGGTGCGCAGCGAAGGTGAGATCCTATTTGGCGGACGCCGGATCGAACGTTGCACCACCGAGCAGATCGCCGGCTTCGGCGTTGCCCATGTGCCGGAGGCGCGCGGCACTTTCATCGGCCTGACGGTCGAGGAAAACCTGCGCATCGGGGGCTATGCGGCCGCCGGCCGGCCGGACGAAAAGATGCAGCGCATGTACGGCTATTTTCCCATTCTTGCGCAGCGGCGGCGCCAGCAGGCCGGCGCACTATCCGGCGGCGAGCAGCAGATGCTTGCCATTGCCCGGGCCCTAATGATGTCGCCACGGCTTTTGGTGCTCGACGAGCCGTCGTTCGGGCTCGCACCGCGAGTCGTCGAAGCCATTTTTGGCATCGTTGAGCGGATTAGGCGAGAACAGCGGGTCAGCGTCCTCTTGGTTGAGCAGAACGCGAGCCTGGCCCTGGAAATGGCGGATCGCGCCTACCTTTTGGAAACCGGCTATGTCGTGACCTCCGGCAGCGCCAAGGCGCTGGCGGACGACCCACAGATACGCCGCTCCTATCTCGGATACTAAACGAGCGCCGATGCATCAGCTCCTGCAACAGATATTCTCAGGGATCGCCGCCGGCGCCGTCTATGCCAGCCTGGCGCTGGCGCTGGTGATGATCTACCGCGCCACCGATCTGGTGAATTTCGCGCAAGGCGAGATGGCGATGTTCTCCACTTACATCGCCTGGACGCTCGTCAATGCGGGACTGCCGTTCTGGGCCGCGTTCGTGATCACGCTCGCGGTATCGTTTGTCGGCGGCATGGTCATCGAACGGATTGTCATTCGCCCGGTCGAAAACGCGCCGATCCTTACCGCGGTAGTCGTCACCATCGGTCTGCTTCTGATCTTCAACGCGACCGCCGGCTGGATCTACAGCTACACCTTGCAGGAGTTTCCGAGCCCGTTTCCCGATCGCACCCTGTTCGGCGCGCTGATGACGACCCGTGATGTCGGTGTGATCGCGGTGACGCTGGTAATGCTTGCCGCACTGTTCTGCTTTTTCCGTTTCACCGCGACCGGGTTGGCAATGCGTGCTGCCGCGCAAAATCCGGAATCGGCGCGGTTGTGCGGAGTTCGCGTCGGCCGCATGCTGGCGCTGGGATGGGGCTTCGCGGCGGCGATCGGCGCGGTCGCTGGCATCATGGTCGCGCCGGTTTTGTTTCTTGATCCGAACATGATGGGCGGCGTGCTGCTCTACGCCTTTACCGGCGCATTGCTCGGCGGCATTACCAGTCCCGTTGGCGCCGTGATCGGCGGCTTGATCGTCGGTGTGACCGAAAACCTGGTCGGCACATATCTGATTGCCAGTCAGCTCAAGCTGACCGTGGCGCTCATATTGATCATCATTGTACTTGTGTTCCGGCCGAACGGTTTGTTCGGCACTGCGGTGGTACGGCGGGTGTGAGGATGGCCGAAAGCGTTTCCCTCGACGGGACTGCGAAGCTCGCGATGGAGCGCGAGACCAGAATGGCCATTGCCGTGTGGCGCTGGGCCGGCACCGCCGCATTGATCGCAGTTGCAGTGGTGCTGCCTTTCACGTTGAGCAATTATCACGTCTTCGAACTGACGCAGGTGATGATCTACGCCATTGCCGTGCTCGGACTTAACATTCTCACCGGCTATAACGGGCAGATCTCGCTGGGTCATGGCGGCTTCTTCGCCGCGGGCGCCTACACCGCCGCCATTCTGATGCATCGTTATGGCGTTCCCTATTGGGCGACGCTGGCGCCGGCGGCGCTGGTCTGTTTCGGGCTCGGCGTCCTGTTCGGCCTGCCGGCGCTGCGCTTCGAAGGCCCCTATCTTGCGCTTGTCACCTTGGCGATGGCGGTCGCCATGCCGCAATTGCTGAAATATTTCGATAATTGGACCGGCGGCAAGCAGGGCCTCGTTCTGGTCAAGCCGATGCCGCCGCCGGAACTCGGCATTGACCGCGATCGGTGGCTGTATTTGTTCGTTCTGGTGGTTCTTTTGGTTGCGATCCGCGTCGCCGCAAACCTGCTCAATGGCCGCACCGGCCGCGCCTTCGTTGCCATCCGCGATCACCCGATCGCCGCCGCCGCCATGGGTATTAATACCGCCCGCTACAAGACGCTGGCCTTCGGCACCAGCACCCTGTTCACCGGGGTCGCCGGAGCGCTTGCCGCAATCGTGATCGGCTTTGTCGCTCCCGAAAGCTTCACCCTCTTCCTGTCGTTATCGTTCCTGATAGGCTCGGCAGTCGGCGGTATCGCTACCATTGGCGGCGCTATCGTCGGCGGGTTTTTCATCGAGTTCGTGCCCAATTTCGCCAACGACATTTCCGATGCCGCGCCATGGGCCATTTATGGATTGACCATGCTATTGTTCATGTACGTCATGCCACGCGGCGTGGTCGGCACACTCGGCCCCTGGCTCGCGCATGCAATGCAACAGTTTCGATCGGCGCGCCGCGCCGCGAAATGATAAAACGCAAAGGGAGGTTTGTGATGAAAGCAAAGCAGATGATCGTAGCCGGCCTATGCATGGCCGGCCTGATGCTCGCCGGCAACGCTGTTTACGCGGCGGGCCAATATGGACCCGGGGTTACCGATACCGAAATCACGATCGGGAATACCAATCCCTATAGCGGCCCGGCCTCATCCTACGGGATCAACGGCAAAGTCCACGCCGCCTATTTCGCCATGATCAACGAGAAGGGCGGCATCAACGGGCGCAAAATCAATTACATCACCCGCGACGACAGTTACAGCCCGCCGAAGACCGTCGAGCTGGTGCGCCAGATGGTCGAGCAAGACAAGGTATTCTTGCTGTTCGGCACGCTGGGCACGCCGTCGAACATGGCGATCCACGGCTATTTGAACGAGAACAAAGTGCCGCAACTGTTCGTCGCCACCGGCGCCGACCAGTGGAACGATCCCAAGCATTTTCCTTGGACCATGATGTGGCTGCCGAGCTACGGCATCGAGTCGCACATTTACGCGAACTACATCCTCAAGAACCTGCCGAACGCCAAGATCGCGGTGCTCTACCAGAACGACGATTACGGCAAGGACTATCTCAATGGGCTGCGCGCCGGGCTTGGCGACAAGGCCGCCAAGATGATCGTGGCGACGCAATCCTACGAGACCACCGATCCGACCGTCGATCAGCAAGTGGTGGCGCTGCAAGGCAGCGGCGCCGACGTGCTGCTTACGGCAGCGATTCCGAAATTCGCCGCGCAGACCGTCCGCAAAGTCTACGATATCGGCTGGAAGCCGACGCACTTCCTCAACTCCGTCGGCAATTCGGTCGGCACGGTGATGAAGCCCGCGGGGCTTGAAAAAGGCGTGGGCATAATCTCGGCGGCCCACGTCAAGGATCCGACCGATCCGCAGTGGCAGAACACACCGGAATACAAAGAATGGCTCGCGTTCATGAACAGCCATGGTCTTTCCGGCAGTATCACCGACGTTCAGGCTGCGATCGGTTACTCCTATGCGCAGACCTTGGTCGAAGTGCTCAAAATGTGCGGCGACAACCTCACCCGTGAGAACGTGATGAAACAGGCGGCGAGCCTGCATGATTTGAAGCTGCCGATGTTGCTGCCCGGCATTACGCTCAACACCAGCGCCAACGACTTCGATCCGATCAAACAGATGCAGCTGCAGAAGTTTGACGGTACGACCTGGCAGCTGTTCGGCGAGGTGATGTCGGGTTCCGGCACCTGATCAGCCCGAACGATGCGCTGCAAAATCCTTCCCTCTCCCCTTGCGGGAGAGGATGGCGAATGCAGCGCGCAGCGATGCATAAGCCGGGTGAGGGGCTACCCATTAAATGGACGCCCCCTCACCCCCTTCGCTCGCTGACGCTCGCTCAAGACCCTCTCCCACAAAGGGGAGAGGGAGTTAGAGTAGCCTACCGTTCCGGCTCGATCACGATCGGCGCATCGAGCGTCAGGCGACGCTTGGCATCGAGTCCGGCATCGATCGCAGCCTTCCAGTTACCGGACTGCGACAGCGGGATGACGTCGACCTGCCAGCTGCCGTCTTGAGCCTGCACGGCAGGCCACGTGATTGGTTGGCCCCCCGGCGGCGTCAGCGTGAACGTCAATCGTTCGGCTGCGAGTGGTTCAGAGTTGTTGTTCCACAGTCGAATGGTGGCGCGCGCCGTGCCGACACGGCCAGGCACGATGGTGACATCGGTCATGCCAGCATTGGAATGGATGTGAACAAAGGCGGCGCCCTCGGGAATGGCCGCATTGTGGTGCGTGTGGCTCGCCGGCGCCATGGCGCCGAGAAAGCCGACCACCGCGACCGCGGCGAAGCCCAATACGGTTTCGGCCAGGCTGGTACGGTACAGCCAACGAACGGTGCTCGCGGTCGCCAGCCGCGGCGTCAGATAGAAGCGATTGACCGAAGCGAGAGCGATCATCGCCGCAAAGATGGCGATCTTGATCAGAACGAGCTGACCGTACGATGTCGCGAGAAGATTATTGAGGGTCGCGACCTGATAATAGCTGTTGATGATTCCCGAAGCCAGCAGCGCACTGACGCTGATCGCGCCAAGCAGCGAAAACCTCTGCACCGCGATCGCGGCAACCGCGGCCCAGCGCGGCTCCTTCCCCCGCCACGCGGCAGCGAGCAGCATGGCAAGCGGCGGCAGACCGCCGAGCCAAGCGCCGGCGGCCAGCAAGTGCAATGCGTCGGCGGCCAGAGGAAACTCACCGGCGATCCCGGGCGTGGCCCCAGCATGCCCGGTCCAGGCCGGTCCGATCAGCACGGCGATTGCGAGAACGACCGCGCCTGCGCTCCATAAGCGCCGATCGGCGCTACGCCTGCGCATCGGCAACGACGCGGCAAGGAGCAGGGCCGCCGCCAGTCGGGCCAGCAACACTTGACCAAAGCGCGTTTCGCTCGCGACCGTCCACACTCCGCCGTCGCGCCAGATGTCCGCGATCGGCGCGGCGTAGATGTCGGCTGCGAGCAGGATGAGCCAGATCGCGCCGGAAACCGCCGCCACGGCGAGGCTCTCCCAGACCAGCCAAGCCCAGCGGCTGCGCAAGCGCCTGATTTCCGGATCGAGCATCCCGGCCGCGGTAGCGAAGGCCGGCCCGGCCACTGTCATCTCGAAAATCACCACGCCCGCCGCGATGATTGTCGCGGCAAAATGAACGGCGCGGATGTAAGCGAGCGGATCGCCCAAGCTATGGACCAACGCTGAAGGTGAAGCTTCCTTCCGTTTTATGTGTGTCGACTGACAATGCTTGCCAGCGCACGCGGTAGGTGCCGTGCGTCAGGGATTTCAGACCAACGCGCATGGTGCTGCCGCTGATCTGTGGTTTGCCCTGATCGACGCGCGCGCCGTTAGCATCCGTCACCTGCACGGAACTGAACGCCGACTCGAGGTTCTGCGTAAATGTCAGCAAAACCTCGCGCGGCGCGCTCGCCACCGTGCTGCCGACCAGTGGACTGGCATGATCGAGAAAGGCATGCGCGTGCGCAGCGACATTACTGAACGTGGCCAGCAAAAGCGAAATGAAAAAGATGCTTGTTCGCATGACGTGCCTCAGAATTTGAGTTGTTGCGGAGGAGCCGAGCTGCCGCCGAGCAGCGGCCGGCCGATCGTGGTCGGGAACATATCGTCGAGATAAAGGTGCAGCTGGCCGAGGAAGCCGACCCCGGTGCCGCTGGCGTGATTCACCGGAAGCACCGCCTCTGCACCCACCTGGAAATAGCTGCCGACCCAGATCACGCCCGGATTGATCGTGCCGGTGGTGAGCCCGCTATTGCCGAAATTATTGGCAACCGGCGTTGCCAGCTGCATCTCGACGATCGGGATGAGGTGATTGATGAAATCCGGCAATTGGTAGTCACGGATTTCCGATTTCAGATACGGCATGCTGTATTGGATCGATGCGCCATAGACCAGCACTTGCGGAATGAAGCTGCCGGAATCGACGTCGAAATTGCGCGTGGGAAACTGATAGCCGACCTGTCCGGTGACGGCAAAGGCCCGCACCCATCCGAATGAATCGGGCAGGTCGCCAAAGCCCTTGCCGAAATAGAAAGTCGGCGTCAGCGTCGACCAGCGGTCCGCCAATCCGGAATTGATGGCGCCGGTGCCGCCCCAATCGACGATAAGCCCGAGCAACAATGCCAGTTCATGCGGCCCGTCTTTGAAAAGCTGGTACTGCAGCGTGGTCTCGAGATTGCCGAACCCGGCGTTGGTAAAACCGCCCGGCTGGTGGATTTGCGACCAGGTGTCGCCAATCGTGATGCCGAAATCCTCGGTGATGCGCTTGGCCAAATCGACCGAAATGTCCCACTCGGTCGCCGCCGGCACATCGCCGGTCTTCGACCAGGCGACGGTCGGTATGGACATTTCATCGGCGACGCAGGGGTCGTCGGTGGCGAGTGTTGCCGGCAGGAAACGCGCTCCAACGAAACAATGCGCAAAGGCCTCAGCGGCCGAGAGCGCGACGATGATAAGAGCAAGCGCGAAAGCGCGCGAGCAGCTCGAATAACGAAACATGGCAGTTCTCCATTAGCGCGTGAACAAGGCTGCGGCCGGTTTGGCCGCCAGCGGTTCACAGCGCCTGTGGAGGGCCTCGCGGGCGATGAGAGTTGAATTTGGCGCCATCGAGCACGCCGAAGCGTGTCAGCGGTGCGCGCCATCGGCTGAAGGCACGCGGCACGGCAGCGGCCGCGAGCGGCGGCGGTACCGCCGCCGCCATCGTCAGGCAGCCGATGCAGCAGCAGTCGGCGCAAACTGCATTCCCTGTCCCGTCGGGCGAGGAGGCAGGCTGATCGGCGACAACGCTATGACAAATAGCGTTATCGGGCTGCGCGATGGCATCAGCCGCCGCGCGCGCAGCGCCAAAATTCGCGACCAAGCTGGCGAGCGCGATAGTGTAAGCGGCACCGAGCGCGATAATGCGCTGCCGTAACGACCGCTTGGCAAATGTTACCCGCACCACCCCGTCTCCGACCCCCCGATAAAAACAGCCTAGCGGCAAAGAAATTCCCCCGCCAGCGGAAAAAGCCTTTTTATTTCAGCCGGTGAAGCCAGTCGCCGCGCGATGAGGCCGCGAACGCGCGTGCCTTCTCAGCACTTGCTTGAGATGAACCCGCTGATTTCGCTTGGGTCGGCAAAGATCACATCAGCACGATCGCCCATCATTCCGGCTCCGGTCAAAGCGGGGGCGTTCTTCTGGGGGCCGTCGCCGCTGCTATCCGTCTTCAGACGAAGATTGCGCTCCCAAAACGTGCGCGTCTGGCCGTTGGCGGTGGTGATCGTATAGGTGTCCTTGCAGTAGCTGATGGCTTGTACCCGATATTCCGGGTCAGGATTCTTAAGGCTTGGAACTCGTCCGCCTCCCATCATGCCTCCCATACCGCCCATACCGCCCATGCCACCCATTTGACCGCCCTGTTGCGCGCTCGACGCTCCGGGTTGTGTTGCTTGTTTGAGGAACGCCAGCAGGTCGGCGCGTTGCCGGGCGTCCTTGATGCCGGCGAACGTCATTTGATTGTTTGGTACGAGATGCTGCGGGTCTTCGACCCACTCGTCTAGCGTCTTTTCGTTCCAGACGACGTTCGCGGATTTGAGAGCGGGGGAATATCGATCAAAGCTTGGCAAGGTCCCCGCTTTTCTGCCCCACAAATCGGCAAGACTTGGTCCCGTCATGTTTTGGTCGGGCTGCAAAGAATGGCAGGCGGCGCATGCTCCGAAGACACGCTGGCCCTGACTAACGGCTGGCTTGGCCGACCAGGCAGGAATTGCGAACGGGATTCCTGCTGCCGCGAGCGCTAATATGAAGTATCGGTGTCTCATGATCCTCCACCTCGTTGGGCGCCTCGGCGCACGGTAATAGCCGTCGTACTTTGCTTTCAATCTATTACCGACCTCGGCTCGAATGCGGCGCTCGCGGATCAGTCCTCTTATGTTATTGCGCCGCTGTACCGATCGACCTTCAATCGTTGCACGAGCGAATGTAGGTCGTCGCTTCTTATTTCGTTGCCTGGTTGCCGTTCCGCGCCTGGCCGATGAACGCCTGCAAAGCGTCGAGGTCTATTGCGCCAGTCGTCACTTGTTCGCCAGCTACGAAACCCGGCGTTCCGTTAATGTGCAGGGCTTGTGCAAGCTTTATGTTCTTTTCCAAGATGCCTTCGATGGCCTTGTCTTGCATATCTGCCTTCATCCGATCGACATCGAGTCCAACGGTCTTGGCTGCTTCAAGCACCTTGCTTTCATCGACCGGGCCGTGAACTCCGTAAAGCGCGCGGTGGAAGGTTTCATATTTGCCCTGCTTATTAGCGGCGAGTGCAGCCTTCGCAGCATACACCGAACCGGCTCCGAGGATTGGAAACTCCATGTAGACGATCCGTAGTTTCGGATCGGCCTCCGCAGCTTTGCTCATCAACGGCGCCATCGCCTTGCAATAAGGGCAGTTGTAGTCGAAGAATTCGACCAGCGTGATATCACCATTCGGATTTCCACCGATGGGACTATCGGGGTCCTGAAACACTTCGGCGGTGTGAGCCTTCAGCGCAGCTTTGGCGTCGGCAGCATCGAGTTCGCCTTGCTTCGCTTCAAGGCGATTGAGCGCTTCGCCAACCACCTCGGGATGTTCGAGCAGATAGCTCCGTACACGCTGCTCAAATTCGGTCTGCGAAGTTTGCGCGCGTACCGCACTGCCGACACAAAGCACGAGCAATAGAGTGACGATCAGATGGGCCGGATGTCTCATCCCGAATCTCCTTCAGCCGCATGAGCCATTTGCTTGCGCAGCCAAACGACAATAGCGTCTCCGTCGACCGCGCCCTGGATGACATTCACGAACTTTCCCTGAGGGTTCATCAGATAGATGTACGAACTATGCGAGACGAGATAGCTGTCTCCATCGCCATCAGATTTTTCTTGTTTGACATACAAGTGAAATTCCCTGATCAAGGTATCGATCTGATCCTTGGTTCCGGTCAGACCGATGATCCGTGGATCGAAGGATTTCAGGTAGTCGGACAGGACCTCACGGGTATCCCGCTGAGGATCAACTGTGACGAAAAGCGGCTGGAGTTTGCTCGCATCCGAGCCGAGCTTTTCAAGCGCCACGCTGATGTTACTAAGCGCCGTCGGGCACGCATCGGGACAAAACGTGTAACCAAAATAGATGAGGACCCATTTGCCGTGGTAGGTTTGATTGCTGACGTTCTGCCCATTCATCGAAACGAGAGTATACGGGCCGCCGATTGCGGCCGGCCCAGATGTCGTTACCGAGCCATAGTCCGTCCACCTCAGTTGCAGAGCCGTGCCGAGAAATACGCCACCCGCCAGCAGCGTACCGCCCACGGCAAGCAGAAGGGCAAGATTGATCAACGCTCTCGTTCTGCTGTTCATAGCGTTATCGTCACAAGTGCGTGGATGGCCAGTTGATTAGGCGGCGGCACCGGTTGTGGTTATCTAGCGCCCGGGGATCGACCGTCGCGCCATTGCTCATTGGGGCGGCCGCTGCCGTGATTGCCCTGCATCATGTCGCCGCAGTGACCCATCATCATCCCCATGTGTCCGCCCCTCATCATCCCCCTACCCATCATTCCGCCTCCCATCATCGAGCCTGACGTTTTGTCAGAGTCGCGCGCATAGACCACGGCCGATGGGGCGGTAACGGCGAACAGGACAGTAGCAAGTAGCAGCGCGAGTTTGGATTTACGCATGACTCTCCTCCTTCCATTTTTCGGTTGAGTCTTCAGTGAGCGCCTTCACAGGATTTTCGTTGCTGGTCCCTTGGGAGCGGCTGAAGCCGGCAACCAGTGGGGCGTCCGTCTTGGCGATTCCGAGCGCGGATGACGACGTTGCCGGGTCAACCGATGGCGATGCCGGTTCTTTGTTCCCAGAGCGGCACATAGAACACACGCCAAGTCCGCACATGATCACACAGGGCAAGGTGCTCAAAATGACTGGCGCGAGGCCGGCAGCCACCAGCCAAGCCCAACCGCCGAAGGCAAGACCAAGAGCGACGGCAACAACACCGAGTGCGATGAGCGTCCATCGATTTGCAAGATAATATCGCGCCCTGCCCAGCACGGGGCGCGCGCGTGAGTCATCATCCGTTGTGGCGGATTGGCGTATCGTCATGACATGTCTCTCCATTATGGTCTCGCATTGATGCTCGCACCACTTGCCGGAAGGCCAAGGTCGCGTCCGTCGCAAGGTGGAATCGCGTTCGATTTCGAGCCGTTTTGAAACGCCGCGGCCTCATTGCGCGAAACAAAACATTTTACGAACGCGATGATTTCAGGCTTGTCCCATTCGGCGGGGCCAATGACCCGACCGATTTCCTGGCCGGCGCCGTCGATGAGCAGCGTTGTGGGCAGGCCGAAGGCGCTCACCTGACGCAGCACCTGACCGGAGGAATCGACATACATCGCGAGATTGCCGATGCCGATGTCGCTATAGAATTTCCGAATCGTTTCCAGTCCACCGCGGTCGATCGAGACCGGCACGACCTCGAAGTCAGAACCTCCCAGGGTCGCTTGCAATCGGTCGAGCGCGGGCATTTCCGTTCGGCATGGCACGCACCAGGTCGCCCAGACGTTGAGCAGCACAACTTTGCCTTTGAAATCCGCCACACTGCGTGTGCGTCCGTTCGCATCGTTGAAACTGATCGCCGTGGCAGGAGTGGGCGTGTCGAGGAAAACGAAGCTCTTCGGTGGCTCCTGAGCCGATGCGATCCGCAATGTCGCAACAAAAGTTGTTGCGCACAGCCAGATCGCGAGGCCAAAGCGGAGATTGCCCACCGACGCACTCATATCGGCCGCGCGCTGCCGAGTGGCTGGTTCTGAAACAGATGCGCGCACTTTCGCCATGCTCCCCTCGGTCATACGGTGGCGTACAGCGTTGGCGGTTTGCCATCTTTGGTGACGGCGTAGATGACGAACGTCTGTGTCTTTTCGCCCGTCATGCCGGGGGAACCGCTCGGCATGCCTGGAAGCGTGATGCCGGCAATAGCAGGCCGCTCGGAGAGGAGCTTGCGAACGATCTCCACAGGCACGTGGCCATCGACGACGTAACCGTCGACGAACATCGTGTGGCAACCCTGATATTTTTCCGGCACGCCTGCGTTTTGACTGATGGTGGTAAGATCGTTGGTCGGGTTCACGTCGACCTCGAAACCGTTCTGCCGCAGGTATGCGGCATAGCCTTCGCAGCACGTGCATTGCGGGTTCTTGTACAGAACAGCTTTTATCGGGGCTTCAATGGCCCGCAGCGGCGAAGCGAGGAAACTCAGTGCGGCTCCGAGACAGAAAGTGCGTCTTTTCATCGAAGAACTCCTTTCAAGATTGCACATCAAACGATTCGTAGAACGGTCATCATGCCCGACACCTGGTGATCGACGACGTGACAATGCAGCATCCAGTCGCCGGGATTGTCGGCCACGAACGCGATGTCGACTGTCTCCTTCGGCGGAACGAGAACGGTATCCGCCCATTGTCGGTGGGGGACCTCCGCACCATTCCGACGCAGCACGCGGAAGCTGTGACCGTGGAGATGCATCGGATGCCACCACGCGGTCTCGTTTCGAAAGGTCAGGACGTAACTTCGCCCGAGCAGGAGCGCCATTGACGGCGGCATGTCGGCGCGTCCATTGCAAATCATCGATGCGCCATTGATGGCCCAGCTCGCGCCTTGCCCGACGCCCTCCATGCCTCCCAATCCCATCATCTCCCCACCGCCCATCATGCCGCCTTGGAGTCTCAGCTCGTGCCTTTCAGCGGAGGCGAGGTCCGGCTCGGGCAGAGGATTGCGAGTAAGGGCAAGCGCGGCATCTAGGGGATGCGGGCGGATCGGTCGCGCCTCGTCGTAGGCCAATTGCGTGAGCCAATACGAAAGGCCCTCATAGAAGTCGTCGACCACGCGGTAGCGCCTTCCGGGTTCGCCCTGCATGTCAAGCAAGATATCTGCGCGCATCGCAGGGCCGAGCAGCAAACGGCCATCTTCCGGCTCGTGCGGATCACAGGGTTGGCCATCGATCGCAACGATCACGGGACGGTGACCCTCGAAGCGAAGCGCCATGATCCTCGCCAGCGCTGCGTTGATGAGACGAAGACGGATTCGCTCGCCCGCTCGCACGGAAACTTTTTCAGAAACCTCGCCGTTGATTGTCACCGTATTGCCGACCCGGCCTGACATCGCAGCTTCCATCGCGTTACCGAAGCCGGACGCGATTAGCGCGCCTGACGTGAGGCGCCAATCGGAGAGCACCCAGAGAACGTCGCGGTCGACGGGAGCGGCGGTTGGTTCTTCGACGATCAGCGCGCCGGCCAATCCTCGACCGAGCTGCTGCAGGCTGTCGGCGTGCGGGTGATACCAGAAGGTCCCCGCGTCCGGCGGTGTGAACTCGTAAGTAAATTGCTCGCCTGGCTTGATCGGCGGCTGGGTGAGACCAGGCACTCCATCCATGGCGTTCGGCAGGCGGATGCCATGCCAATGCACGGTGGTTTCTTCCGGCAATTGGTTGTGCACCACAATGCGGACGCGCTCGCCCTGGCGAACCCGAATCTCGGGGCCGGGGACGCGATCGCCGTAACACCACACTTCGGTCGCGGGATAAGAGCGACCGACCATTGCGACACGGCCGGACGCCGCGGTGAGTTCAAGCTCCGTGATCGGATTCGCGACGGCTCGCACGGCAAATGGCAACGCAGCGCCTGCGGCAAGACTTGCGCTGCCGGCAAGGAGCGTGCGTCGACTGAACGCTGAAGTGGCGATGAGAGGCATAGAAACCTGCTAGACTCGCGTGTTTACGCACACGATGCAGCGGCATCGCGCGCCAAGACGCTGTCGCCAACCGGCGACGCGCGTCAGTTCATGCTGATGCGTCTAGGAGGATAGGGATCGGGGGGATCGGCCCGACCGATCGCGCGCGACCCGGCTGTCGGACTTAAAATCTCAGCGGGGACAGCGAAGAGGACTACGTTCAGCAAGGGCGCCGCGATCAGGGAGCCACAAAGAGCAGAACACGCTGTCGGCGCGAGGCCCTTCTCATCGCCCGCGCAGCCATCGCATTTGCTTGGCATATCGCCCGGCATTGGCATGTCGTGCGCGGCCGTCACTGCGGACGTCACGACCATGTCTGGACCGCCGAAGCCATGCGCGACCAGCCCGGCCGCCAAAACGACAGCCACGACCAAAGCCAATACGCGACGAATCTTCCGGAACCACATTCCGGCAGGATAGCGATTGGCAAACGCCATTGCTAGAGCCGAGGACTTAACGAGGCGGCTGGCGACACACTCTCAGTCATCATCTCTTCTTCATTCTCACGTGTTTGTGACAAGCACCCACGGTACACGTCGCGACGAATGTACTTCTAAGTTAGGAGCCCATGTCACGATCATGTCAGTAGCGCGTGTGGCCGCCTCGTCTTAGACAGCGGCTAATGCCATGCGGCACGCCATATCGAGCAACGATCGCGATCATCGCCCTCATCTCCGTCCCTAGCGTAACGGTAGCGCGGGCACAGGATGCTTCGCCGTGGAAAAAAGAACTCCACGCTACCGCGCGCCTTATCGCCGGAGCGGCATTCAAATCAGATAATGCGTGGTGGTTGCGGGCTGGAGTCGAAATACAGCTTGATCCCGGCTGGCACACCTATTGGCGCTATCCCGGTGACAGCGGCGTGCCGCCGACGTTCGATTTCGCCGGTTCGGAGAACGTCAAATCGGTGACTGTACTCTGGCCAGCGCCGAAACGATTTACTGACGGTGCAGGTGGCCACTTCATCGGTTATCTGGATGATGTCGTGTTTCCGCTGCGAATCGCTGCAGAGGACGCAACGAAACCATCGTCGCTGCACCTGAAACTGAGCTATGCCTTCTGCCGCGAAGTCTGCTACCCGGCCGAAGCCGATCTCAGCCTCACCCTAACTGGCAAGGGTGGCCCCGAAGAACCAGCGCTCGTTGCGGCGGAGGCCCGTGTTCCGCGGCGCGTCCCGCTCGGCGCCGGCACCGGGCTCGCCGTTCGCTCGGTGCATCGCGAACGAGGGGACGGGCACGAACTCGTCGTGGTCGAGGTCACCGCGCCTAACGGAACGCCTGTGGAGCTTTTCGTCGAGGGGCCGGCGCCCAATTGGGCGTTGCTCTCGCCAGAGTCAAGCGATGCCGCATCCGGTAGCACATCGGGAATGCAGCGATTCACGTTCGACCTTGATGACCTGCCGCTCGGCGCACATGCCGACGGCGCGATACTCACGTTCACTGCCGTTTCCCCCAACGAGGCCATCGAAGTTGGTGCTGCTCTCAAACAAATTCAATGATTGCATTCGTCTCCGGACCACGCCTCTCACTAATAATCATCTTTTGGACTCGCTACACTACTGTGTGATGAGCGCGCTTGATTGGATTCCAAATGAAGTAACCGCCGCTACAAGGCGGCGTACCCTGCAGGCCGGCGAAAGCCTATTTCATCAGGGCGACCAAACCTACGGGATATTCGTGATCGAAAAAGGCCGCGTCCAGATGATCCGACACGACAGTCATGGGCGGTCTCTCGTGCTTTTCACAGCTGCCGAAGGCGATCTCTTTGCCGAAGCGGCACTCTTCTCCGAGACTTATCATTGCGACGGCGTGGCGGTGACGGAGGCGACAGTCCGCATTTATCCGAGGTCGCCTTTGCTGTCCTTGCTTGGTCGCGATCACGCCGCCGCGCAGAAATTCATGGCGTTACTCGCGCGAGAGGTGATGTCGCTGCGAACGCACCTGGAAATACTCAACATCCGTTCCGCGAGCGAAAGGGTACTCCGGCATCTTTCCATCGCTGCCGGACCCGACGGTCATACGATCGAGGTATCTGGCACCCTGAAGGAAATGGCCAACGAATTGGGACTGGCGCAAGAGGTTCTGTACCGAACCCTCGCAGATTTGGAGACCCAAGGGCTGATCGAACGGGCAGATCACCTAATAAAGCTTAAGTAGGACGACGTGATTTTCGATCATAGTGTTCCGCATGATCCAAATCATATGCGCCGCCGGACACAGTGATTACGTTGAGCCAAATTCCTTCAAGTCAGGAAAGGACCAGCCAATGACTCGCTTGCTCAAGACTCTCACCGCTGGCGCTACGATCGCCATTGGGACCGCTGTTGCATCGGCCGTATATGCCCAGCAGAGCCAGACGCCATCACCACAGATGCCCTCGACGATGCCCGGCATGCAGCAGGGTGACATGATGAAGATGATGCCGCAGATGAGCCAGATGATGGACGGCTGCATCCAGATGATGAAGAGCCATATGTCGCAGCCGACCGGTCCATCTCCGAAGCCGGACGCCGAAAAGAAAGGCTGATGGAATGAGCGGGTAGGCCGAGAGTCCGCTCAGGGTCAAACCCGGTCTTTCAATGGTGTCCGGGCAGGCATGTAAAGTCGCCGTCACTGATCCATTGACATATGTCTCCGATCCGATTACATTGCCTGCAATCTCGCCCAATGAATCGGACGCGGTCCGGCAGGCATGCCGGATCGTACGGGCGAGTGCGGTGCCCGCGCGCGGAGTTGCAACCCGCTCCCGGGCGGCTTTGGGAATTCCGCCCGGCCGGCATTACGACCGGTCTGCGAGAAGCTTCGCTGCACTGTGGCTGGCCGGTTTGCGGGTAACGCCCGCTTAAAGGCACCAGCTCAGGAAGCGCGGAACTGAAGCCGGGTAGTGGCGTTCGGTCGCCTAAGCCGGAGCCGCGGTGGAACGCCGATAGATGTGCGCCCCCGATGGGGCGCGGCCGTGCCCGAAGCCACGGCAGAATACTCATTGCGTCTGTCGGCGTTTCGCCTCCGAATCTTTTTCTTTCGTTCTTTCCCGTTCGTCATTGCCGGACTTGACCCGCCTGCGGGCCGTAGCGGAATTCGTTCTCCGCCTCACGTGACGACCCTTCGGCGGGCGAAGGCCCGGCAATCCACGCGGCAGTGAAGTCTGCCAAGCGCTTACCACCGAGCGTTTGCCTGCTCGAACTCTGCATGGACCACCGGGTCAAGCCCGGTGGTGACGAGTCTGAGAGTGGCGTGACAGTGGCGTCCCATAGCTCGGGCGCAAAGGCGCGCCGCGAGAACGCGAATCTATTCCCCTCCCACCCACGCGCGCAGCGCGTGGTGGGGAGGGGCGCAGGCGGCGGGGGAGGGAAAATGAAGAGCGCGTCTCATGCAGTATGGTAGGTTACCGATTGTAGCCACGACGAAAGAGGCGGGGTCGAGCATGCGACACATTGCACTTGCCGTTGTTGTTCTGGCGGGATTGGCCGTCCCCGCGGCAGCTCAAAAAGCCGAGATTGAAGCGGCCAACGCCAAATGGATGGAATTTTTCAACAAGGGCGATTTCGATGGCGTAGCTTCGCTCTACACCGCCGATGCCACCGCATTCCCGCCCGGCTCCGGGATGGTCAAGGGCAGGGCCGCGATCGGCGCGATGTGGAAAGGCATGGCAGAACAAGTCACCGATCCAAAAGTGACCACGATGGACGTCAAACGGTTGGGCCCTAAGGCGGCGCGCGAGATCGGCACCTTCAGCCTGAGGGCCAAGAGTTCGCCGCCGAAAGAAGTGACTGGCAAATACGTCGTGGTCTGGGAGAAGGTCGGAAGAGACTGGAAGCTTGCCAACGACATTTGGAACGAGGGCAAATAGCGCGCCGCCGGCGCTCCTGTGTGGAATTTCACTATGACAACGAACGAAACATTCCACTCCCTTGTGCAACCCGGCCGGGTGCATCGCCGGCTATATACCGATCCAGCAATCTTCGAAGTGGAGATGGACCGGATCTTCGGCAGCGCCTGGATCTACGTCGGCCACGAGAGCCAAGTGCGCAAGCCTGGCGACTATGTGCGGACCTTCATCGGCCGCAAGCCCGTGGTTCTCGTTCGCGATGCCGAAGGCGAAGTTCGCGTCATCCATAATCAATGCGCGCATCGCGGTTCGCTCGTTGTCGCCAACGATAAAGGCAATACCGACGAATTTCAGTGTTGCTATCACGGCTGGACCTATCATCTGGACGGCCGGCTCAAGGCGGTGCCATTGCAGCACGGCTATGCCAGCGACTTCGATCCGAACAATCCGAAGACAGCGATGGTCGCGGCGGCGCGGGTGAAAAGCTATCGCGGCTTCGTGTTTGCCAGCGAGTCAGCCGACGGCCCGAGCCTCGAGGAATTCCTCGGCTATATGACAACCTCCTTCGACGACATGATCGATCGCGCGCCCAACGGCGAGATAGAGGTCGCGGGCGGCACGTTCAAGCATGCTTACGCGGCCAATTGGAAGCTTTACCTGGAAAACCTGTGCGACGCCGCGCATCCTCTATTCACGCATCGGTCTTCGATCGACGCCGCACAACAGCAGTCGGATGCGGTCTATTCCGACGGTTCGGGAGAAATTGCGCTTCGGCAAATGCGCCAGAACGGCGCTCCCTACAGCTTCTGGGAATCGCAGGTCGGCATCTGGACTTATCCGAACGGGCATTCCTATCTCGGCGATTATCACGACGACGCCAAGCTGGTGGCGGCGCTGAAAGACCCGGTGTTTCGCGATTACATCGCGGCGATGGAGAAGAAGAAGGGCAAGGCGGAAACCCGCCGCGTGCTCGAAGTGCGGCGCTGGAACAGCAACATCTATCCGAACTTGTCCTTCATGAGCCAGTTTGCGCAGCTGCGTGTCGTGCATCCGATCGCGGCCGATCGCACCGTGGTCCACACCTATAATTTCCGGCTGAAAGGTGCGCCGGAACGGATGTTCCGCAACACCATCAGCTTCGCCAATACCGTGAACGGTACCGGCTCGCTTGTGCTCACCGACGATCTCGAAATCTACAATCGCATCGGCATGGGGTTGTCGAGCGAGGGCGCGGAATGGATCGAGATTGGCCGGGGTCTGCAGAGCGACGCTCCCGACGCGCATGGCGGCAGGCGCGGTAGAAACTCGACCAGCGAAGTCTATATCCGCAATATGTTCGACGCCTGGCTGCACTACATGGCTGACGGCCGCGCCGCAATGCGCGCGGCGTCCTAGCGCATGATCCCGAAAAGTGGATTTCCGGTTTCCCGCCTGCGAAGCCCTAGTAAAGGAGTTAGCGGTTTGGTTCGATGCTTCGGCGGGCGAAGGCAGGTCGGATAAAATCATGCGCAAACAAAGCATCCGTCGTGACGCATTTCGATAGAAATCGGTTGTAGGATCGATGCCCAGAAAGCCGAAACGTCCGCCGCGATCGCCGGCGATCCGCGCGCGTCGTCCGATCGCGCGGCGGCCGCGGGGCACGCCGCCGGCGCCGGGGCTTGATCTGCATCGCTGCGAACAATTCCTCATTCATGAAGCGCGCCTGCTTGATGAGGGCAAATTCGACGATTGGCTCGCGCTGTTCACGCCGGACGCCTGGTATTGGGTGCCGAGCGAGCCCGATCAGCCGGACCCGCATGAAACCGTTTCGCTGATCTACGACGATCGCCGCCTCTTGGAAACGCGGGTGCGCCGGCTCGCCAGCCCACGCATGTATTCGCAGGAGCCGCGCTCGCGCACGAGCCGGATCGTCGGCAACGTCACCATCGAGGCCAGCGACCGCAACGCCTGCACGGTGCGCTCAAAATTCATGATGATCGAATACCGGCGCGAGCAGCAGGGCATCTTCGGCGGCACCGCGCTGCACCGCCTGGTGCAATTGCACGGCCGCGTCATGATCGCCTGGAAGCGCATCGATCTCGTCAATTGCGACGCGCCGCTCGATGGCATCACCATTCCGTTTTGAAAACTCTGAACGCGAGAAACCGAGTTTGTAAAGACCTCGGATCAGCGTTGCACCGCTCCGCGCTGCACCGCGTCCGGGGAACATGGTTGAGAATGAGCTGTTTCCCGGGCGCAGCGCAGCATGAAATGGTGCGCTGCAGACCCGGGATCGTTACAAACTCAGAACGTAATACAGCACTTGCAACTAGCCGACCCGTGTGCAGTTTATCCAATTCACGTCCCCGTCGGCCGGTGCAAGGCGGTGCGGGTGCGTTGCGCGGTGAGCCACTTCGAGCGGCCGGCAAGACCGAGCGCGGCGGCGCGCAAAGCAGGCGGCCAGGTTGTCGGCAAGCCGAGCCAATAAGAAATGCGCTGGGTGTGTTCGGTGATCGGGCGTTCGTTGCGCTCCCAGGTTTGCAGCGCCGCGGTTACATCGGCCTCTCGCTCCAGATAGACCGCAAGCGACAGCGCATTCATCATGGCGCAGCCGCCGCCCTGACCGATATTCGGCGGCAGCGCGTGCGCGGCATCGCCGAGCAGCGCGACACGTCCAGCAGACCAGTTTTTGAGTTTGATCAGCTCGAACCGGTCATAACGGCCTTGCGTGCCGATGCGATCGATCAAAGACTCCAGCGGAGGAAACCAGCGTTTCCAGTCGTCCTTGCGCACCGGGATTGCCTTGGCGATTTGGTCGCTGTCGAGCATCGTCAGAGCGATATAGATGTCGGTCTCGCTGCATGGCGTGTACAGAATTCGTCGCGTGCCCGACCAATATTCGACCGTTTTACCGTCGCCGGATGCGCGCTCCGCCGCGGTCTTGTCCAGCAACAGGCGCGTGCAGCCGTCGACCAGATATTTGCGTTTGGCGAGAAGTCCGAGGCCGTCGCGCAGCCGCGAATTGCTGCCGTCGGCGGCGACCACGAGATCGGCCTTGCAGGTTGTGCCGTCCGCGAGCGTCAGTTCGCCTTCGGGACTGGCGCCGACCGCCGCCGAATTGGTCACGATCTCAACGCCGGCGCGCCGCGCCGCCTCGGCCAGCGCATTGATCACGTTTTGGCGCACGATGCTGAAGACGCGGCTGCCTTTCCAGCTATGGGTCGAGATTAGCCGGCCCTGACCGTCGCGCACCTCGCGGGTATGAGCGAACGGCGCGCCTTTGACCGCCGCGTCATACGCCCCGACCGCTTCCAGAACGCGCAAACCGTTCTCATAGATGTAAATGCCGGCACCGGTGGTGCGCAGGCGATCGGCGCGCTCGTGCACGCACACGCTCCAGCCGCGCTGCGCGAGCGCGCAAGCGGCCGTCAATCCGGCAAATCCGGCGCCTGCGATTTCGGCGTGACGGTGGCTCATGGTGCTAGGTTACGGTGCCTGCTTCGTTCCGAGACCATCGTTGCTTGCACCGTGAGGTGACGCAAGCAAGTCATTCCCGTATTATTTGCCCCTATGATTTATCGGCCAATCGCGATGTAAATCGCCAGCCAAGGAGAGGGCCATGGCCCGGTTGCGCCATTTTGCCGTCTGCGTGAAGGACCTCGAGAAGGCCGCGAAATTCTATGAGAGCGTGTTCGAGCTCAAACGCATCGGCCGCGAGGATTTGGACATTGGTTCAGCGATCTACATGAGCGACGGCGTGATCAATCTCGCTTTGCTCAATTTTACCGGCGCGGCCGGCAGCAAGGCCTCAGATCTGAAGGACCCAGGCGGCCACGTCGGCGCCCACCATTTCGGTTTCCAAGTGGACGATCTTGCCGAAACGCAACGGCGCATCGAGGCTAATGGCGGCAAATTCTTCTTCGATCTCGGCGACGAGCGGCACGGCAATTTCGAGCGCAAGTTCAAGGATCCCGATGGCGTGATCTTCGACATCTCCAAGCACGGCTGGCAGGGCACCGACGGTTATCGGAAGTAACACCTGCTCCCGCGCATCATACCGCGTTGGACGTGTCCCGGGCGCAGCGCAGCATGAAATGGTGCGCTGCTGAACCGGGACCTTCGCGCACTCTGAGTATGGGACGATCCCGGATCTGCGGTGCACCGCTGTAGCGCTGCACCGCGTCCGGGAAACGAACTCATTCTATGGGTTACTGCACGAACTGATTGGTGAACAGTTCGTCGACCGGCGATTTCTTCTGGATGATGCCCTTGGCGAGATAGAAATCCTGCAATTTGGCCATGCGCTCAGGGTCCACCGCGCCAAGCACTTTCTGGCCCGGATAAACCAATTTGTCGTAATAGGCGAACGCTTCCTTGACCTGATTTTCTTTCCCCGTCCACTCCGGCACGAACTTCACGAAATCGGCCGCTGCCTTGTCGGAATCGTCCATAATGTCTTTCATGCCGTGCAGCGCGGCCTTGACGAAACTGCGCACCAGCTCGGGCTTGTCCTTGATGATCGCATCCGAGGCGGCGACCGCCTGCGCCATGTGCGGAAAGAACTCATCGGTGGGCAGTATCTTGATCGGAACGCCCGCTGCCTCGACTGGCGGAATCCAGTCCGGCACGCCGGCCATGCCGACCGACTTTCCCGTGGCCACGAATTGCCAGACGCCAACCGGACCGGCGGCCTGAATGTCGACGTCATTCTGCGTCAGCCCCGCGCTCGCCAGCAAACCTAGCAGCGCGTAAAAGGTGGTGTCCTGATAGGACATCACGGTGATGGTCTTGCCTTTCAGGTCGGCCGGTTTCTGGATGCCGGAATCCGCGCGCACCACGAGCTGCATAAATCCCTTGCCGCCGAACAGCGCCACGAT
>DASSXN010000056.1:0-21460 GCA_035703785.1 Xanthobacteraceae bacterium
GGCGGCGACGCCCGCGGCACTCTCGATATAGCTGGTGGTGGTCGAGGTGCCGATCAGCGAGCCGAACATCGCGGCGAAGCTATCGGCAACCAGCGCCTGCTTCATCCGCGGCAGATTGCCGTCCGCGTCGGCCAAGCCGGCTTGGTGCGTGACCCCGATCAATGTGCCGGCATTATCGAACACATCGACGAACAAGAAACTGAAGACCACGATCAGGAATGACGGCTCATGCAGGCGCGAGAAATCAAGCTGCAGCAAAGTCGGGCTCAGCGACGGCGGCGCCGACACCACGCCGCCGTAGGTGGCAAGCCCCAAGGGAATGCCGATTGCCGAGACGGCGAGGATGCCGATGAGCGTGCCGCCGGCGACCCGGCGGTAGTTCAGCGCCACCAAACAGGCAAAGCACCGCGGCCGGATTGCGCAGATCGCCGAGCGTCACCAGGGTCGCGGGGCTCGCGACTACGATTTTTGCTTCTTCAAGCGCAATGATGCCGAGGAACAATCCGACGCCGGCCGATATCGCGAGTTTCAGATTCCGGGGGATCGCATTGATGATGTATTCGCGAATACGGAAGATCGAGATGAGAAAGAAGATCACGCCCGAGCAGAACACGGCGGCGAGCGCCTGCTGCCAGGTATATTTCATCGTCAGAACGACGGTGAAGGCGAAGAATGCGTTGAGCCCCATGCCGGGCGCGAGCGCAATCGGATAATTGGCGTATAACGCCATCACCAGCGTCGACACCGCTGCGGCAATACAGGTGGCGACGAACACCGCGCCCTTGTCCATGCCGGTATTGCCGAGAATCTGCGGATTAACGAAGACGATGTAGACCATCGTCAGGAAAGTGGTCAGTCCGGCGACGAATTCGGTGCGCGGATCGGTGCCGGCCGCGCTCAGACCAAAAATTCGCTCCAGCAGCAGCGCCGAACCTTTCGGATTGCCAACGGTTGTTTGCTCCATGGTGTCCCTCGCCCTAGAGTCGTATACTACAAAATACTTCCGACGCGCAGACGAGAGTCAAAACTCATTATTTGCGCGGCCGCGACGCTGGGCACGTCCATGACGCTCGATCCCGTTCTGCTCTCGCGCTTGCAATGGTCCTGGGTGATCGCCTGGCACATTCTGCTGCCGGCCTTCACGGTGGGACTTGCGTCCTACATCGCCGTGCTGGAAGGGCTGTATCTCGTCACTGGAGAGGAGGTCTGGTTCCGCATTTCCGGATTCTGGACAAGAATCTTCGCCGTTTCCTTTGGCATGGGCGTTGTCTCCGGCATCATCATGCCGTTCCAGTTCGGCACCAATTGGAGCCGGTTCACCGATGCCGCCGCCGATGTGATCTCGCCGCTTTTGTCCTACGAAGGGCTGATGGCGTTTTTTCTCGAATCATCTTTCCTCGGCGTGCTGCTGTTCGGGCGACGCCTGGTGCCTGCCTGGGCGCATTTTTTTGCTGCCGCGATGGTCGCGTTTGGAACGCTGTTGTCGGCGTTCTGGATTCTGGCGACCAATTCTTGGATGCAGACGCCGCAGGGCTATAAGATCGTCGATGGCCGTTTCGAGCCGGTCGACTGGACGGCGATCATTTTCAGTCCGTCGTTTCCATATCGCTTCCTCCACAACGTCACCGCCTTTTACATCACCACAGCTTTTGTCGTGCTGGGCGTCGGCGCCTGGCTGTTGCGGCGCGGCCGGGCGACGGAGGACGCGCGGATGATGATGCGGATGGCGCTCGATCTGTTGATCCTGATCGTGCCGCTGCAGATTTTTCTCGGTGACCAGCACGGTCTCAATACGCTCGAATATCAGCCGGCCAAGATCGCGGCGATCGAAGGCCGCTATGACACCGCCCAACCGGCGCCGCTGACTTTGTTCGGCATTCCCGACGACGCGGCGGCGACCATGCACGGCGCCATCGAAATTCCCTATCTCGGCAGTCTCGTTCTCACCCATTCTTGGAACGGTGCGATCAAAGGCTTGAAGGAATGGCCGGCGGATCAGCGGCCGCCGGTCGGCCCGCCGTTCTTCGCGTTCCGCGTCATGGTCGGTATCGGCGTCATCATGCTGCTCGTTGTCATTGTTGGACAAGTGCTGCAGCTGCGCGGCCGCTTATGGGATTCGGTATGGTTCCTGCGCTTGTGCCAATTGACGGCGCCGCTCGGCTTCGTCGCGGTCATCGCCGGCTGGATCACGACCGAAGTCGGGCGGCAGCCGTGGACGGTATACGGGGTGTTGCGTACCGCCGATTCCGTCTCGCCGTCGCTCACCGGCGCCAATGTGGCGTGGTCGCTCGCCTTCTACATCGTCGTTTATCTGATCATGTTCCCAACCGGCATCGCATTTATGGCCGGTCTCGTGCGGCGCGGTCCGCAGCAGCCGGACCTTGAGGCTCCCGTCAGCCCGATCGAGAGCGGCCGTCCGCACGAGCCGTTCGAAAGCGCCGCGCGCGCGGCGCCGCAATTGTGAGGGAGTGATGCCATGGCGCTCGATTTGGTGCCGTTATGGACCATCCTGCTCGGCCTCGCGGTCTTCTATTACGTAGTCTTTGACGGTTTCGATCTCGGCGTCGGCATGCTTTATGGGCTGGTGCGCGGCGACGCCGCCCGCGCGACCGTGATGAACTCGATCGCGCCGGTCTGGGACGGCAACGAGACCTGGCTGATTTTCGGCGGCATCGGCCTGCTCGCCGCTTTCCCGCTCGCTTTCGCCATTATCATTCCGGCGGTGTATTTCCCGATTCTGATGATGCTGCTGGCACTGGTTTTCCGCGGTGTCGCCTTCGAGTTCCGCTTCAAACATCCCGCACTGCGCACATTCTGGGACGCCGCGTTCTGCGGCGGCTCTTTGGTGGCGACCTTCGCACAAGGTGTTGTGCTCGGCGCATTCATCCAGGGCTTCAATGTCGACGGCCGGCATTTTGTCGGCACGTCGTTCGATTGGTTCGCGCCGTTTCCGCTCGCGATCGGGTTGGCGCTGATGTTCGGCTACGGGCTGTTGGGCGCGTGCTGGCTGGTTCTGAAAACCGAAGGTGAGTTGCAGGACTGGGCGCGCCGCGCCGCCGCAATTTGCCTCGTCGCGGTTCTCGCTGCGATCGCCGCTGTGAGCATCTGGACGCCGCTTGCGCATCCGGAGATCGCGCGCCGCTGGTTCAGCTGGCCCAATATCGCCTTTCTTTCGCCGGTGCCGGTCGTCACCGCGCTGATTGCGCTCGGCGAATGGGAGGCGCTGCGGCGCCGCCATGAATTGACGCCGTTTCTCGGCGCCATCGCGCTGTTTCTGATGTCGTTTATTGGCATCGCGATCAGCCTATGGCCGATGATCGTGCCGTATCGCTATACGCTTTGGGAAGCGGCATCTGCTGAAAGCACGCAGGCTTTTCTCCTGATCGGCACGCTATTCCTGCTGCCGGTCATTCTGATGTACACCGCCTGGTCGTATTGGGTGTTCCGCGGCAAGGCCAGCAGCACCGCCGGCTATCATTAAGCTTACAAGCTGGCTTCGCTTTATTTTTTTTTGCGCATGATCTTTTCCGACCTGCCTTCGCCCGCCGGAGCGGAGAATGAGGACGCAAGCGGCTTGCACGGCTTCGCGCAGGCGGGAAACCCGGTATCCACTTTTCGGGATCATGCGCTAGCGCGACGCTGCTGCGGCAGTTGGCGCCGCAGGTGCTGGCGCGGCCGCCACGCTGCCGGGTCTGATCACCGCCCAGCCGATCCGCAGCGGCGGCATTCGTCCCTGCACCGGACGGTCGAAGGTGCGCGGCACTTCGGGCACCAGATCCGGGAAATGGGCTTTGATGTCCGGTGGCGGCGTCGGCGTGGTATCGGCGGCGAGCCAGACCACGATGGCGCCCCTGGTACGGATGTCGTCTGCCGTCACCCAGGGCGAACGCTCCGGCGCGGCATCGAACAGGACGCTGGGCCGGCTCGGCGCCGCAAGCGCGATCAGCGCCGCGGTGCGCGGATCGCCGGTGACGATCGCCAGCGGCTGGCCGGTGCGGCGTTCGAAGTTTTCGGCGAAGAAGCGGCCCATCGCGCGCGCCGGCTGCGCGACTTTAAGATCCGTTGCCGCCGCCCAGGGCAGCAGGAAGATCAACAGCGGCACGAAGAGCGCCGGCACGAGCAATAAACCGGTCCAGGCGAAGCCGAGCACGCGCTGGTGATAGAGCGCGATGCTGTCGCCCGCTGCCATCACGACGGCAAGCCCAGAGAGCACGACGAGCGGCGCTGCGCCTCCGATCGGCGCCGGACGTTCAATCATGACCGCGATGACGGTGGCGAGCAGCGCTGGAACGACCGCCACGACTTTGACGAAAGTTCCCGCAAACGCATCCACCGGCTGACGCTGCAATGGCGGCGCCGGCGTCGCGCGGCTTCGCGGCCACCCCACCGCGAGCACGACCAGGATGGCAAGCCCGGCATGGGCGAGCGCAAGCGCGATCAGGATCCGCAGCCAAGCCACCGTATTGTCGCTGCCGCTCGCGGTGCGCCGCAATGTTTGCAGGATCGGGACGAGGCCGTCGGCGATTCCCTCCAGCCACAACAGATGCAGAAACAAAAAGAAAACAAGCGCGACGGCAACAATCCACGGCTCGGTCGATTGCAGCGCGGCGCGTCCGCGCTCGGTCAGCACGGTGAAGGCGGCAAGCGTGCCCACGAGGATCAGCGCCGCATCGGTGGTGAGAAAAATGAGCGCGGCCGCGGCGCCGGCGACATACCAGGAGCGTTTATTTCCCTGCACGACCGCTTGCCAGTAATGCAGCAGCGTCACCGCCCAGAGCGCCATCGCCAGGATCGCCGGTCCAAAATCGGGCGTTGGCACCGTCAACAGCGCGATGCCGATCATCAAGAGCACGGCAATCGCCGCATGCGCCGGCCCGAGCACCGCGCGGCCGAGCGCGAACACGCACCAATAGGTTACGACCACGCAGAGCTGTGACAGCAGGTAAACGCCAAACAATCCGGCGATGCGAAACGCGATTTCGCCGAGCCAATAAGCAAGCGGCGGACCAACACCGCTGGCGAGCCGCAATTCACGGCCAATGGCGAGAAGCTGGGCGAGGTCGCCCGGCGGCGCGAAATAGAACACTGCCGGGACCACGAGCCAAATGAAGGCTTGCGTCAGCGCGGCAAACCAGAACATCAGCTGCGGCCGTGAGCGCAGAAGTTCGAGATAAAGCGGAACGAAAAACATCGCGGACTACCCGATCGCGCCGGACTATAGCGGCAATACGTCGGTGATGGCATCGTCGGCGTCGGCATCGTCGGCGTCGGCACCCAAATTGCTAAGGCCCAAATTGCTAAGGCCCAATTCGCCGAGCGCGATTGCCACCGGCGCAAACGACCGGCGATGGTGGATCGTCGGACCGAGCCGGTCCAGCGCTTCGAAATGTTCGGGCACGCTGTAGCCCATATGCCGTTCGAAGCCATAGCCCGGATGCGCGGCGCCGAGGCAGGCCATCAGCCGGTCGCGCGTAACCTTGGCGACAATCGAAGCGGCGGCAATCGAGGCGACGAGACCGTCGCCGCCGATAACGGCCTGACAATCGCAGCCGGCATCGATGCGATCGCGGCCATCGACAAAGACGAGCGCCGGCTTCACCGGCAGCGCCGCCACCGCCCGCGCCAGCGCCCATAATGACGCACGCAGAATATTGTCGCGGTCGATACGGGCCGGGGGCGCCAGCGCCACCGCGACCTGGGCGCGCGCGCAAATGCGCTCATAGAGCACGGCGCGGCGTTCCGGCGTGAGGCGCTTGGAATCATCGAGACCGCGCGGAATGTTGTCGGGATCGAGAATGACGGCGGCGGCGACCACCGGACCGGCGAGCGGCCCCCGCCCCGCTTCGTCGCAGCCGGCAATCGGCCAAACGCCGCGCTTGAGCGCTGCGCGTTCGCGCCGGAAGGTCGGCCGGGTAATTATCTCTTCGGCGAGCGGCAGGCGCGGCGCGGCGTCCTTGTCATTGTCCTTGCCCGAGTCCTTGCCCGCACGCTTGTTCGTGTCGCTGGGCGTATCCTTGCTGACGGCCTTGCTGGCCCCCTGCTTGCCGCCATTTTGCGTGCGACCGGATGATGCCTGGCGATCTTGGCGATTCATGCCGGCCATGATGAGCATGCGCGGCGCCGGCGCGCAATGCGGCATTCGCGGCTAGATCGACCGTCGCAGCTTTCCTTCCACCGCTAAAACAGGTCGAGCTGCTCGGCGGACGGGCGCGGCGGCCGGAAATGTTCGGTTGTGGTTTTCACGCTGGTCAAATTGAAACCGAGCCGCTCGCACGCCACTTCGAAACGCCGGCCGATCATCCACGCGATCGGACCAGAGCCGGTCATGCGCTTGCCCCAGCTTGAATCGTAATCCTTGCCACCGCGGGTTTCGCGGATGAGATTGATGACGTGGCGATAGCGGTCGGGAAAATTCTCGATCAGCCATTCGCGGAACAAATCCTTCAGCTCGAGTGGCAGCCGCAACAGCACGTAGCCGGCGTGGCGCACGCCGGTCTCCGCAATCGCTTCGAGGATGCGCTCGATCTCGGCGTCGTTGATCGCGGGAATAACCGGCGCGACCAAAGCCGAGGCCGGCACGCCGGCTTTGACCAATTCGCGCAGCGCGCCGAGCCGGCGCGGCGGCGTCGAGGCGCGCGGCTCCATCACCCGCGCAAGTTTCGGATCGAGCGTCGTTACCGAAATCGCCACCTTGACCAAATCGCGCTTGGCCATGCGCGTGAGGATGTCGAGATCGCGCAGCACCAGGGCCGATTTGGTGACGATGCCGACCGGATGGCCGGCGCGATCGAGAACTTCAAGGATCCGGCGCATGATCTGATAGCGCCGCTCGATCGGCTGATAAGGATCGGTATTGGTGCCGATCGCGATCGTCTTCGGCGAATAATCCGGCGCCGACAATTCGCGCTCGAGAAGTTCGGGCGCATTCGGCTTCATGAACAATTTGGATTCGAAGTCGAGCCCGGGGGAGAGGCCGAGATAGGCATGCGTGGGCCGGGCGAAACAATAGATGCAGCCATGCTCGCAGCCGCGATAGGGATTGATCGAGCGGTCGAACGAGAGGTCGGGCGAATCGTTGCGGGCGATGATCTTGCGGGTGGCGTCGATCGTGACCGTGGTCTTGAACGGCGGCAGTTGCTCCAGGCCTTGCCAGCCGTCGTCGAAGGCGACCCGCGCCAAAGGTTCGTATCGGCCGGACGTGTTCGACGCCGTGCCGCGGCCGCGCCGGCGTTCGCGATCGACGGCGACGCCCACCTCGCCCGCCGGCGCGGAGGGCAGCGTTGCCGGCGGGCGTTTCAACGCGGATGAACGACTCATCGTTAGAGCTCCAGGCAGAAAGCTAACGCGCGGGTTAGAACAAAACAAGAACAATTATTCGTGATCAGGAGCCTGCCATTTGCCCGTGGATCACAGCGACGACTGCCAAAAACCGTGCTCTGGACGCACATACTTGACTTAGTCAAGCATTTGCCTACGATTCGGCATGACAATTGTGTCAGCGGAAAATGCCGATGCGCGGATCGCCGCGGTGCGGCGCTTTAATCGCTACTACACGCGGCAGATCGGGGTCTTGCGAAAGACGTTTCTCGACAGTCCCTACTCGCTCGGCGAGGCGCGCGTCCTCTACGAGATCGCCAGTTGCCACGCGCCGACTGCGAGCGACATCGCGCGGCGCCTCGATCTTGACCCCGGCTATCTCAGCCGCGTGCTGCGCAATTTCGAAAGACGCGGTTTGATCCACAAGCGCACCTCGCCGCAAGACGGCCGGCAAAGCCATCTGACGCTCACCCCGCGCGGCCAAAAATCCTTCATGCCGCTCGAGGCGCGCTCGCAACGCGATACCGCGGCCATGCTGGCGAAGCTTAAGCCGGCTGATCAGGCGCGGCTGACCGCGGCGATGGCCACGATCGAAACGTTGCTCGAGGGGCAAGTTCGGGACGAGCCGGCAAAGGAGCGAAATTATAGTCTGCGCGCGCCTTCCCCCGGCGATTTTGGCTGGATCGTCAAGCGCCACGCCGAACTCTACGCGCAGGAATACCGCTGGCGCGAGCCGTTCGAAGGCGTTTGCGCGCAAATCGTCGCCGATTTCGTCAACAAATACGACGAGAGCCGCGAGCGTTGCTGGATCGCCGAGATCGACGGCGAAAATGTCGGCACGGTGATGCTGGTCAACGATGGCGCCGATGTTGCGCGTTTGCGGCTCCTCTTGGTCGAGCCCAAAGCGCGCGGCCTCGGCATTGGCGCACGGCTGACCGACGAAGCCGTTCGCTTCGCCCGCGGCGCCGGTTATCGCAAGATCACGTTATGGACTCACAGCGTGCTGACCGCGGCGCGGCATATCTATCAAGAAGCCGGATTCAAATTGATGCGCAGCGAGGAGCATCAGAGCTGGGGTCAGCCAGTCGTGAGCGAGCACTGGGATTTGGAGTTGTAGCCAGCGATACGATGAGCCGTCATCCTGAGGTGCGAGCAAAGCGAGCCTCGAAGGATGAGCGGCCAACTGAAAATCGGCCTCCCGATTTCGAATGTTTATTGTCCAAGTCGGCAACCGCCGACTTGGTTGCCGTCGCCCTTCGAGGGCCGCGGAGCTTGTCATCGGGCCGGCCACTTCGGGCCGGACCCGTTGGCGGCCACCTCAGGGTGACGGTTCAGATTCATACCTTCAAGTTACACCGTCGCGCCCTTGGCCTTCTCGCGCCGCAAATGTTCGTCGAGCCGCGGCATGATCTCGACGAAATTGCACGGGCCGTGCCGATAATCGAGCTGGTGAACCAAAATTTCGTCCCAGGCGTCCTTGCAGGCGCCGGGCGAGCCGGGCAGGCAGAAAATGTACGTCGAGCCGGCGACGCCGGCGGTGGCGCGCGACTGGATCGCCGAAGTGCCGATCTTCGGGAAACTGACGACCAGAAACAGGGCCGAAAACGCTTCCATTTTCTTTTCGAACAGCGGCTCGATCGCTTCCGGAGTGACATCGCGGCCGGTGAACCCGGTGCCGCCGGTGGTGATGATGACGTCGATCATTGGATCGGCGATCCAGGCCTTGACCCGGGCGCGGATCGCCTCGACGTCGTCGGGCACGAGGCTGCGCTCGGAGACGAAGTGTCCGGCTGATACGATACGCTGTACCAGCAGCGCGCCCGATTTGTCGTCCTTGAGCGAGCGCGTGTCGGAGATGGTCAGTACTGCGAATTTCAGCGGCACGAATTGTTTCGATTCATCGATCCCTGGCATCCATGGTCCCACATGTTTGCGATCCTGATTAGAGCACCTTTCGCGCCGATTAACAAAGTGTTTCCCGGCATTTATTGCCTAGCGCGCGCGCGCTCCGATTAAGCCGTTTTTTACCTTGCACCGGCATCATCGCGGCCGTCGGTTTGTAGGTCCCGCGTCGCCGACCGCGTCGCCAGAGTCAGAGTTCTGAGTCATGGTTGTGTCGCGTCGCGGGGCGTCCGTCAGGACGCCCCGCGTCAGTTTTGAATCCGCCGCGTCCGCGCGCGTAGTCGTCGGCGATTGCGTGGCCGAACTGGCGAAGCTTCCTGCGGCTTGCGTCGATCTCGTCTTTGCCGATCCGCCCTATAACTTGCAGCTCCAAGGCGACCTCAAGCGGCCGGACGATTCCCGCGTCGATGCCGTCGACGATGCCTGGGACAAATTTGCAAGCTTCGGCGCCTACGACGATTTCACCCGCGCGTGGCTCGTGGCCTGCCGCCGCGTCATGAAGCCGAACGCCACGTTGTGGGTGATCGGCTCGTATCACAACATCTTTCGTGTCGGCACGCTGCTCCAGGACCTCGGGTTCTGGATCCTCAACGACATCGTCTGGCGCAAATCCAATCCGATGCCGAATTTCCGCGGCCGCCGCTTCACCAATGCGCATGAGACGCTGATCTGGGCCGCGCGCGAGTGCGCCAATCGCCATTACACGTTCAATTACGAGGCGCACAAGGCCGGCAACGACGATATCCAGGTACGCTCGGACTGGTTCATTCCGCTGTGCACCGGCGACGAGCGACTCAAAGGCCGCGACGGCAAGAAGCTGCATCCGACGCAGAAACCGGAAGCGCTCTTGGCGCGCGTGCTGCTTTCGGCCTCGCGCCCGGACGATCTGGTGCTCGATCCGTTTTGCGGCAGCGGCACCACCGGCGCCGTCGCCCACCGCCTGCGCCGGCGCTTTATCGGCATCGAGCGCGACGCCGATTACGCCGCTGCGGCGCGCCGGCGCATCGATGCGGTCGAGCCCTTGGCGCAGCCGTCGCTGGCGCCGTTTTTGACCGCACGCGAAGCGCCGCGCGTGCCGTTCGCCGCACTCATCGAGCGCGGCCTGGTATCGCCGGGCGCAAGCCTCGTCGACGCCAAGCGGCGGCATCGCGCCTTGGTTCGCGCCGACGGCGCGCTGACCTTCGGGGAAGCGGTGGGGTCGATCCACCGCATCGGTGCGCTGGCGCAGGGCCTCGAAGCGTGCAACGGCTGGACCTATTGGCACGTGGAAACGCCGCAGGGCCTCACTCTTATCGACGTGTTGCGCGCGCAAGTGCGCGCTGACATGGGCCTAGCGCAACCCACAGAGCGCATTCCGCTAGCGCCAAGCTGACCGGACCACGAAGGCGCGCGCTGCGGTCCTAGTTGCCCAGACCGTGCGCTACAACTTTGCGCACCAGGCTCGGCAGGGCCTCGTTGCCAAGCTCCGCGATCGCAGTCCACCGCGTGCCCGCCGGCGCTGCTGCTTCGCGCGAAACCTCGGTCCGGTAGATCGTGAGTTCGAGCGGAAAATGCGTGAAGACATGGCGCACCACGCCTGCGATTTTTCGCCACGCCGAACGTTTTTGCGAAGCATCGAATCGCGGCGCTTCGGCGAGCGCTTTGCTGTCGTCGAAATCCGCCGCCCATGCGGTGGTCGGCACCTCCGCCATGCCGCCCAAAAGTCCGCGCGCCGGCCGGGTCCGCAACAGCACGCAACCGTCGGCGCGCCGCGCGACAAAAGCGGCGCCGCGGCGCAGCTCGCCGTCGCGTTTAGGCGCACGACGGGGAAACAGTTCGGCCTCGCCGCGCGCATGCGCGACGCAGGCCGCATTCCATGGGCACAGTACGCAGGCTGGTCTTTTCGGCGTGCAAATCGTGGCGCCGAGATCCATTAGCGCTTGCGCAAAATCGCCGGCACGCTTGGCGGGCGTCAAGGTGCGCGCGTGCCGTGCGATTTCGGCTTTGCCGACGGGCAACGGCGTCGCCAGTGCGTAGAGCCGCGCGATGACGCGCTCGATATTGCCATCGACCGGGGTAGCGGCCTGATCGAAGGCGATTGCGGCGATGGCCGCCGCGGTATAGGCGCCGATGCCGGGTAGTTCGCGCAGCGCGCTCTCGCTCGCCGGAAATTGGCTGCCATATTGTTCAACCAAAGCGCGCGCGCAGGCATGCATGTTGCGGGCGCGCGCGTAATAGCCGAGCCCGGCCCAGGCCGCGAGGACCTCGTCGAGGGACGCTGCGGCGAGCGCATCGAGATCGGGCCACCGCGCCAAAAAGCGGGCGTAATAGGGCGCGACCGCCTTGACCGTGGTCTGTTGCAGCATGGTTTCGGACAGCCAGACGCGATAGGGATCGCTGCGCTCGCCGGGCCGCGCCCGCCACGGCAGCGCGCGCCGGTGCCGGTCGTACCAGGCGAGCAGGTCGGCGGCGTTTGGCGCACGCCGTTGTCGCCGCTGTGCGGACGGCCGAGACGCCGAAGACTTTTTTCTGCGCGTCTTTTTTCTGCGCGTCTTGGCTGGCATAGTGTGATCGATGGCAGAGCGTCGCGCCATGAACAAGCCTTCGCGTCCGGTGGGCAAACCGTTGCGCGAGCTTCTCGGCAAGCTCGTCGGCGATGCCTTCGCGCGGCAGGGTTTCGCCTCCGCCGAATTGGTCACGCGCTGGGACGATATCGTCGGCCACGAGATCGCCGCCCACAGCGAGCCGATCAAGCTGCAGTGGCCGCGCCCGCCCGATAGCGAAGACGGCGAAGCTGGAACGCTGGTGCTGCGCGTCGAAGGACCGGCCGCCATCGAGATCCAGCACCTCTCAGGGCTGATCTGCGAGCGGGTGAACCGCTTCCTTGGCTGGCGCGCGGTCGGTCGGCTCGCTTTACGCCAGGCGCCGCTACGGCGGCGGCAAGCACGAGCGGCGCGCGCGATTGACCCGGCCGCCACCGCGCGGATTGCCGAAAATCTGTCCGACATCAAGGACCAAGAGTTAAAGGAGG
Organism: Xanthobacteraceae bacterium; assembly: GCA_035703785.1. GTDB lineage: Bacteria > Pseudomonadota > Alphaproteobacteria > Rhizobiales > Xanthobacteraceae > BOG-931. The sequence goes on from DASSXN010000056.1 coordinate 12,230, forward strand.
CGCTGGCGCGGCTCGGCGCCAGCATACGGCGCGCCGAAGGGCACTAACGCCGCAGTGTGACTCGGTGCCTCCCTTGCCGTGTTTTTGATCTTTTGCCGCTCTTTGGCACCGTTTGAGCTCCCTTGGCGCGGTGGCGCGCTAATGCCACATTGCTGCTGCAGGACATTGTATTGGCCAGATCCGGAGTCAGCTTTGCATTTCACTCGCCGCCAATTTGTCACCGCGGGCGTCCCGCTTAGCCTTGCCGTCATCGGCTGGGGCGCTGGCCTTGTCTCATTTCTTCCCGGTCCGGCCAGGGCCGACGACAACCCCTCGCCGGCCGATCTGGCCGATGCCGGGCCGGACGGCGATATCATCATCGGGTCCGACAAGGCGCCGGTGACGGTCATCGAATATGCCTCGATGACCTGCCCGCATTGCGCGCACTTTTCCGAGACCACCTTTCCCGAGCTGCAAAAGCGCTACATCGACACCGGCAAGGTGCGCTACACCTTGCGCGCGTTCCCGCTCGATGCGCTCTCGGCTGCGGGATTCATGCTGGCGCGCTGTGGCGGCAAGGACAAATACATGCCCATGGTGGAGACCCTGTTCGCCAAACAGCCCGAATGGATCGTCAAGGAGCCGCTGCCGCCTTTGAAGGAGATCGCCAAACAGTTCGGCATGGGCGAGAGCCAATTCAATGAATGCCTGGCGAATCAAAAGCTCCTCGACAGCATCCAGGCGGTCCGCGATCACGCCGCACAGAAGCTCGGCGTCAATTCGACACCGACTTTTTTCGTCAATGGCAAGAAGCTGGTCGGCGATGTCTCGATCGACCAGATGGCCAAAGAGATCGACCCCTATCTCAAGGCAGGATAAAGGTTTTTTGCCTCTGCCAAGATCGAGGACCTGGGGCCTGTTCAGGCGCCGATAGACGCTGCACGCACGCGAAGGCTTGGATAATTTTGCCGGCCCTGGTTGCGCTCGGAGTCCCGACGATTCATTCTCCGCGCCGATGCGGCACCGTCCCGCGCCCGGCGTTTCCGCCCGTGGCGTCAACCTTTGGGGATTCGCTGCGCCGGGGGCACTAGGGAGAGGGACGTAATAAAAGAATGAAGCTCACACGGCTGCGCCTGATCGGCTTCAAATCCTTCGTCGAACCGACCGACTTTGCCATCGAACCCGGCCTGACCGGGGTCGTCGGCCCGAACGGCTGCGGCAAGTCGAACCTGGTCGAGGCGGTGCGCTGGGTCATGGGCGAGGCCTCCTACAAGGCCATGCGCGCCGCCGAGATGGATGACGTCATCTTCTCGGGTAATTCGGAGCGGCCGTCCCGCAACCATGCCGAGGTTTCGGTGCTGGTCGACAATGCCGACCGCAAGGCGCCCGCCTCATTCAACGAGTTCGAGACGCTGGAAGTCTCCCGCCGGATCATGCGCGAACACGGCTCGACCTTCCGCCTCAATGGCCGCGAAGTGCGCGCGCGCGACGTCGCCATGCTGTTTGCCGACGCGTCGACCGGCTCGCGTTCGCCGGCGCTCGTTCACCAAGGCCGGATCGGCGAGATCATTCAGGCACGTCCGGATCAACGCCGGCGCGTTTTGGAAGAAGCTGCCGGAATTTCCGGCCTGCATGCGCGCCGCCACGAGGCGGAATTGCGCCTGAAAGCCGCCGAGCAAAACCTGGCGCGGGTCGACGATGTCATCGGCCAGCTCGCCGGTCAGATGGCCGCGCTCAAGAGTCAGGCGCGCCAGGCGGTGCGCTACCGCAATATTTCCTCGCAAGTGCGCCGCACCGAGGCGCTGTTGTTTCATTTGCGCTGGATTGGCGCCCGCAGCGAAGTCGAGGACACCCGTCGCGGCAAGGACGAGGCTGTCCGCGTCGTCGCGGCAAGGACCGGCGAGCACGCCCAAGCGTCGACCAGGCAGGCGCAAGCCGCGGCCGCGCTGCCCGCCTTGCGCGAGACCGAAGCCAAGGCCGCCGCCGCGCTGCAGCGGCTGATTATCGCGCGCGAAACCCTCGAGCGCGAGGAAGCGCGCGCCAAGGAACGGATCACGGAACTCGATCGCCGCATCGAGCAGTTCGCCGCCGACCTGGCGCGCGAGCGCGCGCTCGCCGCCGACGCCGAGGCTGCGCTCGGCCGTCTCGACGCCGAAGAGAAAAACCTTCGCGATGTGGCGCACGAAACCGAGGCGCGGCTCAACGGCGCCAATGCCCAAGTCAATTCAGCCGAATCGTCGCTGGCGCAATCGGAAAAATCCTTCGCCGAACTGACCGGCGCGCTCGCCGACCTGACCGCGCGCCGCAATCAGCTCCAGGCCGCCCTGCGCGAGCACGAGCAGCGCGCCGGCCGCCTTGCGGCGGAACTTGGCGGAATCGATGCCGGGCTCGCCGAGAGCGACACCGATGCGTCCGATCTCTCGGCGCTGGCGAGCGGCGTGTCGGGGGCGCAGTCGGCGCTCACCGAAGCAGAAGCGGCGGCGCAACGCGCCGAAGCCGCGCATCGGCAGGCGAGAGAAGCCGTTGATGCCGCGCGCGGCCCGCTTGCCGGAGCCGAGCGCACCGTGCAGCGGCTCGAAACTGAAGCCAAGACCATCCGCAAGCTCCTCGCAGTCGAGAGTAAGAATCTGTGGCCGCCGGTCATGGACGCGATCACGGTCGCCGAGAGCTACGAGAAGGCGCTCGGTGCCGCGCTGGGCGACGATCTCGACGCCCCGGTTGGTTCGTCCGCGCCGATGCATTGGGCCGGCGCCGCTGCCGAACGGACTGATCCGGCCCTGCCGGCGGGCGCCGCGGCCTTGTCGAAATATGTCAAAGCGCCCGCCGAACTCGCTCGCCGCCTCGCCCAGATCGGGGTGGTGGACCGCAACGAGGGCGCAAAGCTCGTCAAATTGCTCAAGCCCGGTCAGCGCCTCGTTTCGCGCGAAGGCGATCTGTGGCGGTGGGACGGTTTCGCGGCGGCCGCGCATGCGCCGACCGGCGCGGCGCGCCGTCTCGCCGAACGCGGCCGGCTGCAAGCGCTCGAGAGCGAACTTGCAGCAGCCCGCATCGACGTCGAGGGCAAGCGAAGCGCTCTTGAAGCGGCCGAGGCGGCGCTTGCCGCTACTGCAAGTGCGGAAAGCGAAGCCCGCGAGCGCTGGCGGCAAGCGCAACGTTTCGCAGATTCGGCCCGTGAGGCCCATACCGCCGCCGAACGCGAGGTCGGCCGCAACGCCGCGCGCGTCTCCGCGCTGAAAGAGGCGCGGCAGCGCCTTACGGCCGCACGCGACGAAACTCGGACGGCGCGCGCCGAGGCGGAAGCGGCGCTGGCCGCGCTCGGCGCCGCCGACGCGATCGAGCAAAAGCTCGCCGCCGTGAACGAGGTGATTGCGCGCGAGCGCGCGAGTTGCGCCGAAATTCGCGGTGAGGCGCAAGCGGTCGCGCGCGAAGCGCAGCTCGCCGAGCATCGGCTTGCGGCGATCGCCGACGAGCGGGGGGCCTGGAGCGAGCGCCGCGACAATGCGGCGGCGCAAATCGCCACGCTGGGCCAGCGCACCGACGAGGCGACCGCAGAGCGTGGCGAGCTCATCAACGCGCCGCAGAAATTTGCCGTCCAGCGGCAGGGTTTGATCGGCGAGATCGAAACTGCAACGCAAGCGCGGCGCACCGCCGCCGACCGTCTGGCCGAAGCCGAGAGCGAGCTCGGCGAAGCCGACAAGGCCGCGCGCGCGGCGCTCGAAGCGGTCGGCGAGGCGCGGGCCGAAGCGGCTCGCGGCGAGGAACGCCACGAAGCGGCGCGACGCCGGCTCGCCGATATCGAGCATGAAATCCACGAGATCTTGCAGATCGAACCCGCCGCCGCGGCGCAGCTCGCCGAGATCAAGCCCGACGCGGCGCTGCCCTCGATCGCCGAGGTGGAAGGCAAGATCGAACGCATCAAGCAGGAGCGCGAACGCCTTGGCTCCGTGAACCTCCTCGCCGAGCAGGAATTGCGCGAGGTCGAAGGACAGCACGGCAAGCTCACTGCCGAACGCGACGACTTGATCGAGGCGATCCGCCGGCTGCGCCAGGGCATCCACAGTCTCAATCACGAAGCGCGCGAACGGCTGTTGGCCTCGTTCCAGGTCGTCAATGAGAATTTCAAGAAACTGTTCAGCGAATTGTTCGGCGGCGGCAACGCCGAATTGCAGCTCATCGAGCACGACGACCCGCTCGAAGCCGGCCTTGAAATCATGGCGAAGCCGCCGGGCAAGAAACCGGCCACGCTGTCGCTTTTATCCGGCGGCGAACAGGCGCTCACCGCGCTCGCTTTGATTTTTGCGGTGTTCCTGACCAATCCAGCGCCGATCTGCATTCTCGACGAGGTCGACGCGCCGCTCGACGATTACAATGTCGAGCGCTTCTGCGATCTGCTCGACGAAATGACCCGATCGACCGATACGCGCTTTGTGATTATCACTCATAACCCGATCACCATGGCGCGCATGAACCGCCTCTACGGCGTCACCATGGCCGAGCGCGGCGTGTCGCAGCTCGTCTCGGTCGATCTCGCCGGCGCGGTGAAGCTGCGCGAAGCGAGCTGATCGCAGGCTCTGAAGTTCACGTCGCCGCTTGCGGCGCAAAATGGTTGACGGCGCATTGATCCAGATCAAGCGCCGCCCCTGTGCACGATGTTTTTCTGTATGCGTGTGCATGTCCCGGCTCAGATCATTCGCTTCGATTGCGGCACTGCTGACTTTCGGCATCGCGCCGACGGCGTCTCAGCAGATGCGCGAGCCCGCTGGCGCGGCCATGCACACAATTCGTCAGCCGTTTGCGACCGAAACCTTTGGAATATTTCGCAAGATGATGCTCAGCGGCGACTTCACTCCGAAGGTACAGCTCGCTGCCGTGATGGCGAAGCACTCAAGGCCGGGGGCACGCTTTTGCTGCCGAAGTGAGCAAACAACGATCGTCGCGCTCGTCAGTCCGGCCACAGCCAGCGGCCGAACGTGACGGCGGCGAGCATGCCGATACGGGCGTTACGCACAGGCCAATTTTTACTCACCCGGCGTGATTAATCCGTGGCTTCCGGTAAGACCGCTCGCTTGGCCCTGCTTCGCTGACGGGAACAACACAATCGACAGCAAAACTGCAGCCACGGCGCCGACCAATTGCGCCAAGATGAAGGCCGGCACGTGATTAATGGCAATCCCTGCGAACGTCGTCGTGAAGCCTCGCGCAAGAGTAACAGCGGGATTGGCAAAAGAGGTCGACGACGTGAACCAGTAAGCGGCCGTAATCACAAGACCCACTAGCCACGGAATGGCCTGCGCGGCATAGCGCAGACCACCAAGAATGGTCAGCACCAAGGCGAATGTAGCGACCATTTCACCGAGCCATTGCGAAGGACCGCTTCGAGCAGTTGTCCCAATCATGAGAGGTGCCAGGTCAAACATCAGATGAGCAATGACGGTGCCCATGACGCCACCTGCGCATTGCACAACGATGTACGGAACGACCTCGCGCCAGGGGAATTCACCGCGTGCGGCAAAGACGAGTGTCACTGCCGGATTGAAGTGCGCCCCTGAGATCGGTCCGAGAATGGTGATGATCACCACAAGGATCGCTCCCGTCGGGATGGTGTTGCCGAGCAGCGCAATCGCTTGATTACCGCCGGCGAGGCGCTGGGCCATGATTCCCGAACCGACCACCGTCGCGACGAGGATCGCAGTACCTAGAGCTTCGGCGAGCAATCGACGAGCTAGCGAAATCGGTTGTTCGTCCATCAGGCGGCCGACGCAGGCTTTTCGGTCGCGTCCTTCGTTTTGCCGATCGCTTCCAGTTGCTTTTGCAGGGTGAGTTGATCGAGCGACTTAAGTGGCAGGCTGACGAAGATGTTAATTCTGTTCGTGAGCATCCGTAGCGTGTCGGCGAAGGCAAACCGCACTTCTGCTTCGTTACCTGTGGCGAGTGCTGGATCGGGTACGCCCCAATGCGCCGTCATCGGCTGTCCCGGCCAAACCGGGCACGGTTCTTTCGCAGCGTTGTCACAGACCGTGAAAACGAAATCGAGTGTCGGCGCGTCCGCACCCGAAAACTCTTTCCAACTCTTGGACCGCAATCCTGATACATCGTAATGCAGCTTTTTTAGCAAATCGATTGCGTATCGATGAACTTGGCCCTTCGGCTGGCTGCCTGCGGAAAACGCCCGGAACTTGCCTATTCCGGCGCGATTGAGAATCGCCTCGGCCATGATGGAGCGAGCTGAATTTCCGGTGCAAAGGAAGAGCACGTTGTATGGCTTTCTATCGATGTCCTCGCGCATATCACTTCCTCCGAGGCTTACAGCAGATCTGACTAATCGTCGTCTATTGGCGCGTCGCTGACGTGACTGCTTGCGGTGCTTCTGGCGCGCAGCACGATTTAGTGTCGTTAATCGTCTTCGCGATGCGGGCCTCGCGCTCGCCGCTGCCATCGCCGTAATCGGTGGTTTCGCCGATGGTCAGAAATGTTTCCCAGGCAATACCGGCGGGGTCGTCGATCCAGGATTTCTCCGACCTGGCGTAACAACAATTGGTTTGTCCCTGCTCGACCACCCGCCCCCCTGCCTGCTGCAGCCGGGCATAGACTTCGTTGAGCTCGTCCTTGTTCTCAACCTGGATACCGAGATGGTCGAGACCGGGTGCCCGGCCTCGCGCCGAAATGGCGAAGTTCACGCGCGGATCATCCAGCATCCATTTGGCGTAGTCCGGCTTGACGACGGACGGTTCGGTCGCAAACAGCGCCGAATAGAAGTTGATCGAAGCGGACAGATCATCGACCGCGACGTGGACATGCAGGCGTTTCATGGTTTCACCTACACCGCCGGCAGCGGCTGATAGCCGATGCGGTTCATCATCGTTTCAAAATAGTCGCGAACCTTTTGCGGAAAGCGCAGCCCCTTGACCACGGCTGCCGACCGCAACAACGGCAACACGCGGATATCGTCGAGCGACAGCCTGCCGTTGACCGCAGCGGGGCTCTCAATCATGCCATCGAGCTTTTCAAGGTTTGGCATCAGCGCCTCGATCAACTCGTGCGTCCTTGCGCGTAGTTCAACCAAATCGCCAAGCCGCTTCTGTTTACGGACGACAAAGTGATCGTGCGCAGCGATGGTGCTGAACTCCGGCAGACCAAGAAGCGGATACCTGGGCCATGTCAGCGGCGCGGTCTTATCGGCAGTGGCACTAGCCCATGCAGCAAGCTCGCTGCGCTGAGGACCGACGAGGATCGGCTCCCCGATCCCGTCGACATGGGCAACCATATTCATGCTTTCGAGCATGGGCTGGCCGTCGTCTTTTACAAGAATGGGCACGACGCGCTTGCCGACCAGCTTAATCATTGTCTCCGAATCGTCCTCGAGCACGACCGTTTCCTGCAGATGCAGATGCTTGAGCGCCGCGGCCATCCGCACGCGAAAGCAGATCGAACAGTGCTCGAACAAATAGAGCCTCATGACACCGGCTCGGCGATCTGCGCCCGCTGCGACTTGCGGACTTTACGCGGCGCGCTTTCCCTTTTCACTGGCAAGCATTGCTCGGGATTGCCGCGACAGCAATTTTCAGTCAGGTAGGCGATCAGCGCGTTCATCGCCTCGTAGCGCGCCGCATAGATCATCGAGCGGCCGTCGCGCCGCACCGTCACCAGGCCGGCATCGCGCAACCGATCGAAATGAAAGGTCAGCGTATTCGGCGCGAGATCAAGCGCGTCGGCAACGGCGCCCGCCGGCATGCCAGCGCGCCCGGCCTCGACCAGGAGGCGGAATATGTCGAGGCGATTATCTTGCGCCAGCGCCGCCAAAGCTGCCAGCGCGTCGGGCCTTTTCATATTTCAATAAGTACTGAAATATTATCCCGGCGTCAAGAGATATTTCAATAGTTATTGAAATAATTTCTGGCGAGAGCGGCACCGGATTCAAGAGCCGGCGATGGTGCCGCGCGCCCGCGGCGGCGACTTCAGCGTCAATTGCCGCGCCGTTCTCGGCGGCGGGATTTCAAAACGCAATTGCGCCGCCGAGGGATGATCAACCCTGGAGGTTCGCCCCTCCTGTTGCAGGCGGCGATGGACCTCCTGCCATGACGGGGGTTCGGGCGTCTCCTGCAGCCAATGGGTTACCGCCGCCTCGTCGCACCATTGCAGAAGTTTCGGCATCACGCGGCGATGCGCCGGCGCAAGCATGAAGGCGCGCATCGACCGCTCATCGGTCCATAGCGTGCGCGTCCAGAATGCGAGATTGGCATCGCTCAAAACGGAAACCGCGAGGTTTCCCGTCGCATTTTTTGCCTCGCGCGCCGAGCGCAGCGAGCCGAGCAAAAACGCCGGCAAATAACGCAACGACCGCACCCGCAGCCGGGTGATTGAGACCAAGGGCATGGCGAATCCAATCAGACTATCTCGTCATTGCATCCAGAAATCCGCATGCTCAATCTGGATTGCTTCGTCGCCCCGTTGGGGCTCCTCGCAATGACAATTTGATACAACCTGATCGGACGCTCTAGAAGCGATAATTGACGCCTGCGCGCACCACATTGATCTGGATGCGGGCGCTGTCGGTCAACGAGGGCGCGCCCGTGACCACGATGGTATTGTTGACGGTGCCTAGATCGACATAAAGATATTCGAGTCTTGCGCTCCAGTTTGGGCCGAGCGCAAGTTCGGCGCCGCCGCCAATCGCCCAGCCGCTTGGCGTCGAGTTTTGAGTGAGCGAGGCGTTCACTCCGCCGCCGGTCGCGGAGCCCTTGAGCGCGACGCGCCCGAAGGCATAGCCGCCTGTGGCATAAGCGAGCCAGCCGTCGGCTGCGTAACCGATGCGGGCGCGCGCCGTGCCGAACCAGTCGACGTCATGTTCGAGCGAGGCATTGGTCACCGGCCCGCAAGTCGCGCATTGGGCGCTGATGCTGCCTTTGAGATTGCTCCAGTCAAAATCAGCCTCCGCGCCCAGAACCAGCGCGCCCGATTGCCAATTATAGCCGGCCTGAGCGCCACCAACCGCGCCAAAGACTGCCGTGTCCACGGTCGCGAAAGGCACGCCCCCCGCGCTGAAAGTGCTCTTGTCGCGCGCCAAGCCCACGCCGATATTACCGCCAACATAAAAACCGCCCCAATTGGCGACGGCTCGATACGCCGCCGGCGGTGCATAGACCGCTGGTCCGGGTGCGGGCAGCGGTAAATCAGCCGCCTGCGCGCCGAGTGATGCGAGCGTAAGAATCCCCACGGATGCTGCGATCAGCCGGCGCACGAATCCCCCTCCTC
>DASSXN010000076.1:0-23230 GCA_035703785.1 Xanthobacteraceae bacterium
GCCCGAATAGGCTTCGAGCTCCTTGATCACCTGCTTCAAGCGTTCTTCGAAATCGCCGCGATAGCGTGTCCCGGCGAGCAACGTGCCCATGTCGAGCGCAAACACGGTCGCATTGCGCAGCACGTCGGGGACTTCGCCGTGCACGATGCGGCGCGCCAATCCTTCCGCGATGGCGGTCTTGCCGACGCCGGCTTCGCCAACGAACAGCGGATTGTTCTTCTGCCGCCGGCACAGCACCTGAATGGTGCGATTGATCTCGGACTCACGGCCGATCAGCGGATCGATCTTGCCCTCGCGCGCCTTCTTGTTGAGGTTGACGCAATAGGCGTCGAGCGCGTCGCCTTTCTTCTTCGGCTCGTCGCCGGATTTGCCTTCGGCTTCCTCGTCGGCGCCACGCACCGGCCGCGCTTCGGACATGCCGGGGCGCTTGGCGATGCCGTGGCTGATATAATTGACCGCGTCGTAGCGCGTCATGTCCTGCTCTTGCAGGAAATACGCGGCATGGCTCTCGCGTTCGGCGAAAATCGCAACCAGCACGTTGGCGCCGGTCACCTCTTCGCGACCGGACGATTGAACATGGATCACCGCACGCTGGATCACGCGTTGAAAGCCGGCGGTCGGCTTCGAATCATCGCTGCCGTCGGTGACCAGATTGTCCAACTCGGATTCCAGATAAGCGATAAGACTGCGCCGCAACTTTTCCAGATCGACATTGCACGCGCGCATGACTGCCGCGGCGTCCTGATCTTCGATCAGCGCCAGCAGTAGGTGCTCGAGCGTCGCGTATTCATGGTGGCGCTCATTGGCAAGCGCCAAGGCCCGGTGGAGCGACTGTTCAAGACTGCGCGAAAAAGTCGGCATTTCCGTTTCTCATCGTTTGTATTGGACGCTAGCTCCCAGAATCACTTCTTCTCCATGATGCATTGCAAAGGATGCTGGTGTTTGCGGGCAAAGTCCATAACCTGTGTCACTTTGGTTTCGGCAACCTCATACGTATAAACACCGCACTCGCCGATGCCGTGCTGATGCACGTGCATCATGATCCGATGCGCCGTTTCGTGATCCTTGTTGAAGAAACGCTCGAGGACATGGACCACGAACTCCATCGGCGTGTAGTCATCGTTGAGCAGCAGCACGCGATAGAGGTTTGGCCGCTTGGTTTGCGGCCTTGTCTTGGTAATGACCGCGGTCCCGGGCGAGCCGTCGCCTTTACGCTTGCGATCGTCGTCCGCCAGCCGGGCTGGCACATGGGTAGTAACGTCAATCAACGGCATTGGTTCGTTCGACTTCCGGACTGCTGGATCATCCGCGGCCGGCGCCGTTGCCGACCGCTTGCCTGCGAGAATCCCCGCACAGCGAGTAAAATTAGCGCGGATCACGCGCCGAATCGATAGAGCAACTTCCAAAGCGGAAACGCCTATCGGCCGCACGCGAAAGGTCACCGTGCACAATTTCGAAGTGCTGGCGAAACGGTCAGATAGTTCACCTGTCGCCGAGCACAAGATGGCCGATAGCATGCGCGGTTCGCCCAAATTGCTCTGGCGAGGCGCTGCGGTCATGACATGCACCGTAGGGTACTCGCGAACGGGGCTAATTTCGGTCGCGCGACACATCAGTAAATCCGTCGCCCGCGTATGGCCGGACGGCGTGGAGGGCGCCGGCCGCAGCTGGCGGCGCGCCGGCGACCGGTGCAGGCGTCCAATTCAACGCGTGGGGCATTAACCGGTTTGCCATGAAAAGGCCTTTTGCGGCGGTGATCATATATATGGTGCGCCGCACAAAAGCGGCCACATAGGCGATTTTTGGGGCGGCGGCGCGGCTGCACTTAACCGTTTCGCAACTGCGTCTTCCTAACCTGCTTGACCGTGTTGTTGGGGTAACGACCGAGTTGGGGTGGTGTCCGTCTCGCGCTAAGCGCACCGTACACTGTCCCGGAGCAGCAGACAGAGTGAGGGGCCGCCTTACGGGGTGAGGCGCGTTCAGGGACGGGGTTACCAATGGCATCGGTGGAATTCGAAGCCCGCAGCGGGCTTCGTTACTGCCTGTTGGCGAGTGCCGCGGTCGCTGCGGCCCTTACGATCACTGGCGACGTCGCCGACGCGCGACGGCATCATTATTCCCGTGCGCATCACGCCCATGCCGGGCATGGTCATCGTCACGCCCGTGTCGAAGATTATTCGCCGCCTTTTGCGTCCATCGTTGTTGACGGCAATAGCGGATCCGTTTTGCAGGCCGCCAGCCCTGACGCTTTGCGCCATCCCGCTTCGCTGACCAAGGTCATGACGCTCTATCTTTTGTTCGAGCGTCTCGAATCCGGCAGGCTGAAACTCGATAGCGCGCTCAAAATCTCCGAACACGCCTCAGAGCAGGCGCCGACCAAGCTCGGGCTCAAACCCGGCCAGACCATCAGCGTCGAGGATGCAATCAAAGGAATCGTCACCAAGTCGGCCAATGATGCCGCGGTCGCGGTCGCCGAAAACCTGGGCGGGGATGAGGACGGCTTCGCCAAGCTGATGACGCAGAAAGCGCACGCGCTTGGCATGTCACACACAATTTACGTCAATGCATCGGGTTTGCCGGACGACGGCCAAGTCACGACCGCGCGCGATCAGGCCATCCTTGGACGCGCCATCCAAGAGCGGTTTCCGCACCACTACCGATATTTCTCCACAGAATCTTTTGTCTATCACGGCGAAGCGATGCGTAATCACAACCATCTCCTCGGCGCAGTCGATGGAGTAGACGGCATCAAAACCGGTTTCACGCGCGCTTCCGGATTCAATCTGCTTACCTCGTTGCATCGTGACGGTCGTTATCTTGTCGCCGTCGTGATGGGAGGTCCTTCGGCCTCCGAACGCGACGAACGCATGCGCGAACTCATCAGCGCCCACATCAAGGAAGCGGCGGTGCGCCGCACCGCGCCCATGATTGCCGAGGCGGCCGAACGTCGTGAGGAGGCTTCGGCTCGATCGCCGGCGGCCCGGACCGACCGCACCGCAACGGCGAGTTTCGAGCCAAGCCTAGCGCCAAGCATGGCACCACGCATGGCCGCTGGATCGAATGATCCGATCCGGCCACTCCTTGTGAAGACGATTTCCTACCGAACTGCCCCGGTGCAAACCGCTTCACTGGCGCCGATGCCGGCCTTGGTTCCGGTCACGGCAACGGCTCCGCAACCGAGCGCGGTTGCGCCCGCCGTTCCTGCGCAGCCGGCGACCCGCGCCAGTTCGCAGCCACGGACTGAGATCGCAGCTGCCGCGCCAAATGTTGATCTCAAGGTGGCCCAAGCCGAACCGTCAGTGCCGGCGCCTGCGGACCGGGAGCCGGCGCCACTAAAATCCGTCGAGGCGGCGCCGGTACAGATTCAACCGGTGCAGATGCAGCCGGCGCAGATCGAACCCGCGCCGATCGAAACGCACGCGGCGGCGGCGAACGTACAAACCCTGCCTGCTTACTCCGCTCCGCCTGCTCACGCCCATGGCGGCTGGCTGATTCAAATCGGCGCGTTCGATGACGAGGATCAGGCCAGGCAGCACCTCTCCGCCGCGCAGATCAAAGTCCACGCGCCGCTTGCCGCGAAAGATCCATTCACCGAGCGAGTCCAAAAAGGCGACAAGGCGCTCTACCGGGCCCGCTTCGCCGGATTCGAAAAGTCGACTGCGGAAGCCGCCTGCCGGGCGCTCAAGCACAGCGACTTCGAATGCATGGCACTGAAAGACTAAGGCGCTGAAAGATTAAGAAGAGCCCATTCAAGGGGCCGAGTGATCGCGAAGATCATCACTGATCGAAGGGAAGCGCGACGGAGGACGGAAGACACGCGAGGGTCCGCAACGAGTACCTCAGCGATGGCTCCGAAGCAGCACGTCCTTGGCCTCATTGATGCGCGCCGCCAAATACGTCGTCCCCCCCTGGTCGGGATGCAGTTTCTTCATGAGCGAGCGGTGCGCGCGGCCGATCTCGGTCATGCTCGCACCGGGCTGAACGCCAAGGATCTGATAGGCCTCCTGTTCAGTCATTTTGCTGCGAGCCGCAGACCGCGCGCCGAGGGTCGTATCCGCATCAGCTTGCGCGTATTCACGCCGGCCGGATCCCCCGCCGTCAAAATAAGCTGCCAGTGAGCTGAGCGGCCAAGGCAACGCCTCGCCCAACAGGTAAAGCCCAAAAAGTCCGAGCCCGAGGCCGAACCCCCAGTCACCGCGGACCAGCACAAGCGCGGCGATCAAAATTGCGAGCGCACCGCTGAGGCGTTGCTGGGCGACATTGAGGATTCCGCGCGGGCGCCACATTTTTGCGGCCCAGAGCAAAACCAAAAGGATGACGACGCCAACGAGGCCAAGCATCCGAGCGTTATAGCGATTTCGTTGGAGATAGCGATTTCAGCCGGCGGGCGCAGCTCGGCTCAATCAGCAAGGAGATCGTACGTGTCAAGCGGCTTTCCCGCAGCCGCGACCCATTCCGCGCGAGCCGCCGCGCGGCGTTTACCGCGTTCGTCGATTGGAAGCCGGAGCGAATCGATGAAGACCTTCACCTCGTCGCGGGCGGTAACGTGTGAACTGGTCGGCCGCAGGCCAAGCGTATCCTCATTGAGGTCGTCGAGGGCGGTGAGGCCGCGAGGAAAGAATTCGCGGTAGACCACCCGTTCGGCGAAACCATCCACTGTGCGGAACCCGAGCTGCTTGGCGAGACCGTCGACCCCCTCGCCGACCAGACGGCGGTTGCGCGAGCCCAAGGTCGAAAGCCGATTGCGGACCACCACCCAATCGGTAAGGCCACCATCAACGAGCCGGCGCTGGCGGCGAGCTTCGCGCACCATGTCTGCATAGTGGCTCACCCCGGCCACTCCGAACGAGATCGGATCGATGGTGCCGAGCACGTCAAAGTCGACGAAACTGTCATTTAATGGCGTGATCAGGGTGTCCGCCATCGAATGGGCCAGACGCATCATGTAGGAATCGGTGCCCGGCGTATCGATGACCACAAAGTCGTGGCTTTGCTCGACCGCGCTTACGGCTTGAGCAAAAGCGGCGAATTCTTGGGCTTCGATTTCATCAAGGCGTACGCCGCAACCGCGTGCAATGCAATAATGCACAGGGATTTCCAGTTGAACCCCGGTGCGCGCGGCCCAGCCGCGGCGGTTCTCGATATAGTGGGTGAAGCTCTTCTGGCGGGAATCGAGATCGATCGTGGCGACCCGCTGGCCAGCTTGCAGCAATGCGACGGCGACATGCATCGCCGTGGTCGATTTGCCGGAGCCGCCTTTTTCGTTCCCGAGGACAATCACATGCGCCGAGAACGGACGGCCAAGCTCCGCCTGCATCAGCATAGGACGCAACCCCTGCGTTGCGACTACTTTCTGAATTTGCAACGCGCCGGGTCAAGATACAGCATCTATCGAAATAAGTTAATCGTAAACGAAACGCTGCATCGACGAAACGTGCGTGAGTGTGCTCACGCTGCAACGTCATCATGAAGATTTCCCGGCGAGCGAAGCGTCATCCGCGCGTCATCCGCACCCTACCTGCGCTGCGCCGCGCCATCACGAATTTCCGCAGGCGCGGCTGCACAATTGCCTTGGTGCCGACAATGGGAGCGCTGCACGAAGGGCATCTTTCCTTGGTGCGCCGGGCCCAAAGCCGGGCCGATTGCGTGGTTGTCTCGATATTCGTTAATCCGACGCAGTTTGCTCCCCACGAGGACCTGACCACCTATCCGCGAACATTCGCGGCCGATATTGCCGCTCTGGCCAAACGGCAAGTCGATCTGGTTTGGGCGCCTTCCGTGCGAACCATGTATCCGGACGGGTTTGCCACGCGGGTCATTCCGGAGGGACCGGCTACGGTCGGATTGGAAGACACCAGCCGTCCACATTTTTTTGCGGGCGTAGCGACCGTGGTTGCGAAGCTCCTGATCCAGTGCGAGCCCGATATTGCCCTGTTCGGCGAGAAAGATTACCAGCAACTCAAAGTCGTCACGCAGCTTCGCCGCGACCTTGGCCTGAAGACCCGGATCGTCGGCTCGCCGATCGTGCGCGAGCGCGACGGCCTCGCCCTTTCTTCGCGAAACCGCTACCTCACTCCGGCGGAGCGCCAAACCGCGCCGATGCTCTACCGCGCGCTCAAAGAAGCCGCGGTAAAGATCGGCGGCGGTGCGCCCGTTGCCGAAGTACTCAAGCAAGCGCGCGAAGCGACCACGCGCGGCGGTTTGCAACTCGACTATTTCGAAGCGCGTCATGCCGACACGCTCGAGCCGCTTAAAGGCTTGGTCGGCGAACCGATCCGGCTGCTCGCCGCGGTGCGCGTCGGCACGACGCGCTTGATCGACAATCTCGCGGTGTAAATCAGGCGCGCCGCTACTTCGCCGCCGCCACTTTCATCGGATCCTTGACGCTCGGATAAGTCTCGAATTCCTCGCTCCAGAGCTGGCCATCCTTCTTCACCACTTTGCGGATGTAGATGTTGCTGACGATGTCGCGGGTGTCCGGATCGATCGAGACCGGCCCGCGTGGGCTTTCGAAAGCCATGCCCTTCATCGCCGCGATCAAGGCGTCGCCGTCGGAATTGCCGCCGGTCTTTTTGAGCGCCTCGTAGATCAGGTGCAGGCCGTCATAGGCGCCGAGCGAGACAAAGTCCGGGCGGAAGCCGTTCGCCTTCTGTATTGCCGCCACGTAAGTCTTATTGAGCGCAGAATCGTGCGCGGCGGAATACGGCCCGGCGGTGATCATGCCGAGCATCTGATCGCCCATATTGTTGAGATCATCATCGTCGGTGAGATCGCCCGGCCCGATGATCTTGATGCCCGACCGGCCCAAGCCGCGTTCGGCAAATTGCTTAGCGAAGATCGGCGCCTGCGTGCCGGGGAAGTAAATAAAGGCGGTGTCCGGCTTAATGTCGCCGATCCGTTGCAAGAACGGCGCGAAGTCCGGATTGGCCAGCGGAATACGGATCGATTCCACGATCTCACCGCCAACCTGCTTAAACCGCGTCGTGAAAGAGGTTTCCGCTTCGACTCCTGGCGCCCAATCGTTGACCAGCGTGACCACGCGTTTGCTGCCATTCTTGGCCGCCCATTCGGCCAAGATCCAGGACTGCGGCGGCAGGATGAAACCGGCGCGCACGAAGTATGGAGATTTCGTCGTCGTGATCGAAGCGCCCGAACTCATCACCAGAGTGGCTTTCTTCGACTCGGTTGCGAGCGGCGCAATGGCAAGCGCGGTCGGGGTGATCCCAATGCCGAGAATGTCGACTTTTTGATCGACGATCATCTCCTGAATAAGACGCCGGGCATTGTCGGCCACGCCGCCGTCGTCGCGGATGGTAATCTGAATTTGCCGCCCGGCGACGGTATCGCCATGCTGCTGCACGTAAACTTTCAGCGCGGCCTGCAGCTGACGGCCAACGGCGTTGAAGCCGGCGCCGGTGAGCGGCATGCTGACGCCGACTTTAAGCGGTGTCGCCGCGGCCGCGCGGCGGGCCAAAAACCCGGTCGCGGCGGTTGCCGTCATCCCCTTGAGCACAGTCCGACGCTGCATGTGATTCCCCTACTTGTGGTCACACCCGCCCGTTCGCGGGCGTGAATCATTCCGCGGCCTCGAGATGGGGGATCTCCGGCCGCTCCCCTTCGGCCTTTCCGGTAATCGGCGGCTTCGGCAAGCGGGCCTCGCCGCTTTCCATCACGAAGGTATGCTCGAGCGAATACCACGGTGGTTTGACGTCCGCCGCCCGCGGGCAAGACTCGTCGTGGCGGATGTAATCGCCGATCAGATGGCGCGTGACGCCGAATTGCACGTCAGTCTCGATGTGCTTGTCGTCGGGCACGTAGAGTTGCGAGATCAAAGTTTTGAAGCCCGGCTTGTAAACCAGAAAATGCAGGTGCGCGGGGCGCATATTGTGCCGCCCCTGTGCGCGCAGCAATTCGCCGACCGGACCGTCGATCGGAATGGGATAGCCCGCCGGCTTAACGCTGCGGAAGCTGATGTGACCGTTCGCGTCGGTCGTGAACTTGCCGCGCAAATTCATGTCGGCCTGAACCGGATCCTGGTTTTCGTAAAAACCTTCCGGTGAGGATTGCCAGATGTCGACTTCGGCGCCGACGATGGGCTTGCCGTTCGCATCGTGAAACCGGGCGTCGACAAACAGCACCGGACCGGGCGTTGGCGAACGCACAATCGAATCGCCGTTCGCCGTGCGCGGAGAATTCATGCGCCAAAACGGGCCGAGAAGATTAGCGTCGGTTTCAGTCTGGCCGCGATTGCCGTTATTGAGGAGACAGATCAAACTCGAGAAGCCGAGCGAACCGGACATCAGCACGGCTTCGTTGTGAGTCTCATTGGTATGCTTGCCCAACGCGACGATGTAGCCGATCGCCGCCTGAAACTCCGCCTCAGTCAGCTCCACCTCGCGGGCAAAATCGTGCAGGTGGCGAACGAACGCGGACAGGATCTCGCGCAAGCGCGGATTTTTGCTGCGCGCAATCTCGCTCAATACTGCTTTCGTGACGTCTTTCTCGCTTTCAATGATCATCGTGCCGCTCCGCAAACCGCCGGGCGTTAGCGGTCCGGCGCTTTGGCCGCGGACTTTACGTGATCGCTTGCGGGGGCGCCATGCGGCAATTCCGGTAATGACCTGGGCCGGTCACATCAGCCCAAGCTCGCGGAGCTCGCGCCGCAGCGTCTCGGGCATGGCGGCGGCGCCCTTGGCGGCTTTGTCGAGGTCGCGCGGAGCGTCCTTGAAAGCAAGATAGCGCCAGCCTTGAAAGGCACGATGCGGCCGCGGCTCGACCAAAACCACTTTGGGATCGAGCACGACGCCGCAACGCCCGATCCCATCCTTGTCGACGAAGGGACGGATCGCGCGCACCCGCTGGCGGCACATGATTTCGCCGCGGATGACCCAATACAGCGATCCGCCGTCGACCAGCTCCGCCGCCCGCTTGGGCACCATCCGGGTGCGGTGAATGTGCTCGGGCTTCTGCCCGTTCTTGCGCTTGGCCTTGAGTTTCTCCTTGATCCAACCCTCAAGCTCGCGAACGGAATCGCAACCGACGCAAAGCTTGATCAGATGCACGGTCATGTTTTTCTCACTCTGACGAAGCCTCAAGGATCTTCAATAGGCTCTAGCACCATAATCGGGGCGCCTTCTATAACCTGCGCGCCCGTACTCACAGGAAGCTCTTTCACTACGGCGGCAAACGGCGCGCGCAGCGTGTGCTCCATTTTCATCGCCTCGATCACGGCGAGTCTTTGCCCGACGACCACGCGATCGCCGATGCCGGCGAGAAGCTCCAGCACGCGCCCGTGCATGGGCGCCTTAATCACGTTGTCCCCGCCCGCCGCCTCGGCGGCGCTCGCTGCAAAATCCTTGATGCGGACGCGGGTCTGGCGGCCTCCACGCAATACGTAGGCTTGCGCACCAGACCGGAACAGGCGCACGTCAGTAGCCGGTTCGACGCCGCAAACCGTCAGTCGCAGACCGTCGTTCCCATAGGTGATGACCGCCTCGGCATCCCCGCTGTCAACTACGATTGGCAGCGAGATTTCACGCCTGCTGCCGAGTTGAAAACCGTCGCACGCTGACCAGGGAGAATATTCTTCCGGGGCGTCCGCTTCGTGCGCCGACGCCTCCTCCTGCGCAACGCCAATCGCCTCAACCAAATGTGTCGCGCCGCGCGCGGCGGCCCCCCAATCGGGCTCTCGAGGCGCTGCGCCCAAAGCCGTGAGGTCACGGTCGATAAAACCGGTATCGGCTTTGCCTTGGCGAAAAGTGGCGGCTCGGCACAGATTGGCGAGGAAGGGCACGTTGGTTCGCACCCCGGCGATCACCGTTGCGTCGAGCGCTTGGGCAAGCCGATCGAGTGCGCCATCGCGTGTCGGCGCACGGGCAATGAGCTTGGCGATCATCGGATCGTAAAACGGCGGCACCGCGTCGCCGGCTTCGATGCCGCTATCCACCCGAATCGCGTCGGGAAATTCCAGCGCGACAATTGTTCCGGTGGACGGCAGAAAGCCGTGCTCGGGATCTTCGGCATAGACGCGTGCTTCGATCGCGTGTCCCTCGAACTGAATCTCATTTTGACGCAGCAGCAGCTTTTCGCCAGCAGCGATCCGGAACTGCCACTCGACGAGATCAAGGCCGGTAACTTCCTCGGTCACCGGGTGCTCTACCTGCAGCCGCGTGTTCATTTCGATGAACCAGAATCCGTCGGCGCGCAGTCCGGCCGTGCCGTCGGCGACAAATTCCACCGTACCGGCGCCGCGGTACTCGACCGCCTTTGCGGCTGCCACCGCAGCCTTGCCGATTACCGTGCGCAATTCCGGCGTCATGCCAGGCGCCGGCGCCTCCTCGATCACCTTCTGATGGCGCCGCTGTAGCGAACAATCGCGTTCGCCAAGATGAATCGCGTTGCCGTGGTTGTCGGCAAAAACCTGGATTTCGATGTGCCGGGGCGAGGTGACAAATTTCTCGATCAAGACCCGGCCGGTTCCGAATGCCGATTGGCTCTCGCGCACAGCACCTTCAAGCGCGGCATCGAAATCGGCGTGTTTGTCGACCCGCCGCATGCCGCGGCCGCCGCCGCCGGCGGCGGGCTTGATCAGCACCGGATAGCCGACCTGGTAGGCTTTTTCCCGCAGGAATTTCGCATCTTGGCGATCGCCGTGGTAGCCGGGGACAACCGGTACACCGGCTCGCTCCATGAGCTTTTTGGCATGGTCCTTGAGCCCCATCGCGCGGATTGCGCTGGCTGGCGGACCGACAAAGACGAGGCCTGCTTGCGCGCAGGCTTCAGCGAAGTCAGCATTCTCGGACAGAAAGCCGTAGCCAGGATGAACGCATTCGGCCCCGGCTCGCTTGGCTGCCGCGATCAAGTTTTCGATTGCGAGATAGCTTGCGCGCGGCTCCGGGCCTCCGATCAGGTAGGCCTCATCGCATAATCGGGTATGCAGGGCGCCGGCGTCCGCTTCGGAATAGACCGCGATGGTGCGCATGCCGAGGCGCTTCGCGGTATGCGCGATACGGCAGGCAATTTCGCCGCGGTTAGCGATGAGGACGGAGCGCAGCATCTCGCCGCATCTGAGCGGGTAACGGTTGTGCGTTCAACTCATTGCGCGGCCGGTGTCTGCCCGGCACTCGCCTGTGGTGGCGGCGAGGCTTGTGGTGGCGCGACGGCGGGATGCGGCGGCGGGACTGACGCGGTCCCGGGGGCCCAGACGGGATCGACCTGCGGGACCAAAGTCGCCGCTGAGGATACCGGTGCCGGCGGCGGTGAACTGCCGGCTTTGCGTGAAGACCGGCGCCCGGACGCTGCCGTATGCGCGTCACCGGCCATGTTTGCCGGCGAGGCTTTTGGCTCTGGGTTCATGATGCTGATGGCAGGAATCGACGCAGCGCTCGGAAAATCGGCGTCGACGACAACTTTTTTCTGGACCTGACCTGCCGGCGGTTGGCTGGCGGCAAGCGTAGCAGTCGAAGAAGGGGCAGCCTCAGCGACCGGAGTCTCGGGCTGCCCCCACAGTGGCAAATAACGGTCGAGGTACCGATCGAAGGTCTGCGCGCTTAAATTGGCCCGCACCCGCTCCGGATCGCGCAGCAGTGCCAAAGTCCCGCAACGGCTGCTCGCGCAGCCGTCGCGTATTGCGAGCGTATGGGCGACGAAACCGAAGCGATCCGCCTCAAGCGCGCGGCGCAGCGAGGGCAAGACCGAATCGAGATTGCCGCCGGCCTTGATGTGGGCGGCGATATCGGACAGCAGCGTTAGTCGCGCAGCGGTATAGGACGAGGCCGCCGCCACTGTTGCCGGGCCAGCGAACAGCGCTTTTTCGCACGCTGCTTCGACGCTTTCGCCGCCGGTCGCGTCGAGACAGGCAAGCGGCGACCCCGGTGCGAGCACCTGCCCCGTCAGCTGGGCCGCGCGCATTTCGAGATTCCGGCGTTCGACGCTGAGATCGCGTACCGCGGCGCCGGCCAGGAAAGCCCAGGCCAATATCGCGCCAAACGCAGCTCCGAGTCCGGCCACGGCGAACCGCGCGATGATCCTCGACCGCGTCCAATCGAGCGCCAGCGCGCAGACAAGCACGAGCAGAGCCGCCGCCCCGGACGCGACCCAAAAGCGCAAGTGTCCGACATCCGGATCAATGCCGAGCATCGAAAAGCCTATGCGGGACGATGTCGCTTCCCCAAGGAGGCGAGTATGGCGCAGTGCTGCCGTGCGCGCCAGTCGTCTGTTGCGCGACTAGTACTCGATCTCGAGCTGGCTCTCTTTGGCCACGCGCTCAAAGGCCTCGCCCGGATTCTTGATGCGATACTGATAATCCTCACCGTCCGACGGCAGCAGCCTCACAACCTTGTAGCTGCCACTGGCGCCCGGGCGACTAATCGGGCTTGAGGTATAAAATACGGTTTGGCCGACATGGAATTTGTGCGTCCGCAGTGAATGACCGAGCGCGGTAATCTGTGCGACCGTGACCGTGGAAGCCTCAGAAGCCGTGATTTTTCTCGCCGACGGCGGCTTCAGCGCGCTGATCGGTTGCGATTTCCGCGCCGAAAGCCGCGAAGCAGTTGCCGCTTGGGCCGTGCCGGGGCGCCCGGCGACCTTGCGGGGCGCAGTTTTTCGGCTGGATTTGGAGGCGGCTTTGGCGGGACGCTTGTTTTTCACTGAACGCTTATTCATGGAACAACTATAGCATCCCAAAATGACGTGGAGCAAAGAATATAATCGCCACAAACAGCGCTTAAAGGGGCTTGAAATCGATCAGTTTCTAATGCGAAAAAATATCGTTATTTCAAGATCATACAAGGAGTATCTTTGCCAAAATGAAAACTGCTTTCACGCCCCGCTTTGCCGCTGCCAGCGGCCGTTCTCGTCAGCCTTCCAATAGGTAACCTCGGCGCCGTTTGTCTTGGCCTCACTCCACCGCATGCGAGCTATTTCAACAGCTTCGGGATCATCGCCATCGAACAGCAGCACGATCCGCTGATAATTGCCCGCATCCGCTGTCAAATTCGCGCCATCGACCAGGAAGCGCACCGCCGCACCATTCGGATTTTCGGCACTGGCGGTAAGCACGATCGGTTGTTCGGCCGCTTCGGGATCGCGGGAGGTCCCGTGCGGCAGGAAAGCGTCGTCGCGCCAGGTCCACAAATGCGCATCGAGCGCCTCCACGCGCTCGTCGGACGAAGCTTGAACGACCACGCGCCACCCGCGCTCGAGCGATTTTTGCAAGAGCGGCGGCAGTACCTGCTCCAGCGTCTGACCCTTCAGATGGTAAAATAGAATTTCGGTCATTGCCCCTCCGCTCAGCGCTCGTAGTGATCTTCGACGAGTCGCTCAAGCAACCGCACGCCCCAACCCGAGCCCCAGCTCCGGTTGATGTCGTTTTGCGGCGAACCCATCCCGGTGCCGGCAATGTCGAGATGAGCCCAAGGGGTTTTATTGACGAAACGCTGCAACAACTGAGCAGCCGTAATCGCGCCGCCCGAGCGCCCGCCGGTATTTTTCATATCGGCGAATTTTGAATCGATCATCTTGTCGTATTCGGGGCCGAGCGGCATCCGCCAAACCCGTTCGCCGGTCGCCTCCCCCGCCTTTACCAGCCGCTCGGCGAGTTTGTCATCGTTGCAGAACAGGCCGGCATATTCCTGTCCGAGCGCAACGATGATCGCTCCCGTAAGCGTCGCCAGGTTGATCATGAATTTTGGCTTGAATCGCTTGTTCACATAATGAAGCACGTCGGCCAAGACGAGACGGCCTTCGGCATCGGTATTGATGATTTCGATGGTCTGTCCTGACATCGTTTTGACGATGTCGCCCGGCCGCTGGGCTTTTCCGTCGGGCATGTTCTCAACAAGACCGATGGCGCCAACCGCATTGACCTTCGCTTTGCGCGCCGCCAGCGCATGGATGAGGCCAACGACGCAGGCAGCCCCCGCCATATCGCCCTTCATGTCCTCCATGTTTTGCGCCGGCTTGATCGAAAGGCCGCCGCTGTCGAAGCACACCCCCTTGCCGATGAATGCGACGGGATCGGCGCCACGCTTGCCGCCGTTCCAGCGCATGACGACAAGCCTTGCTTCGTGCGCGGAACCTTGTCCGACCCCGAGCAGTGCGCCCATGCCAAGCTTGCGCATCGCGGCAACGTCGAGCACTTCGACGCCAACCCCCAACTTGGTCAAACCTGATGCGCGGCGAGCGAATTCGCCGGGATAAAGCACATTGCCGGGCTCATTGACGAGATCGCGGGCGAGAAGCACGCCGTCAGCGATGGCGGCGCGGCGCGCCCAGGCTTTCTCCGCCGATGCCGGATTCGCACAGGCAAAGTTCAGTTCAATCCTTTTCGGCGCCAGCTCTTCGTCATCTTTGCGCTTGGTCTTATAGAGGTCGAATGCATAGCCACGAAGCCGCGCACCGAGCGCCAGATCGGCCACCTGGTCGGCTTTAAGCGCCCCCGACCCCAGTTCGGCAAAAATCGTTGCGGCCGCGGCGGCTTTGGTCAGTTTTCCCATCGCGACGCCGCCCAATTTGGTGAGATCGCGGGAGGTCAAGGCGCTGTCCTTGCCAATGCCGACGACGACCAGTCGCGGCACGTCGAGGCCCGCAGGCGCAATTAGGTCCAGGCTTGACCCGTTTTTCCCGGTGAAACGGTCGGCGGCGGCGGCGCGACGCAAACTGTCTCCCAGGCGCGAGACGATGCGCCGGCTGGCCGGCCCAAATTTCATGCTCTCGGCGCAGAACAGAATAAGAACGTCGTGCCGGGTTGCGAATGAGTTGAAAACGAATTTAAGGGCAGCAGCCATGTCAAATCCTTGATGAATCCGCCCCGCCTTCTGCCAAAGGGCGGGATTGCGCGGTTCCGAATGAATTTATGGACCGGACTCGCCTGGCGGGCAAAGCGGACAATGCGGGCGAGATGAGGCCTTATCGCCGCTCGATTTATCAAACGGCCGTATTAACGCTTTAGTGTGCATGTTCAATAGCTTTGCCTTGGCGGGGCCATTTTGTGAACGCATGAAAATACTGCCTTCTGGGGAGATCGGCTGCCGGACCTGCTGCGCCATCGCGAACGCCGCGATGGCATGGGCCGGCAGGGGGGATGTTCAGTCCAATGGGGTCGATCGGCCGGTACATGTTTCGCGCCACCATGGGCGCGTTCCTGATCACTCTGGTCAGTCTGACAGTCGTGATCTGGTTCACGCAGGCGATGCGCGATTTCGACCTGATCACGAGCCAACGGCAGACGCTGCTCGTTTTCGTCGGCATCACCGGAATGATCGTGCCGCTTTTGGTGATGATGATCGCGCCCATCGCGCTGGTGATGGCGGCGGCGCACGTTCTCAACAAGCTCAGTTCGGACTCCGAAATCATCGTGATCAACGCAGCCGGAGTATCGCCCTGGCGATTGCTCCGACCGTTTCTCGCCTCTGCGGCCGTCGTCTCGCTGTTGGTCGCCGTCATCGCCGCCTATGTCTCGCCCCGCAGTCTGCGCGAACTGCGAGATTGGGGCGCGCAGGTGCGCGCCGATATCCTTACCAACATCGTTCAGCCGGGCCGCTTTACCACCGTCGGCGGCAATCTCACCTTCCATATTGCAGACCGAAAACAGAATGGATTGCTGGTCGGCATTTTCGTCGACGATCGGCGCGATTCCGCCGTGCATTCCACCTATCTCGCCGCGCAGGGCGAAATCGTAAAGAACGATGCGGCCTCGTTCCTGGTCCTGCAGGGCGGCAGCATTCAGCGTCTCGAAGGGGGGCAACGCGATCCCAGAATCGTGACCTTCGATCGCTATCCTTTCGATCTCTCGCAGTTTACCGGCGGGCCGCAAAACGTCGTCTACACCGTGCGCGAGAAATATATCTGGGAATTGTTGTGGCCACGGTCTGACGACGCGCTGTATGCGGCCCAGCCGGATCAATATCGGTCGGAGCTGCATGACCGGCTGGCCACGCCGCTCTATCCGCTCGTCTTCGTCATCCTGGCTTACGCGTTTCTCGGCCCGCCGCAGACCACGCGGCAAAGCCGCACACTGGCGCTGCTGGGCATGATTGGCGCGGTGGCGCTGCTGCGGCTGATCGGGTTCGTCAGCGTGATCGTGGGGGTGCGGGTGCCGAGCGCTCTCGCTCTGCAATATGTCGCACTGTTCGGTGCGGCGGCTGCGGGACTCTGGCAAATCTCTCGCGGCCGCGCCGTCGAACCTGCCGCCGCCATATCGAGGCTTGCAACCGCCGTCGGCGAGCGCCTGGCGCGCGCGGCCGAGAGCTAAGGAGCGGCCATGATCGCTGGAACGCTCTCGCGCTACTTCGCCATGCGGTTTGTCGCCTCCGTGGTCGGCTCCTTCATCGGCGTCATCGCGCTTGCCGCCATGATCGACTATGTCGAACTGATGCGGCGTGGCGCCGATTGGCCAAATGCCACGGCCTGGCTGCTTGCTAAAATCTCCATGTACCGCGTTCCTCAGCTTACCGAGCGGATTCTGCCGTTTACGGTGCTGGTCGGCGCGATGTCGTGCTACCTGACGCTTTCGCGCCGGCATGAACTCGTCGTCGCGCGCGCCGCCGGGGTTTCGGCCTGGCAATTCGTCGCGCCGGCGGTTGTCGGCGCGTTCATTCTCGGCACCGTGGCGACCACGCTTTACAACCCGGTCTCGGCGATGTTGCACGAGCGCTCGAAGCGTCTTGAGGCCGACATGCAAGGCGCCACGCTTTCGGCGCTGCAACGGTCAACTAGTGGCTTTTGGGTGCGGCAAAAGAGCAGCGACGGCGCCGCCATCATCAATGCGATCAGCAGCCGCGAACAAGGCGCCCAGCTTGGCGGCGTGAGTGTCTACACATTCGATAATAGCGGCCATTTCCAGGATCGCATCGAGGCGAAAAGCGCCGCCTTGCAGGAAGGCTACTGGCTGTTTGAGGACGCGCGCATTTACGTTCCCGGCAAAGCGCCGGATCTGGAACAGACATACCGCTTGCCGACCAACCTCACGCTCGAGCAGGTGCGCGAGAGCTTCGCGACGCCTGAGACGGTGCCGTTCTGGCAATTGCCGACCTACATCGACCTTGCCGATCGGGCCGGTCTACTCGCCGCCGGTTACCGCCTGCAATACCAGCAGCTCCTCGCGCGACCGTTTCTGCTCGCCGCGATGGTCCTGCTCGCCGCCTCGGTTAGCCTGCGATTCTTCCGATTTGGCGGCGTGCAGAAAATGATCTTAAGCGGCATCTCGGCCGGCTTCCTTTTGTTCGTGTTGTCGAAGATCACGGAAGACATGAGCAAATCGGAGTTGTTGTCTCCGGTGGCGGCGGCATGGATCCCGGTGGCGATCGGCGGTCTCACCGGGTTTGTCGCGCTATTGTACCAGGAGGACGGCTAGTGACCTGGCGTAGGTCTCCGCGTTCTCCTTATCGAAGCGGCGCTCGCGTGCCTGTAGCGGCATTCGCGGCAGTGCTCGCGTTTGTGCTTGGGATCGTTATCGCGTCCGTTCCGGGGTTCGCGCAGAACACCACCGGTGTCATGCATTTTCCGCCGCGGCCGCCGCCTCCGCCGCGACAACCACCACCGCCATCGAATGCGCCGATGCTCGTGCAGGCGACCGAAATCAGATACGACTATACCAACAACTCGGTTGCCGCGGTCGGCAACGTTCAGATCTATTACGGCGGCGCGACCGTCGAAGCCGATCAGGTCATATACGATCAAAAAACCAAGCGGCTGCGCGCGGAGGGCAACGTCCGGCTTACCGAGCCAGACGGCAAGATCACGTATGGCCAGGTCATCGATCTGACCGACGACTATCGCGACGGATTTGTCGATTCACTGCGGCTCGAAACGGCCGACGATACTCGTTTTGCCGCAGCGCGCGCCGACCGCGCCAACGGCAACTACACCGTCCTGCAAAACGGCGTCTATACAGCGTGCGAACCCTGCAAGGACGATCCGCGAAAGCCGCCGCTTTGGCAGGTCAAAGCCGCTCGCATCATTCATGATGAGGGCGAGAAAATGCTTTACTTCGAAGACGCTCGCATCGAGTTTTTCGGGGTACCGCTTGCATATGTGCCGTTCATGTCGGCGCCCGATCCGACCGTCAAACGCAAGAGCGGGTTTTTGTTTCCCAATCTGTCGCAGACCTCGCAATACGGCTTTGGCATCGAGCCTAAATATTTCTGGGCGCTGGCGCCGAATTACGATCTCACGCTGTCGACGCTGTTGACCACAAGACAGGGCGCGCTTTTCAAGGGTGAATGGCGCCATCGTTTGCTCGACGGCTCCTACTCGATCAGAGCAGCCGGAATTTTCCAGCAGGACCCCGGCTATTTTGCCACGCGCGATGGCGCCAACAGTGCGACCGCGGGCACGTTTCGCGGCGCTATCCAGACCGCCGGACAATTCGCGCTAAGCGACAAATGGGTGTGGGGTTGGACCGGATTGCTGGTGACCGACAGCCAGTTTTTATACGATTACCAACTGCGGCAGTTTACCGGTGCATTCGACCCATTTCAGACCGGCTTTGCCGCGGAGGGAGTGTCGCAGCTTTATCTCAGCGGGGCGGGCGAACGCAGCTATTTCGATATCCGCTCGATCTATTACTACGGCTTTTCCCAATTCGATCACCAGCCGCAGATTCCGATCATTCATCCGGTGCTCGATTATTCGAACGTGCTGCCGCACCAACTGCTCGGCGGCGAGTTCAGCTACAAAGTCAATCTCACCAGCTTGACCAGGCAGCAGGCTGAATTCGACGCTGTTACCCAATCCGCGCAGGCCACCAACGCCTGTTCGAGCCCGACAGCAGATACCGCTGTTCCGGCAAACTGCCTGCTGCGCGGCATACCCGGCGATTACACGCGTTTTTCGGCACAGGCGGATTGGCGTCGCACACTGGTCACCGACAATGGCCAGATGATCACACCGTTTTTCCGCATGCGCGGCGATGTCGCAACGGTTTCCGTAGACAATACACCAGGTGTGTCGAACTATATCGCGACCGGAACTGATGGGCTTGCACGCGGCATGCCCGCCGCTGGGGTGGAGTATCGCTATCCGTTTATCAGCGTGTCGTCGTGGGGAACGCAAACCATCGAACCCATCGCTCAGGTTGTGGTGCGGCCCAATGAGACAAACATCGGAAAGTTCCCCAATGAAGATGCGCAGAGCCTGGTATTCGATACCAGCAATCTGTTCGAAATCGACAAGTATTCCGGCTGGGATCGCGTTGAAGGCGGCGGCCGCGCCAACGTCGGCATACAATACACCGCGCAGGTCAATCGAGCCGGGTCGCTCAATGTCATGTTCGGCCAATCGTATCGCCTGTTCGGCCAGAACTCGTTTGCCGTTGGCGACATCACCAATACGGGCCTTAACAGCGGCCTCGACAAAAACGTTTCCGATTACGTCGGCAGCGTCACCTATCAGCCAAATCCGATTTACTCTTTCGCGGTGCGCGGCCGGCTCGACCAGAGCACGTTCACCCCGCAACGTCTCGAAATCGAGAGTCGCGCCAATTTCGAGCGCTGGACGCTGCAGTTCCTGTATGGCGACTATGCGCCCCAACCACTGCTCGGCTTCCTCACGCGCCGCGAAGGTTTTCTTACCGGCGCATCGCTGAAGCTGACGGCGAATTGGATTTTGCTTGGCTCGACTCGCTATGACATCGAGAGTGATCGCTTCGACCAGGCGCGGCTTGGCGTCGGCTATGTCGACGATTGCTTCATGTTGTCGGTGAACTGGCTCAGCAGCTATACCTATACGACAGTGGCGGCTCCAGTCCGAAATGACACCGTCATGCTGCAATTCAGCTTGCGCACGCTTGGCCCGGACGCTTTGGCGCCTGTGGGGGTTCAATACTGATTTTGCCGTGATGCGAGCAAGAGTGGGTTTAGTACAGCCTGTGCAAGGGTTCGCGACAGCGAGGCAACCGGTACTATCGGCAGGTTGCGTGAAGGAGAGAAGCTCGTGATTTCGCCAATCGAGTTTCGGCGTCGATGCAGGGGCCTTGCCGCTGCTCTCTTCACACTCGCGTTCATCACATCAATTTCGTTACCCGCGCGGGCGCAACAAATCGTTCTGCTCGTGAACGGCACGCCGATCACGGATCTTGATATCGCTCATCGCGAAAAATTCCTCGAGATGAGCAACCACAAGAAGCCGAGCCGTCAAGAGGCGATCAACAGCCTGGTTGACGAGACGCTAGAGTTGAGGGAGGCCGCGCGCTACTCGCTGGAGCCGACCGACGCCGACGTTCAGCAGGCCTATGACAACGTTGCCGAGAATATGGGGGTCGATGCGCAGAAACTGACGCAGATCCTTACCAATGGCGGCGCCAGTGCCGACACCCTCAAGCACCGGCTCAAGGCGCAAGTCGCGTGGTCGACCCTGGTGCGCGGCAGGTTCAAGGTGAGCCTGGAAATCGCCGATAAGGACGTCGAGGCGGAACTCCAGCTGCATCAACCGCAAGACAATCATCAGGTCGGATACGAATACGTCGTGCGCCCGATCGTTTTCATCGTGCCGCGCGGCGCGCCCGATGCCGCTTATGAAGCGCGCAAGCGAGATGCCGATGCGCTACGCGGGCGCTTTGCCAACTGTACCGACGGGATTGCGTTCGCGCGCGGGCTTCCGGAAGTCGCCGTGCGCGATCCCATCAACAAGTCGTCTGCCGACCTGCCGTCGGCTTTGCGCAGCATCCTCGACAATGTCGAGGTTGGACATTTGACGCCGCCGGAACAGACTGCGGAAGGCATACAGATGTTCGCGGTCTGCTCGAAAAAGGAGTCGAAGACCGACGCCCCGGGCCTCAGGGAAGTTCGAGACAAGATGTTCGAAAAGAAATTCGGCGCCAAAGCTAATCGCTATCTTGCCGATCTCCGGCGGCAAGCAATGATCGAATACAAATGAATGTCGTCTCCATCGGCGGCGAGCCGGTTTCCACTTCTGCCGTCATGCTGTAGAAGCAATTTGTGCAACCTCTGGCATTGACGCTCGGCGAACCCGCCGGGATCGGCCCTGACCTTGCCCTGACGATTTGGCAACGGCGCGCCGAGTTCGACATACCGCCCTTCTATATTATCGCCGAACCGGACTTCCTCGGCCGGCGCGCCAATCAGCTTGGTTTACGGATTCCGATCGAGCGCGCGAGCGCGGCCAGTGCAACTGCGATATTCCGTTCCGCCCTTCCCGTGGCCGCTCTCGGCCTGTCGATCAGCGCCGAACCCGGCAAGCCCGATTCATCGAGTGCCCCGGCAGCAATCGCGGCGATCCGCCGTGGTGTCGCCGATGTGATGGCCGGTTCGGCAGCCGCGATCGTCACCAACCCCGTCGCCAAGAATGTGCTCTACAATTCCGGATTCGCGGAGCCTGGTCACACCGAATTTCTCGCCCGGCTGGTGCAGGAAACCTCAGGCATGGTGTTGCGTCCGGTGATGATGCTGTGGTCGCCGGAATTAGCAGTGGTCCCGGTAACGATCCATCTGCCGCTTCGAGAAATATTCAAGCGGCTTTCGATCGAACTCGTCGTCGAGACCGGACGAATTGTTGCCCGCGATCTGAACAGGCGCTTCGGTCTCGCCCGGCCCCGGCTGGCGATTGCCGGCCTCAATCCGCATGCCGGCGAAGCCGGCACACTCGGCGATGAAGACCGCACCATCGTTACCCCCGCTGTCGCCGCGCTCGTCGGCGAAGGCATCGAAGCGAGGGGCCCCCTCCCCGCCGATTCGATGTTTCACGAAGCTGCGCGGGCGAGTTACGACGCCGCTTTGTGCATGTATCACGACCAGGCACTCATCCCGATCAAGACGCTCGCATTCGACCACGCGGTGAATGTGACGCTCGGCCTTCCTTTCGTGCGCACCTCACCGGATCATGGCACCGCCTTCGATATCGCGGGAACCGGCACCGCCGATCCGACCAGTCTGATCGCCGCGCTGCGGCTGGCGGCTCGGCTCGCGGCATCGCCCGGTGCAACCGCCGAGGCAGCGGTGTCGAACACCGCGCCGTGAAGCAACCATTCGATGGACTGCCGCCGCTGCGCGACGTTATTCGCCGCCACGGTCTGACCGCGCGAAAATCGCTCGGCCAGAACTTCCTGTTCGATCTCAATCTCGCGGCGCGGATCGCCCGCGCGGCAGGACCGCTTGAAACAATCACGGTCGTCGAAATCGGTCCGGGGCCGGGCGGGCTCACGCGCGCGCTTTTGGCGCTTGGTGCGTCGCGAGTCATTGCCGTTGAGCGTGATGATCGGGCGATCGGCGCGCTGCAGGAAATCGCGGCCCATTATCCCGGCCGTCTTGAAATCGTTGCGGCTGACGCGCTGAGCTTCGATGCGCGGACCCACCTGCCATCCGGCGGGGCATGTATCGTCGCCAATCTGCCTTACAACATTGCGACCGCTTTGCTGGTGATGTGGGTCACCGTCGACCCGTGGCCGCCATGGTACGATTCGGCGGTTCTGATGTTTCAGCGTGAGGTGGCCGAACGCATCGTCGCCGAAGTTGGATCAAACAGTTACGGCCGTTTGTCCGTGCTGGTGCAGTGGCGCTGCGAGCCTCGTATTGCCTTTGATGTGAACGCGTCTGCGTTCGTGCCCCCGCCCAAGGTGAAGTCCTCCGTCGTGCGGCTCGTTCCGCGGGCCGCGCCGCTGCCTTGCGATCGCGCCATGCTCGAAGCAGTGACGCAGGCGGCATTTGGCCAGCGACGCAAGATGCTCCGACAGAGCTTGCGCTCATTAGGAAACGATACCGCGGAGCTCATCGCGTCGGCCGGACTCGATCCGACCGCGCGCGCGGAAGAGCTTTCGGTGGAGCAATTCGTCCTGCTCGCGCGGATGCTCGAAGGTCGGCGCGGTCGCCGCTAAAGCGAAATGATTTTAGGTCGATTCGGTATTTGGCTTTAGCTTGTTGTCCGAGCATGATCTTTTCCGACTTGGCTTCGCCCGCCGAAGCGTAGACCGGCGTGACTAACGGCAGCCCGGGCTTCGCGCAGGCGGGAAACCGGTGTCCACCCTCGGATCGATGTCCGAGGGCAAGCTTTTTCGGGATCATGCTTTAGGGACAGCAAAGGCGCCTCGGGCAGATTGCCACGTCACTCGCCGCTCTCTTTTCACGCTTGGCAAAGCAGGGCATGCTACGGCCCGAAGCACTGGCGGGTCATGCCATTTGAGGCGGCCGGTCAGGCAAAGACGTGAGAGAACCAGCGTTTTTGGAGGAAAACATGACCCATCGCATCACCCGGCGCCGCCTCAATGCTGGCATTAGCG
>DASSXN010000039.1:0-42449 GCA_035703785.1 Xanthobacteraceae bacterium
GGAAAATAACCGCTAGGACCTCATTGAACTCGGCTTCGGGGATGCGCGGAACTGCGCCTTTTTCAGGGGTAAGCCGGCTCAACTGCCACTGTCGTAATCTTGTCGCATATCGCCCAGGATTCCTCACCATTGATCGTAGTCTTGAGTTTGATTGCCCATTTGTTTCCCGCCTGATCCTGGGAAGAGCATGGGACCACGGTGACGGCGCCCCGAAGAGTGTTCTTGTAGGATACGATCAAAACAGGTCGGCGCTTCCAAAACTCCGGCAACTGCGCATCCTGGGGAAAGTCGCACCAATATAGCTGCCGAATAGCCGGCGCTGCCGGAATGTGCGGATCAACCCTCGGTGGCCTTTCGTCGCCTTCAAGAATTGCAGCAAGTGTCAGTTCCTCAACGACTTTCATGGCTTCCGCCTATTTTTGCGTGACGGCAGGCCACGAATATGATTCAATGGCGATGCCGTGGCGCGACCCCGCGCGCTCTGAATTTCAGTTTCGGAGCGGGTGGGATTTGAACCCACGGATCGGTGCGCTAACACCGACCTGCCGATGGTAAATCGGCCGCATTAAACCGAGCTCTGCCACCGCTCCGACCGCGCCCTCCCTTCAGGAATGATTCTGAGGGCGCGATGTCGGATTCCTATATTGCTTTAACCAAGAAATCAACTGAGGAGTATTGCGCTCCCTGAACACCTGTGCGATAATATAGCTGAAATCATCCGATTTGGTTGACGTAATGGCATCTGACGATTTCCAAGACAGCGCTCTCGGAAAGGCTCTTCAAAGGAGAAAGGAGCTTCAGGAGACGATCAAGAATGCCGTTCAAGAGATTGAAAAGATCGAAGAATGGCTGAAAATGTATCGTTCCTTTTCCACAGGTGGTGTTGATATTTTTAAGGGAGCCGACACAAACAGGGTGATGCCCCTCAGTGTGGCAGGCAGGAAAAGCCAGTCCCTGTTTGAACATCTTGTTCTTAGCGTGTTGCGAGATGTTGGTCGCCCAATGAGAAGCCCCGAAATAATCGATGAATTTCGTAGGAGAGGGCACCCACTGCCTGGAAACGAGATTCGAGCGGCCTGGAATCGACTTTGGGAGGCGAAAGTCAGGGGCACTCTAACGAGCGACCCTAAGCTCGGCTATTGGATAGCTGGCGAACCGCTCTCCGAAAAAGCAAAGGAAGAAGCTCTGATTGCCGGGAAAAGGCGAAAATCTGGGGCTTTAGCCGTCATACACGCGGCAAGAGGGACGAAAGTAGGCCGCGATCCGCTGTGGGGCCCAGAACAAATAGAAGCGGCCGAACGCATGTTGTTAGCAGGAAAATCCCGGGCCGAAGTTGCGGCGGCGCTTGGAGGCGTCAGCATGGGGACGCTTCAGAAATACGTATCTATTAGTCGCCTGAAGGCAAAGTATCCCGATGTTGTCATTCCGAAGCGGCCGCGACGGCCTAGCCGTGGCAACCGGAAGGGCAGGCCGCGCGTGATGACAGCGGACGTAGTAGGGCAGGTCGCCCAAATGAAAGCTGAGGGTAAAACTGTGAAGGAAATCACCAAAGCCCTGAGCCTGAAAACGAGCACGGTCTACACCTACCTGAAGCGGCTCAAAGAGCCGGAAGCAAGCACCGCGCAAGTTAAGACAACGGAGGATTCAAATTAGCAAAACCGGCCACCGCGATTTTCAAAACCGGCCACTAGGCTCGGAAACCGGCCAGTACCCAAAAATGCGACAAGAACATATTGCGAACCGAGAACAAATCGTGTACAGTCCTTTCATTGCCCATTGTCACAGGCCAGCGGCGGAGGCCGCACCTTCCGTGCCCTCCGAATCCCGGTCATAAGGAGCGCGAGAAATGAGTGCAGCACTTCGTCTCGTCGAAGGATCGTCCGTGGATAAATCGAAAGCCCTTGATGCCGCGCTGTCGCAGATCGAGCGCAACTTCGGCAAGGGCTCGATCATGCGGCTCGGCAAGAATATGCAGTCGATGGACGTGGACACCGTTTCCACAGGTTCGCTCGGCCTCGACATCGCGCTCGGCATCGGCGGCCTGCCGCGCGGCCGCGTGGTTGAAATCTACGGTCCGGAATCATCGGGCAAGACGACGCTGGCTTTGCATTGCCTCGCCGAGGCGCAGAAGAAGGGCGGCATCTGCGCTTTCATCGACGCCGAACACGCGCTCGATCCGATCTATGCGCGCAAGCTCGGCGTCAATGTCGACGATCTTCTGATTTCGCAGCCGGATGCCGGCGAGCAGGCGCTGGAAATCGCCGATACTTTGGTCCGCTCCGGCGCGGTCGACGTTCTGGTCATCGATTCGGTGGCGGCCTTGGTGCCGCGCGCGGAACTCGAAGGCGAGATGGGCGACAGTCAGCCCGGGCTGCAGGCGCGGCTGATGAGCCAGGCGCTGCGCAAGCTCACCGCCTCGATCAATCGCTCCAACACGATGGTGATCTTCATCAATCAGATCCGCATGAAGATCGGCGTCATGTACGGCTCGCCGGAAACGACGACCGGCGGCCATGCGCTCAAATTCTACGCTTCCGTGCGTCTCGACATCCGCCGCATCGGCGCGATCAAGGAACGCGACGAGGTGGTCGGCAATCAGACCCGGGTCAAGGTGGTGAAGAACAAGCTCGCGCCGCCGTTTAAGCAGGTGGAATTCGACATCATGTACGGCGAGGGCGTTTCCAAGACTGGCGAACTGATCGATCTCGGCGTCAAAGCCGGCGTCGTGGAAAAATCCGGCGCCTGGTTTTCGTATGACAGCCAGCGCATCGGCCAGGGCCGCGAGAACGCCAAGGCCTTCCTCAAGGCCAATCCCGATATCGCCGGCAAGATCGAGGCCACAATCCGGCAGAATGCCGGTCTGATCGCCGAGAAAATCCTTGCGGGAGAGGAAGGCGAGGCCGCTGCCGAGGACGCGGCGGAGGGGTAGCTAGCCTAAGAGAACACCTCGAGCGAAACGTCATGGGCGGGCCTGTCCCGGCCATCCACGTCTTCCGTTAGGAAATCCGCATCGCCAGAAAGACGTGGATGCCCGCGACAAGCGCGGGCATGACGCGTTGTGCTAAGGTCCGCGCCGCTCGGCGGTCCAGGAGCCGGAACACGAACCTCCGATCCAGGAGCCCATGCCCATGCTGCCGGCAAGCCGCCCCGAGCCGGTGGCGCTTCGCCCGCCGCCGCTCACCGTGACCGTTATCGCGCCGGTGCCGCCGACTCTGCCGGTGATCGTGAACACGGCATCGCCGGCATTCGCCAACAGGCCGTTTGAGATACGGACCGGATATCGATAGCCGCGATCACAGTCGCCCTTTTCGGTAACGACCGAAACGCTCCACAAGCCGTCGTAGCGCGGTAGCGCAAAACTTGCCGTGCTTGCGATGATCGCAGCCGCCGCGATCGTGCTGGCAATCGCAATAGCGGCCGCGATCGCGCCGAGTGCGCGCCGCCCGGTCTGGTCGATAGCGATCATTCCTCGCACCCCTGTCTTTCCTGTCGTTGCGGGTTTTTCCCGCTCCATGGCCTGAAACGGCGCCTGACCTCGCGGCCCGGCGCTTGCGTTAGATAGGGCGGGTTGTGCGCGAGAAAAGTTCAAATCTCGTTGATATGCGTGCGGAAAAGAGTGCCAAAGCGCGGTTCGCCTGCCGGCAAATGGCAGAACGGATTTAAGAAAACAAGTTCGCGCCGATGCCCGGCGCCAGCGCCGCAACGCGTCGTTTACCATAACGAAAGAGGAGAGCGCGCTGATGCCCATAAATTGCGCAGAGGCGCGCCTTGGACGCAGCTTGCACGCAAATGAGCCGGCTTCGCCACATCATGCTGCCGCATTTTTATGGTTGAACGACGCCGGCTCGCGGCGGCAAGGCTTCACTATAAGCCTTCACCATCTTCAACTTGCCCCCGCGAACCCGCCCTCGGCGACTCCCAGCCGGGGGCATTTATTTTGTCTATTTTGTCGGGCCCGCTGGATGCTACTTGCTGCGAACGACCGCGGTGTAATCCGGCGCTTCGGTCAGAAATCCACGCTCCATCATCCACTCGACTTTCTCGTTGAATTCGTCGGCTTGGTAGGTCTTCACCCCGACCAGCTCCGGCATCAGGCCGCCGGCGCGCTGGGCGGGTTCGAGATCGCGCAGCACCTCTTTGCGCGAGCGATCCTCGTTCTCGCCTAGCCATTCGATGGCGCGATTGAGCGCGCGGCGTAATTTCGCGGCGGTCTCTTCGTCAACGTCATTGCCGGCGACGATGCCGCCGCGCCAGCGCAAGTCGGCGAGCTTGCGTGCACCGGCGGCAGCCGCGCGGCTGACCAGCGGCTCCATCAGTGCCGCAGCTTCGGCTGCTCCGCTGATGAGCGCATCGAGGCGATCATTGGCGTGCACGAGCTTGATCTCGGCGAACGGGACGCCGGCCGCTTCCAGCGCCTCGATCGCCGCGTAGAAAGTGCCGGCATGCCAGGTCACCGCGATCGGTACGTTGCGCAGCTCGCCGAGCGATTGAATCTTGGAATCCTTGCGCACCATCAGCGCGCCAGTGCGCACAGTCGTGTCGAGGCCGATGATCTTGCCGCCGCCGAGCGTCTGCACGCGCTCGATCGCGCCCCATTCGCAGACCGGGTAAACCTCGAGCGCGCCTTTCTGCAATTGCGATTCCTTCCAGCGCTGCGAGAAGTCCTCGACCCGGCCCGTGGTGCCTTTTGGATTGTCTTCGTAGTACTCGACCTCGAGGCCTTCGTCGGCGAAAAAGCCTTGCTCGACCGCGACGCGCCAGGGGCGATCGTGGGCATTGCTGTCGCTTTGCAAACGTATGGTTCGGGTCATTCGGTGCGATCCTTGTGCGCGATCATTGGCGGCCGCGAAGTTCAATGGAGGGCCACACGTTAGACAAAGCCGCTGCCTCGTTCAACGCGATGCCGGCCGGGCGCTCACTGCGGCTCGCGGTCCGTGTTAGCGCGCGTATCCCGCGAGGCCCGTTC
Organism: Xanthobacteraceae bacterium; assembly: GCA_035703785.1. Taxonomy (GTDB): domain Bacteria; phylum Pseudomonadota; class Alphaproteobacteria; order Rhizobiales; family Xanthobacteraceae; genus BOG-931. The sequence goes on from DASSXN010000039.1 coordinate 4,967, forward strand.
GTCATAACCATGCCGGCTCGAATAGAACAACAGGGCCATCAGCGCGATGCCGATCAGAAGCGAAAACACAACGCCGATCGTCATGGCGACATAGCCGACCTCGGGCATCGGCGGGCCTTCGACCGAGGTCCAGCTTCGCACCGCGAACAATGTGGCCGCGATCAATAATCCGAGCAGGACGACGACGAGCGCGATCGTTCCGACCATGCTCGCTTTGTTAGGTCTCGGTGCGCCAGGACCATCCATCCGCGCAACATAGTGATCGGCGCCGCGGAATGTGAGCCGCCTCCCTCAACTGGCCCGGCGGCGGTTGGCATCCCGGAGCTCTCTGAATGCGATGTAAATGTTCTTATTCCCTCTCCCTTGGCGGGAGAGGGTGCTTCGCGAGCTTGCGAGCGAAGCGAGTGAGGGGGTGCTCGCGTAAGGCTGTGTTCCCATCACCCGGCTCGCGCACCGCTTACGCAGTGCACTCGCCACCCTCTCCCGCAAGGGGAGAGGGCAGCGGCGTCTCGCACTAGCGCTACGCCATCGCCGCTTTCAAATTAGCGTCGATCTTGTCGAGGAAGGCGGTGGTGGAGAGCCACTTTTGCTCCGGGCCGACAAGTATGGCGAGATCCTTGGTCATGAACCCAGTCTCGACCGTGCCGACCGTGACCTTCTCCAAGGTCGCCGCGAACTTCGCCAGTTCGGCATTGTTGTCGAGCTTGGCGCGATGGGCGAGGCCGCGCGTCCAAGCGAAAATGGAGGCTACCGAATTGGTCGAAGTTTCGCGGCCTTTCTGATATTCGCGGTAGTGCCGCGTTACGGTGCCGTGGGCGGCTTCCGCCTCCACGACCTTGCCGTCCGGCGTGGTGAGCACCGAGGTCATCAGCCCGAGCGAGCCATAGCCTTGCGCGACGGTGTCCGACTGCACGTCGCCATCGTAGTTCTTGCACGCCCAGACATAACCGCCCGACCATTTCAGCGCGGCCGCCACCATGTCGTCGATCAGCCGGTGCTCGTAGGTTAGCTTTTTCTCGGCGAACTTGTCCTTGAACTCGGCGTCGAACACTTCCTGGAATATGTCCTTGAAACGCCCGTCATAGACTTTGACGATGGTGTTCTTGGTCGAGAGGTAGAGCGGATAGCCGCGATTGAGCGCGTAATTCATCGAGGCGCGCGCGAAATCGCGGATCGAATCGTCGAGATTGTACATCGCCATGGCGACGCCGCCGCCGGGAAACTGGAATACTTCGCGTTTGATTTCCTTGCCGTCGTCGCCGATGAAAGTCAGGTAAAGCTTGCCTTTGCCGGGCACGCGGAAATCGGTGGCGCGATATTGATCGCCATAGGCATGGCGGCCGATGATGATCGGCTTGGTCCATCCCGGCACCAGCCGCGGCACGTTCTTGCAGATGATCGGCTCGCGGAAAATCACTCCGCCTAGAATGTTGCGGATGGTGCCGTTCGGCGAGCGATACATTTCGTGCAGATTGAATTCCTTCACGCGCGCCTCGTCCGGCGTGATGGTGGCGCATTTGACCGCCACGCCGACCTTCTTGGTGGCTTCAGCGGCGTCGATCGTGATCTGGTCGCGCGTTTGGTCGCGTTTCTGGATGCCGAGATCGAAATAAAGCAGGTTGATGTCGAGATACGGATGGATCAGCTTGTCCTTGATGTATTTCCAGATAATCCGGGTCATCTCGTCGCCGTCCATTTCGACCACCGGATTGGCGACTTTGATTTTGTTCATTGGGGCCCTATACCTGCACACAATGGATTGAAAACGGCGGGACCGGGTGCGTGGGCAAAGCCCAGCCCCCGGCGGCCGTCGCTATAGCATTCGCGGCCACGCGGAAAAAGCCGAAGTTTTCGGCGGTGAATCGCCGGCGAGCGGTATTGGCGCGATACACGTAGAACGTGTATCCTCCCGAGTCGAGGGAGAGGCCGCGCGCGTAATAAATTGTTTTCACTTGCAAGCCTAGCGTTTCGGTTGCGGCCGCACAACGCGATCCCTTCCCTGCGGATTGCGGTCCCGCCGTCAATCGAACCGTTCTCGCCGTCAATCGAATTTGGTCACAACGAAGTAGCCCATGAACGACACGGCACTACCACGCGCTTCGATCGCACGTTTCGAGCGCATCGTTTTCACCGGTGAGCGCGGCGACTTTCTTCGGCTTGTGCGCCGCGGTGCGCTGCTCGAACTGATCACTGCCGGCTTTTATCGCTTCTGGCTCACGACCGATATGCGCCACTCGCTGTGGTCGAGCACCTCAATCGAGGACCACGCGTTTGAATACACCGGGACCGCCAAAGAGCTCTTGATCGGATTTCTGTTCGCGCTCGCAATTCTGGTGCCGATCTATCTCGTCTATTTCCTGATCGGTATCGAGGCGGAACGCGCCAAGGCCTTCGCCAGCATTCCACTGATTTTGTTTTTCTACGCGTTCGGCCAATTCGCGATTTTCCGCGCCCGTCGTTATCGCACGACCCGCACGGTCTGGCGCGGAGTCCGTTTCTGGATGTCCGGTTCGGGCTGGGCCTATTCCTGGCGCGCCTGCCTGTGGGGTCTGCTCGCGTTGCTGACGCTTGGCCTGGCACTGCCGTGGCGCGAGAGCGCGCTAGAACGCTACAAGATGCGCCACCTTCATTATGGCGATCTGCCGGCGCGCTTCGAAGGCACCGGCTGGGCGCTGTTCAAACGCGTTTGGTGGCTTTGGCTTCTGTCATTGCCGATCATCACGCTGCCGTTCACCTATCCCGCCTACAAAGCTGTCCTTTGGCGATGGTGGTTGTCCGGCATTAAGTTCGGCGAGGTCCATTTTGAATCTGATCTTCGTACCGGCAGACTCATGGGGCTTTATTGGGCTGTGATCGGGTGGATCGTTCTCCTGGTTATCGCCGATGCGATTGCAATCGTCATTGTGAGTACGGTGGCGGTGCTCCTCGGCGGGGGACCGGCAGGCGCGAAAGGTGCGCTGCTGTTTTTACGCCAGCATCCATATCTGACCCTTGGCGCAAATGTCGCGAACTATCTTGCCTTGGCGTTATGCATCGGCGTTGTCGTGCGGGTTTATCTCTTGCGCGGGCTGTGGGAGCGCGTGGTCACATCGACGACCGCATATAAACTTGATCGTGCCGATTATGTGCGGGTGGCCGGTGTGCCGGCGAGTGCGCTAGGCGAAGGCTTTGCCGATGGACTCGATGTTGCCGGGTTCTAGCCCAGTAAGCGAGAACGCTGCGTCAAATGCGACAGCTCCGGGCAAAGCCGGGGACAGGCCGGCAATTTATTTCGACGGCACGAGCAACCGCCGGCACGTCGTGGAAGTGCGTTTCGGTGACGATCTCGACATCGTCGAAGACGGCGCCGCGGTTGCCTCCTGGCCCTACGATGACCTGCGCTCGGTCGATAACGGCCAGCGCGCGCTTCGGCTCAAATGCACATCGAGCCTGCCGCTGGCGCGGCTTGAGGTGTTCGATCCGCCGACACAAGCCGAAATCCGCACACGCGCCCGCTGTCTCGAGAACGATCGCGGCGGCGGACACGCACATACCGGCCGTATTGTCGCCTGGTCGCTTGCCGCCATCGTTTCGATCTTCTTGGTCGTGGTCTACGGCATGCCGCTTGTCGCCGAGCGATTGACGCCGCTCGTCCCACTCTCCTTCGACCGGCATCTCGGCGCCATGGCCGACAATCAGGTCAGGGTAATATTCGGAGGCCGGACTTGCACCAACGCGCAAGGACGTGCGGCTTTTTCCAAGCTCGTCGAAACGGTGCGCCAGGCGAGTCATCTCGACGTTCCGCTACAGACCGAAGTCCTGACCTCGCCGGTGCCCAATGCCTTCGCTTTGCCTGGCGGCAAGATCTATTTGCTGAATGGGCTGTTGCAAAAAGCCCAAAGCGCTGACGAACTTGCCGGCGTCCTCGCGCATGAAATGGGGCATATCAGCCATCGCGACCACACACGCATGATGATTCAGCGCGGCGGGGTATCGTTCCTGATCGGGCTTTTGTGGGGCGACATCACCGGCTCGACCGTCGTGATATTCGTGACGCGCACCTTGTTCGAAGTCTCCTATTCGCTTGAGGCGGAGCAGGGCGCGGACGCCTTCGCGATCGACGCGATGCACAACCTCGGCCGCTCTCCGGCGCCCATGGGGGAGCTTCTGTTCCGTATTACCGGCGCGGAGGGAAGCCGCACGATCGGGATCCTGGCGAGTCATCCCTTGACCGAGGACCGACGCGAGCTGATGCGGCATGAAGATCGCCGTGCCACGGGGCCCGAGATTCTATCTGATGCTGAATGGCAGGCTCTTAAAGCGATATGCCGTCCGGCGAATGCGAGCTAGCCAAGGCGTTTTCTAGCACTCGCAGCGCAGCGTGGCCGCCTCATGAAGGAAACGCTGCGCCGCCTCGACGCGACCACCGCACCGGTGCATGAAAGGGCCATGCCCGGAGCAGGCACCGACAGAACCAGGGATTGGAGCGCCGGCCGCAACCCGATTGTGGTCCTGGTCGAGCCCCAGCTTGGCGAGAATATCGGCGCTGCCGCCCGCGCCATGGCAAATTTCGGCCTGTCGCAGCTGCGTCTGGTCGATCCGCGGCAGGGCTGGCCCAATGACAAAGCCCGAATGATGGCGACTGGAGCAGGCCGGGTGCTCGACGAAGCGATGCTTTATCCGACGCTCGCAGCCGCCATTGCCGATTGCGGTTTCGTTCTTGCCACGACTGCGCGCGCCCACGATCAGGCCAAACCCGTCGTCGGGCCGGCCGAGGCGGCGGGTCTCATCGCGCCAAGAATTGGCGCGGGGGAAAACGTCGCCATCCTGTTCGGGCGCGAGCGCAATGGGCTTGAGAACGACGAGGTGGCGCTGGCCGATGCTATTGTGACGCTGCCGGTCAATCCGGCCTTCGCGTCGCTGAACCTGGCGCAGGCCGTCGTCATAATCGCCTATGAATGGTTCAAACTCGCGAGCGCCGGCAAATTGCCGTTCGCGATGCCGAACAAATCAGCCCGTGCACCCAAGCAGCAACTCCTTGCCTTCTTCGAAACCGTTGAGCGCGAACTCGAGAAGGTCGAGTTCTTTCGCCCACCGGACAAGCGCGAGACTATGCAGATCAATTTGCGCAACATTTTTACCCGCATGCGGCCGACGCAACAGGACATCCAGACGCTGCACGGCGTGATCATGGCCATCGCCGAAGGTCGCAAAGGCCCGGCGCGCGGCGGCGTCCTGGACGGCGAACAGGCCGAGCTTCTGCGCGCGCTTTTGGCCGAGCATGGCGGCGGCCGCATTCCGAAAGAGCGCGGCCCGGTGCGCGGCTTGGCGCGCCTTCTCCGCCGCAATCCGACCGAGGCTGAGCGGACGCTGTGGACGGCGCTCACCAACGATCGGCGCTTTGCCGGCCGCGGCTTTAAGCGCCAGACGCCGGTCGGCCAGAACATCTGTGATTTCGTTTCGTTCCCACTTCGGCTTGTGATCGACCTGGTGCCGGACCAGGAAAGCGCGGCGGCCGCTGCGGCACGGGCGCAAAAACGCGCTTGGCTTACGGAACGCGATTATCGCGTCATCGCGATCGTGGCAGGCGAAGTGGAGGCCGATCCCGCGGCAGTGCTCGAGCGACTGGCTCAGTCGATTAAGCTTTAAGTACTTTCATCGCCGCCGCGGCGCCCGCGCGCAGCATGGACAGGTCGCTCGACACGGCGAGAAATTTCACGCCGCGCTTGGCGAGCGCCACGGCGCGTTCGGCGGAGTGACAATAGGCACCGGGGATTTTTTTCGTGCGCTGGGTCGCGGCGATCAGGCGATCGAGCTCGCGTTCGACGTCCTTCGACAATGGATCGACGGTCTTGCCATCCGACAACGCGATCGACAAATCCGACGGGCCGAGAAAGAAGCCGTCGATGCCCGGCGTGGCAATGATCGCGTCGAAATTCTGCAGCGCGGTGCGGGTCTCGATCATTGCCAGGGTGACGATGTGATCGTTGGCCTCGCGCAGATAGATCGATTGATCGGTAAGACCCGCAAGTGTCGTCGCGCGATGCGGCCCCCAGCTGCGCTCCCCGATCGGGGGGAACTTGGCGGCGCCGGCGAATGCACGGGCATCGGCGGGCGTATTGATCATCGGCGCGATGATGCCCTCGGCGCCGAAATCGAGCACCCGGCTGACCAGCGCGAAATCGCCGAACGGCACACGCACCAGCGGCGCGGCGCCGCCCTGGCGAATCGCGGCAATGCCGGCGAGAATCCCGTTGACGTCCCAAAGCCCGTGCTGGCTTTCGATCGCCACTGCCGGAAAGCCGTCGCGGGCGAGCGTTTCCGCAACCAGCGGGTAGGGCAGCCCACACCAGCCGGAATAAACCGTTTCGCCGGCGCGCAGCCGCCCGGCAAGGGTAAAAGCCGAGATCGCCATCTCAAATCACCGGCCGGCTTTGATGTCGGTGATGGCGGTCGCCATCAGCTCGGTCATGGTGCGGCTGATCTGATGCTCGGACTGAGCGATGCCCTTCGCTTCGAGATCCTTGCGGATCTTGGCGATCACCGCGCGATCGCCACCCTGCTCGAATTCGGCCAAGACGATGGAGCGTGCATAGTTCTCAGCTTCGGCGCCGCTGAAGCCGAGCTTTCCCGCCGCCCATACGCCCAGCATCTTGTTGCGGCGCGCGGTGGCCTTGAACCTGAGTTCCTCGTCGTGCGCGAATTGCTTCTCGAAGCCTTCTTCGCGCTTGTCGAATGTGGTGGTCATTGTCGTCGCCTTTGCCCGCAAATGGGGAACCGCGGATAAGCGCAAATCACTTGCGCCTTGCATAACGAGGCTAGCGCGTCAAGGCAACGGCTGTCTGTCTTGCACAATGACGTTGCGATCACCGCCGTGCGGGTCTATGTCGATTGTACTCCGCTTCACGTTCGGCTAGCTTTCCTGTTGCGGAGGGGCTGCTGAGTTGAGTCGCGCCCGCTATCGCCGCCGCGGATCTCGACATCCGAAATGGAGCCACGGCATTACAATGGATTTCACCAAACCCCGGTACACTCCAATGAGCCGCCGTCGCCGCATTTACGAAGGCAAGGCGAAGGTCCTCTATGAGGGGCCCGAGCCTGGAACATTAATCCAGCACTTCAAGGACGACGCGACCGCCTTCAATGCCAAAAAGCATGAGGTGATCGAAGGCAAGGGAGTCCTCAATAACCGGATTTCCGAATACGTCTTCCAGCACTTGAACGATATCGGCGTGCCGACGCATTTCATCCGCCGGCTCAACATGCGCGAACAATTGATCCGCGAGGTCGAGATCATTCCGCTCGAAGTCGTGGTGCGCAACATCGCCGCCGGATCGCTGTCGCAGCGGCTCGGCATTGAAGAAGGCACCCAACTGCCGCGCTCGATCATCGAGTTCTATTATAAAAACGACCAGCTGAACGACCCGATGGTCTCGGAGGAGCACATCACCGCTTTCGGCTGGGCGACGCCGCAGGAAATCGACGACATCATGTCGCTTGCGATCCGCGTCAACGACTTCCTCTCCGGCCTGTTCCTGGGGGTCGGCATCCGGCTGGTCGATTTTAAAATGGAGACCGGCCGGTTATGGGAAAATGATCTGATGCGCATCGTCGTTGCGGACGAGATTTCGCCGGACTCGTGTCGACTGTGGGATATCAAATCGAACGAAAAGCTCGACAAAGACCGCTTCCGGCGCGATCTGGGCGGACTGGTCGAAGCCTATACCGAAGTTGCCAAGCGGCTCGGCATCATGAGCGAGGGCGAGCGGCCGCAAGGGACCGGGCCGGTCCTGGTCAAAGGTTGAGCTTCTGCCGCCGGCCGATTCGGCGATAAACCCTTGCGCGGCGATCACGGCGCTGGGCTTTTCCCCAGATTGCCCGTGATCGGCCCCCTGTATTGCGGCGGGACGGATTCATACTTATTCAGTGAGCTATGAAGGCGCGCGTCACTGTCACGCTCAAGCCCGGTATTCTCGATCCGCAAGGCAAGGCCATCGAAGGCGCGCTGCGCTCACTTGGCGTCGGCGGGGTGACCAGCGTACGGCAGGGCAAAGTCTTCGACATCGAAATCGAAGGCGCTGATCGCGCCGGCGCCGAGGCAGCGCTTAAAAGCGCGGCCGAGAAGCTTTTGGCCAATACCGTGATCGAGAATTACCGGATCGAGCTGCGTTGACAATGAAAGCTTACCGGCTGCGATGAGATCGGCTGTCGTCGTCTTCCCAGGAATCAACCGCGAGCGCGACATGGCGCGCGCGCTGCGGCTGATCTCGGGGCGCGAGCCGGCCTTGGCCTGGCACGCCGACGCGTCGCTGCCGCTGGGCACCGATCTCGTGGTCCTTCCCGGCGGCTTCTCCTACGGCGACTACCTGCGCTGCGGCGCGATCGCCGCCCGCGCGCCGATTATGGATGCGGTGCGCGATTTCGCCGCCAAAGGCGGACTTGTGCTGGCGATATGCAACGGCTTCCAGATCGCCTGCGAGGCGGGATTGTTGCCGGGCGTATTGATGCGCAATGCCCAGCTACGCTTCATCTGCCGCGACGTCTATTTGCGGGTCGAACGCTCCGACACGCCGTTCACCCGCGGCTATAATGCCGGGCAGGTGATCCGGGTCCCGGTGGCGCACGGCGAAGGCAACTACATCGCCGACGGGGAGACCATTGCGCGGCTCGAGGGCGAAGGCAGGGTGCTATTCCGCTATTCGTCGCCCGACGGCATAATCGATCCGAACTGGAATCACAACGGCGCGATGAACGGCATCGCCGGTATCATCAATGCGCGCGGCAATGTGCTTGGAATGATGCCGCATCCGGAAAATCACGTGGAAGCCTCAATGGGCCGGACCGACGGCCGTGGTCTGTTCGCGGGGCTGGTCGATCATTTCAAGGTGGCGGCGTGACACGCTCGCCCAATTCGACACCGCTGTGATCTCCAACGAGCCAGCCATCTCCCCCGAACTGGTTGCCGAGCATGGGCTCAAGCCGGAGGAATACGAGCGCATTCTGAAGCTTCTAGGCCGTGCGCCAAGCTTCACCGAGCTCGGAATTTTCTCCGCGATGTGGAACGAGCACTGCTCGTACAAATCGTCGAAAATTCATCTGCGCACGCTGCCGACCAAGGCGCCATGGGTGATCCAGGGACCTGGCGAGAACGCCGGCGTCATCGATATCGGCGACGGGCTTGCTGTCGTGTTCAAGATGGAGAGCCATAACCATCCAAGCTATATCGAGCCGTACCAGGGCGCCGCGACCGGCGTCGGCGGCATTCTGCGCGACGTCTTCACGATGGGGGCGCGGCCGATCGCCTGCCTCAATGCGCTGTCGTTCGGCGATCCCAAACATCCAAAGACGCGTGCGTTGGTTGGCGGCGTCGTCGCCGGCATCGGCGGCTATGGCAATTCGTTCGGCGTGCCGACGGTCGGCGGCGAAGTGCGCTTCGATCGGCGCTATGACGGCAATTGCCTGGTCAACGCCATGGCGGTCGGTCTCGCCGAGACCGACAAGATTTTCTACGCCAAGGCAACCGGCGTCGGCATGCCGATCGTCTATCTCGGCTCCAAGACCGGCCGTGATGGCATTCACGGCGCCACTATGGCATCCGCCGAATTTGGCGCCGATGCCGAGGAAAAACGGCCGACGGTTCAGGTCGGCGATCCGTTCTCGGAAAAGCTCTTGCTCGAAGCCTGCCTCGAAATCATGGCCAAGGGCTGCGTGATCGCCATTCAGGACATGGGCGCGGCGGGCCTGACCTGCTCGGCGGTCGAGATGGGCGCCAAAGGCGATCTCGGCGTCGCGCTCGATCTCGACAAGGTACCATGCCGCGAAACCGGCATGAGCGCCTACGAAATGATGCTGTCGGAGAGCCAGGAGCGCATGCTCATGGTGCTCAAGCCGGACAAGGAAAAGGAGGCCGAGGCGATCTTCCGAAAATGGGGTCTCGATTTTGCCGTGGTCGGGGAGACAACGCCGACCAAGCGCTTTGTCGTGCGCCACGGCGGTGCGGTGGTCGCCGACCTCCCAATCAAGGAGCTTGGGGACGAGGCGCCGGTCTATCGGCGGCCTTTTGCCGAACGCCGCAACGAGCGCGAACTCGACGCCGGCTCCATAAAGCCGCCCGTTGCCGTCGCTGATGTACTCGAAACACTGCTCGGCTCGCCAGATTTATGCAGCAAACGGTGGGTATGGGAGCAATACGATCACGTCATTTTAGGCAATACCGTGCAGCGGCCGGGCGGCGATGCTGCGGTTATCCGGATCAATGACGGTCCCAAGGCGCTGGCGCTTACCGCTGACGTGACCCCCCGCTATTGCGAAGCCGATCCGTTCGAAGGCGGCAAGCAGGCGGTCGCCGAAGCGTGGCGCAATCTCAGCGCAGTCGGCGCGCAGCCGCTGGCGCTTACCGACAATCTCAATTTCGGCAATCCCGAGCGGCCTGAGATCATGGGGCAGTTCGTCGATTGCGTGCGCGGCATCGGCGAAGCCTGCCGTGCGCTCGACTTCCCCGTCGTCTCCGGCAATGTCTCGCTCTATAACGAGACCAACGGGCGCGCCATTCTGCCAACACCGACGATCGGCGGCGTTGGTCTGCTCGATCAATTTAGCAAATCGATGACGATCGCCTTCAAGAGCGAGGATGAGGCGATCTTTCTGATCGGCGAGACTTGCGGCTGGCTTGGGCGATCGGTGTATTTGCGCGACGTGTGCGGCCGGGAGGAGGGTGCTCCGCCGCCGGTGGACCTCGCCGCTGAGCGGCGCTATGGCGACCTCGTGCGTGGCTTGATACGAGATGGATTGATTACGGCGGCGCACGATGTTTCCGACGGCGGTCTCCTCGTCGCCCTGGCCGAGATGGCGATCGCGTCGGGAATCGGCGCGGTATTAGAGCCCCTACCTAACATTCTCGCCCACGCATTCTGGTTCGGCGAAGATCAGGCTCGCTACGTGATCACGACCAAACAGTCGCAGCCGGTGGTCGAGCGGGCGAAGGCGGCCGGCGTGCCGCTCGTTCCGCTCGGCGCCACCGGCGGTACGCTTATCGCCATTGCCGGCGAACGGCCGCTGCGGGTTGACGATCTTAAGCGCCGCTTTGAGGCCTGGCTGCCGGCTTATATGGCGGGCGTCCAGTAATCGAAAACCCTATTCACTCACCCGCGCTAGCGCCTCGTAGCAGTTCGGCGACAGTTGCTGCGCATTCGCGGCGAGGCAAGACAGGATTTTGCCGCCGCCTGCATGCACTCCCGCGCACAATCTTTGCTGATCGGGACGGCATTGCGCGAGGATCATAAGCACTCGTCGCGGCAGCATCGGGCGTATCGGCCCAAGCGGCGGCACTGCCGGCGCAGCGGCTGGTCCTGACGCCGATCCGCTGGCCGATGCGGTCGGTGCGGCCGGTGCCGTCGTCGTGCGCATTGTACCCGGGGTTTTTCGGGCTGGAGCAGTCGCCGGGTGTGAGGTCTTTGTTGATGGCGGCACAGCTGTGGCCGGCATCGATGACTGCGCAGGCGCCGAAGCGCCGCTCGGCTCAGCGGGAGCAGCCGCTGTTGGAGCGAGCGCAGGGCTGGAAGCTGGAGTAGCGATCGCGCTGACCGCGCTGCGGCAGGGCGGCGACAATTTAGGTTCATTGCGCAGGAGACATTCCAGGGCCTCCTTGCCGCCGGGTTGCACGCTTGCGCAATTGGCCATGAAATCTAAACGGCAGGCGGCTCGCACTGCGTCACGCTGTGCTTGTGTCGGCTGTTGCGCTGGCGCTGCAGCGAGCGTTAGCGCTATGAAACACCCCGCAACCAGTGAAGATCTGAACATTAAAACCCTCCCTGGCATATTCCGGCCCTTCAAGGATGCCTGCCATTGCACGGGACGTCCAGCAGGCGAGGGGCTTTCTTGCCGCAACCTCTCTTTGCCGGCGATGTTCGTTCTGCTAGTTGAGGTGGACGTTGGGTGGCGACTTGGTCCAATGAGGCAGCGTGCATGCCTATGGCTGCGAGCGACATCGAGCGATTAATCCGTGCGCGGATACCGGATGCGGAGGTAACGATTCGGGATCTCGCCGGGGATGGCGACCATTACGCCGCGACGGTCATCGCCGAATCATTCCGCGGTAAGTCGCGCGTCCAGCAGCACCAGATCGTCTATGAAGCGCTGAAGGCGGAAATGGGCGGCAAACTGCACGCGCTCGCGCTGCAAACGGGCACGCCGGATCGGTAATACTCCGTCGGCCCTATTCCGATCGTTAAGGTGACGGGAACGTGATTGGAGCGCGATCGCGGGCTTCCCCCAGTTGGTGCAGTACCGCCATGAGCCAGTGGGTGGGCTTTGCGCGCCAATTCGGCTACATATATGGCAAATGGATTCCGGCGCTGGCGAGTGCCGCGCGCCGCCAGGAAGGACAAACGCAATGGGTATCGAGCAGTTCATTAGTAACGAGGTCAAGGCCAACGATATCGTGCTGTTCATGAAGGGCACGCCGCAATTTCCTATGTGCGGCTTTTCGGGACAGCTCGTCCAGATTCTCGACTACCTGGGCGTCCCCTATAAGGGCCTCAACGTGCTCGAGAACGAGGAGCTGCGCAGCGGCATCAAATCCTATTCGAATTGGCCGACCATCCCGCAACTTTACGTGAAGGGTGAGTTTGTCGGCGGCTGCGACATCGTGCGTGAAATGTTCCAGGCGGGCGAGCTGCAATCCTTGCTGAAGGACAAAGGCATTCCGGTGAAGGAGAATACGGCCGCTTAAGGCATGATCCCGAAAAGTGGGACGCCGGTTCAGCCGCGGTTAGCGCATTCGATTGAAGAGCAGAACGATCAGCGCCAGCACCAGCGCTAGCCCGACTAGGCTTTGCGCGGGAATGTCCGCGGCAAATTTCAAGACGTTGTTGGCGACCCCAGAGACGAATACGCCGGACGAATCCGGCCCGAGGATCAAATAAATCAAAACGACGGAGACGACCGTCAGAAAGCCGATTTCGACAAAGACCCAAAGATATTGTTTGGCCTTCTGCAGATAATCCAGCATAGCACGCCCTCATAGAACGGCTGCTGATCAGATCAGAACCGGTCTAGCCCGCGATCATGCTTCTGCGGCGTCGAGTGGAGGACCCCTCCACCCGAACGCCGTGCGGATTTCTCGCGTTGCCGTGTAGTCCGGACGCTGATTCAGGCCACTTTCCGTCCCGAAAACAGCCAAAGAATCACGCCAAGCGTGATCAGTCCCACGAGTCCGGCGTCGCCCAAACCCTTCACCAACGCCATGATGTTGTTGGTGACATTGCCAAAGAACGGCAAGTTGGCGCCGACCAGAAGCGCTGCGACGATCGCCAGCGCCAGCAGCATCAGCCCAATTTCGGTCAGCGACCCGATCCACCCCTTGATTCGTTGTAACGCGTCCATGTGCGTTCTCCCTTGAAATTCGTTAGGAAGCCCCAGCCGTTACGCACTGCTACGCACGCGAAGTTGCGACAATTTGCGCCATCAGCGTAGCTAAAATAGGCAGCTTTTCAAGCATGACTGGAAAAGTTCGGCGTGCGAACGCGTGATTCGCTCGCAATTACCGGCATATCGACCGGCAAGAGCCTGGGGATAAGTACCGCGCGACTCGCTGAAGGCGATTCGGCGAAGAAGGCGAATCCGCGTGCGATCGTTCCGCGGCGCGCGTTACCGCGAATAATATTCCACGACGAGGTGCGGCTCCATCATGACCGGATAGGGAACCTCGCCGAATGCCGGGATGCGGCTGAGTTTTGCGGTCATCTTCGAGTGATCGACGTCGATGTAGTCAGGCACGTCGCGCTCGGCCAGCGCGTTCGCCTCCACCACGAGCGCAAGCTGCTTTGATTTTTCCTTGACCTCTATGACGTCACCGACTTTGACGCGGAAGCTTGCAATGGTGACACGCTTTCCGTTCACCCTGATGTGGCCGTGGCTGATGAACTGCCGGGCGGCAAAAACGGTGGGAACGAATTTCGCGCGATAGATAACAGTATCGAGCCGGCGCTCCAGAAGCCCGATCATGTGCGCACCGGTATCGCCCTTCAATCGCCGCGCCTCGTCATAGATGCCGCGAAAGTGCCGTTCCGACATATTGGCGTAATAGCCCTTCAGCTTCTGCTTGGCGCGCAATTGCACGCCGTAGTCGGACAGCTTGCCTTTGCGGCGCTGACCGTGCTGGCCGGGCCCGTATTCGCGTTTGTTGATTGGTGACTTCGGCCGGCCCCAGATATTTTGGCCCATCCGCCGGTCGATCTTGTACTTCGCCTCGTGGCGCTTGGTCATCGCGTCCTCGCTGTTCGTATTAATCCCGGCGCGATCTTCTCCAAAGAGACGTTCGTCCTCCGGAGTCGCGCCGCGTGCTGAGGATCGCGCCCTCCTCTGTTTCGGGCCTATGCCCGGAACCGACAGGTTTGAGGCCGAAGCGCCGGCCCAAACCGCGGGTCGCGAAACACCGCGCGGGCCCGTCGGGCCCGCGAAGTGCCGGGTTTCTAAGGCGAAAGCCGCAGCCTGTCAAACCGACTTGGCCTAAGGCGTGATCGAGTAAACCCGCTGATCCGCTCGCATGCCAAAGCGCGCGAGAATCGCCGCCGGCGCCGTGCCCGAAGTAAAGATCGCGTGCGTCGTACCCTTTGCCGCAATGACGGCCACGCTCTCGAGAAGATTCGCCACCCGGCGCGCGATCGCCGGCGCGGGATCAATAAAGTTGACCGGCCACGGCGCAATCTGCTCCAGACGCGCGATCAACAACGGATAGTGCGTGCAGGCAAGCACCACCGTGTCCGTGCGGTTGCCGTCGTCGCGAAAGCAGGGGCCGATCTCCGCCAGCAATGTTGCGTCGCTAACCGGCTGGCCGCGGAGTTCCGCTTCCGCGTAAGCGGCAAGTCGTTTGGCGCCTACCAGATCGACATCGCAGCCCTGGCCATGGTCGCGAATGAGCGCGCGCGTATATTCGCGTTTCACCGTCGCTTCAGTACCGAGCACCGCAACGCGCCGCGTCCGCGAGGCGGCGCAGGCAGGCTTGATCGCAGGCACCGTGCCGACGAAGGGAACGGCGAACTTTTTGCGCAGCTCTGGCAGCGCGATGGTCGAGGCGGTGTTACAGGCGATCACGACGAGATCAGGCTTGTGGATCGCGATCGCTTTGCCGAGAAGCGCAACGAGCCGTGCAATCAGAGCTGGTTCCGCCAGCGCGCCGTACGGAAATGCCGCGTCATCCGCAAGATAAATCATATCGGCGTCGGGACGCACGGTGGCAATCTCGCGATAAACGGTGAGGCCGCCCAGGCCCGAATCAAACACCAGGATCGTCGGACGTGTCCCCATCGGCTCCCGTTCAGGCCCGGCCGAAGACACGGTGGAAAATGGTGTCGACATGCGCGAAGTGGAAATTGAGATCGAATTTATCGGCGAGCTCGGTTTCACTGAGATGCTTGCGCACGTCTTTGTCAGCTTTGAGGAGCGAGAGCAGATCGCCTTCGCCGGCCCACGCTTTCATGGCGTTGCGCTGCACCAGGCGATACGCGTCTTCCCGGGTCACGCCCTTTTGTGTGAGCGCCAGCAGCACGCGCTGCGAGTGGACAAGCCCGCCCAGTCGGTCGAGATTCTTTTGCATGTTTTCGGGATACACAATGAGCTTGTCGACGATGCCGGCGAGCCGCGCGAGCATGAAATCGAGCGTGACGGTGGCGTCCGGTCCGATCATGCGCTCCACCGACGAATGCGAAATGTCGCGCTCGTGCCACAACGTGACGTTTTCCAGAGCCGGCACCACATAGGCGCGCACCATGCGTGCAAGGCCGACCACGTTCTCCGACAAAACCGGATTGCGCTTGTGTGGCATGGCCGAGGAACCCTTTTGGCCTTCGGAGAAAAATTCCTCGGCTTCCAGAACCTCGGTACGCTGCAAGTGACGGATTTCGGTTGCCAGTCGTTCGCAGGAGGCGGCAACCACCGCGAGCGTCGCAAAATACATCGCATGTCGGTCGCGCGGAATGATCTGCGTTGAAATCGGTTCGACCGCGAGGCCCATTTTTTTCGCCACATAGGTTTCAACCCGCGGATCGACCTGCGCGAATGTGCCGACCGCGCCGGAAATCGCGGCGGTCGCCACCTCCGTGCGCGCCGATTCCAGACGTTTGCGTGCGCGGGTGAACTCGGCGAAAGCAAACGCGAGCTTGAGCCCGAACGTGGTTGGCTCGGCGTGAATGCCATGCGAGCGGCCGATGGTCGGCGTGAATTTGTATTCCCGCGCGCGCCGTTCGAGCCCGGCCAGAAGTGTATCGACGTCCGCGATGAGCAGATCGGCCGCGCGTACCAGTTGAACGTTAAAGCACGTATCCAGGACATCGGAGGAAGTCATGCCCTGGTGGACGAAGCGCGCTTGCGGCCCCACGATCTCGGCAAGGTGAGTGAGAAAAGCAACGACGTCGTGCTTAACCTCGCGTTCGATCGCGTCGATGCGCGCGATATCGAATTTGGCCGTTTTGCCCTTTTCCCAGATGATTTTTGCGGCCTCTTCCGGGATCAAGCCGAGCTCGGCCATGGCGTCGGCGGCGTGGGCTTCGATCTCGAACCAGATGCGAAATCGCGTCTCCGGCGACCAGATCGCCGCCATCTGCGGCCGCGTGTAGCGCGGGATGGTCACGCGGCCTCACCACGGATCAGCGCCGCCGCGTTGCGAATCGCGGCAATGTTGGCGCGATAGGATTCCGGAGTGCGGTCCTTGAACACCGCTGAGCCGGCGACGAAAACATTGGCGCCGGCCCGCGCCGCCTCGGGCGCGATTTCAGCGGTAATCCCACCGTCGATCTCGATGTCGATTGGCCGCGCGCCGACGAGCGCGCGCACGTTGCGGAGCTTGCCAAGCGCGTCGGGAATGAATTTCTGGCCGCCGAAGCCGGGATTGACCGACATCACCAGAATAAGATCGACGAGATCGATGACGTGCTCAATTGAAGTTTCGGGCGTACCCGGATTCATGGTGACGCCGACCTTTTTGCCGAGCGCGCGGATTGCTTGGAGGGAACGGTGAATATGCGGCCCGGCCTCGACGTGCACCGTAATGATGTCAGCCCCGGCCTTGGCGAAGGCTTCGAGGTAAGGATCGCACGGCGCGATCATCAGATGGACGTCGAGCGTCTTTTTGGTGTGCGGACGGATCGCGCGAACGATGTCCGGTCCGATGGAAATGTTGGGGACAAAATGGCCGTCCATGACATCGACATGGATCCAATCGGCGCCGGCCGCGTCGACCGCGCGCACTTCCTCGCCGAGTTTTGCGAAATCGGCGGCCAGGATCGACGGCGCGATGACGAGCGCACGGGGCATGGGATTCTCCCAAGCTTATGCGTTCGCGTAACACGCCATTCCCGGCCGAGCAACGCGTCGGGTGCTTGGCAGACCGCCATTTGCGACCCTTGCCGGCTCGACCGGGGCTGCGGCAAGGTTTTCTGAAAGCAGCGGAGGTTCCGTGGCGCGCACCGATGTCATTGTCCTTGGGGCCGGGATCGTCGGCACCTCGATTGCCGTTCATCTCGCCAAGCGCGGTGTGGCGGTTGCGCTGATCGACCGCGGCGGGGCCGGGGAGGGGACCTCGTATGGCAATGCCGGTGTGATCGAGGGCAATACTATCTTTCCCCCGGCATTTCCGTCGGATTGGGGGGAACGCCTGCGGGTCGTGCTCAAACGCTCGCCCCAGGCCAACTATCATTTGTCGTTTCTGCCGAAGATCGCGCCTTGGCTGGCGGCATTCTATGCGGCTTCACAGCCCTCCCGGCTCATTGAAACGGCTCGGCTGATGCGTCCGTTCATGGCACGCGCGGTCGCCGAGCACGAAGCGCTGAGCACCGAAGCCGGCGCGGAGCGATATTTTCGCCGCACGGGCTGGCTCAAGCTCTATCGGAGCGAGCGCGGATTTGCGGCGCAGCAGCGAGAGCTCCAGCTGGCCAAGGATTTCGGCATCGCCAACGTGACGCTCGACCTTGACGGAGCGCGCGCACTCGAACCCTCGCTTGCGCCGGTGTTCCGCCACGCCGTGCACTGGACCGGGGCTGTCAGTGTGAGTAACCCGCTGGCGGTGACGCGCGCTTATGCCGCGCGCTTTACCGCACTTGGCGGGCTCAGCTTCTCCGGCGACGCCCGGTCACTGCGTCGGGTCGATGCGCGCTGGAGAGTGGATACGACTGCCGGTCCGGTCGACGCCGGCGATGCCGTCGTGGCGCTGGGGCCATGGGCGCCGGACCTGCTCGATCCGCTTGGCGTCAAGCTGCCGCTCGCGGTCAAACGCGGCTATCACCGTCACTTCCGGCCCAGCGGCAATGCCGCGCTGAGCCGGCCGGTGCTCGATGCGGAAAACGGCTATTGCATTACGCCGATGGAGCAAGGCATCCGCATCACCACCGGCGCGGAATTTGCCCAGCGCGATGCGCCGCCGACGCCGGTACAATTCGATCGCTTGCTGCCGGCGGCGCGGAACTTGTTTGTGCTTGGTGAGCCGGTCGAGGCGCAGCCATGGATGGGCGCGCGTCCCTGCTTTGCCGACTCGCGCCCGGTCATCGGGCGCGCACCAAGACAGCGCGGCCTATGGCTCGCCTACGGCCACGGTCATTGGGGCTTGACGCTTGGTCCGGCCACGGGCCGGCTCATCGCCGAGATGATGACGGACACAACGTCGTTCTGCGATCCCGCGCCCTACAGCGCGGAGCGCTTTACTCGTTGATCGTTTTGACGACGCTCGATTGCGGACGCGTATTGTTGCTGGCCGAGTATTTGTCCTGCGCCCTGACCATGTCGTCATATTTCGGCAGCGTGGTGACTGAATCCTTCGGCACCATGTGCACGATCTTATAGCCGCCGGCCTTGAGCTGACGCAGAAGTTCGGGCAGTGCCTCCGCCGTGTTGTGCTGGAAATCGTGCATCAGCAGGATGCCCTTGCCGTTTTTGGCGAGCTTTGTCATCGCCGACTTGATGACGTCATCCGGTTTGCGCAGCTTGAAATCGAACGTATCGATGTCGGTCGAGAAGATGGCGATGTTGCGCGTGCCCAAATAAGTCATCAATTCAGGCGGCTGCTGCAGATCGGGAAAGCGGAAGAACGGTGCAGTCGGTCCCCCGACTGCCGTGTGCACCGCGCTCACGCCCATCTCGATTTCTTGCTTGGCGAGTTCGATGTCTTTGGCATAGGGATTCTTGGCGAGATCTTTGTGCGACCAAGTGTGATTGCCGACGGTCATTCCGGCCGCGGCGACTTCGCGGGATATATCGGGTCGCCAGGTGGCGTGTTCGCCGATCTCAAAGAACGTCGCCTTGATGCAATTGTCCTTGAGTGCCTTGAGCACCATCGGCGTGTTCTCGGGCCAAGGGCCGTCGTCGAAGGTCAGCACGACCTCTTTGTCGCGCAGAAAATCGTATTGCTTGAAGTGCTCGGTTCCGAATGCGGGGCCACCGGTTGTGTCGATTTCGACGACGCGCGAGAGACCGATGGCGTTGGGATTATCGCAAGCTGGAATGGCTTTGGCGGCTGGAGGGGTCGGCGCTGGCGCCGGCGCCGGCGCTGCCGGTCCTGGCGCTGCCGTGGCGTTCTGAGCAAGCGAGGTTGGCGCGGGCCCATTCGGCTGAGCAGCGGCAGTTGTTTGCGCAACCTGAACCACCGGTGTGGTTGGCCGGGCCGCTTGGGCGGCAACAGGTTGGCTGGGCGGCGTCGCCGTGCTGTTGCTTTGTCCGGGCGAGATCACGTGGACGGCGAGTGCGATAAGTGAGTCGGGTCCGGCAGCGCGTTGCGCCGCGACGACGCCGAACGCTGCAAGTCCCAATGTCATCAAAGCCGCAAAGACAATCACCACGACGCGCATCGCGCCCTCCGCTGTGTTCTTGTCAAGCTTGCTTAAAGTGAAGGCGCAATTGGCCGTCAAGTCAATGAAAACCGCAAGCGAATGGTTGAAAGATAGCCTTTGTGGTTTCCACGACGGATAAACGGGTAATTCGCTGTTTTTGCCTGCTTACTTTGTCGGTCAACGGCCGAATTTATCTTTCCAGCTTGGCAGCGGGTCGCCCGGGAGAGCTTCTGCCGCAAAAACGCCACGAGCGATCGCGCGTGTCACCACATTGGCGGCAAGCGTTCCAAGCTGTGTCAGAGCAAATACCGGGTCGGCCAGCGGCCGCCGTCCCGTCGCAGCCGCGAACAGGGTGTCGCCGTCAAGCGGGCTGTGCACCGGATAGATCGCTCGCGACATGCCGGTCTGCGCCATAACCGCAAGGCGATTGGCCTGCGCCTTGGTCAAAATCGCGTCGGTCGCCACCACGACCAGCGTCGTATTCGCGCCGGGCACGCCTTTTATGACGGGTTCAAGCATTTGCGGCGAAACGCGCGGCGGCAACCCACGGCCGCCGAATTCGCCGTCAACTTCAAATGGCGCCGCCCAGAACCACGGCCCGCCGCCGATCACCACGCTGCCGACGGCATTGACGGCAGCGAGAGCGCCGATCGTTATGCCGTCCGCCGTCTGTGCGGACGCCGAGCCGAGCCCGCCTTTGTAGTTCACTGTCGTCGCGCCGCTTCCGGCGCCAAAACTGCCAAGCGCAAAATCGAGCGCGGCACTGGCCGCGGCGGCATAGCCAAACTCGCGATAGGGCGGAAATCGTCCCCAATTCTTGTTGCCGCCGCTCAACAGATCAAACAGTACGGCGCCTGGTACGATGGGAACGCGCGCCGGACCGATGGCGAAGCCGCGGCCCTGTTCGCGCAACCACGCCTGCACCCCCGATGCGGCATCGAGCCCAAAAGCCGAGCCGCCGGACACCACGATGGCGTCGATGCCGGGAACGGTCTGCGCCGGGTTGAGAAGTTCGATTTCGCGCGTGCCTGGACCACCGCCGCGCACATCCACTGAAGCGACGACCGGTTCGTCGAAAACGACCACGGTCGTGCCGGAGCCGAGGTCCGAGTCCTCGGCGTGACCGACCTTAAGCCCGGCGACGTCGGTGATCAGATTGCGCAAAGCCCAATCCTCACAAATCGGATGAAGCGGAGTGGATTTTAAGGCGCAGGTCAATCGTTTAGATCATTTAATGTAAACTGCAATTGAGCAATTTGTGTGCCGAAGTCACAACTTCGCGGGTAGGGCAAGCCGCGCTTGCGCGGCGAGGGGGTGCCGGGCATGTGTGGCCGGTAGCTTTAGGAGTGCGGCTTTGCCGAATGTGACAATCCTCGCTGCGCTGGTTGCGGGCATGCTGAGTTTTTTATCGCCCTGTGTCCTGCCGCTGGTGCCGCCGTACCTTGTGTATCTGACCGGCGCGTCGCTGGAGCGCTTCGCCGATACGGAATCCGAGCCGCGGGTGCGGCGGGAGGCGCTCGCTGCCGCGGTGCTATTCGTGCTTGGCTTCGCCACCGTCTTTGTCGCGCTCGGCGCCAGCGCCAGTGCGATCGGGGCGTTGTTGCGCGTCTATTCCGGCCAGCTCGCTGTAGTCGCCGGTCTCGCCATCATGGCGATGGGTTTGCACTTTCTTGGCGTGACGCCGATCGCCTGGTTGAAGCGGGAGAAGCGCGTTGCATTCGCGAAGCCGGTCGGTATGTGGGGCGCTTACTTTATGGGGCTTGCCTTTGCTTTCGGGTGGACACCTTGCATCGGCCCGATACTCGCCGCCGTTCTCGCTCTGGCGGCGGCCGAAGCGACAGTGCTGAAAGGTGTCGGTCTACTCGCGGTCTACTCCCTCGGGCTCGGCATTCCGTTCGTCATTGCGGCACTGGCGGCGGAACCGTTTGCCGCCTTCCTCGCCCGATTTCGGGCACATCTCGGCTTAGTCGAAAAAGCAATGGGGGGCTTGCTGGTGCTCACCGGTGTTGCCTTTCTCACCGGCGCGATCAGCGAGGTGAGCTACTGGCTGTTGGACACTTTCCCGGTGCTGGGCAAAATCGGTTAGGCGATTTGCAATATGGGCCTTCTTCGCAAATTCGCAAAAAAGCCCGCCTGGAGGCGGGCTTTTTCTTCTATCCAGCGAAGTGGAGCCTACATGCTGCATCCCGAAGCGGGACACTCAACGTAGTTGATTTTGCCGCTCGGATCCTTTTTCCAGATGTACATCACGTAATCGAGTTTGGTGATGTCGCCTTTCTTGTCATAGGCCATGTCGCCGAGAACGGTGGAGAAATGCATGCCCGAATGCATCTGCTCGGCGACTTTCTTCGGGTCGATCGATTTCGCCGCTTCCGCCGCCTGCTTGATGATCTGCGCGCCGGCATAGCTGTACAGCGTGTAAGCCTCCGGCTCGAAGCCCTTCTTGCGGAATTCCGCGACGGCTGCCTTGGCTTCCGGCCGGTTGCGCGGGTCCGGACCATAGGTCATCAGCGTTCCCTCGACGCCGGGTCCGCCGACGGTTGCGAATTCGTCCGACGTGATACCGTCGCCGCCCATCAGCGGCGCCTTGACGCCTTGGTCGCGCATTTGCCGGACGATCAGGCCGCCCTCAGTGTAGAGCCCGCCGAAATAAACGAGATCGGGGCCGGCTTGCTTGATCTTGGAGATCAGCGCCGAATAGTCCTTGTCGCCGGTATTGACCCCTTCGTACAGCACCTGCTTCATGCCGCCGGCTTGGATCGTTTTTAGCGTTTCATCGACGAGTCCTTTGCCGTAGGTCGTCTTGTCATGCACGAAGGCGATCTTTTTGCCTTTGAAATGCGCGAGAATATAACCGCCGGCCACTTTGCCTTGTTGGTCATCGCGGCCGCAGGTGCGGAAGATGTTCCACATATTGCGCTCGGTGACCGTCGGATTGGTCGATGCCGGCGTGATCTCAAGGATGCCGTTTTCCTGATAGATTTCCGAAGCGGGGATGGTCACGCCGGAATTGTAGTGGCCGATAACGAACTTGACTCCGTCGGCGGCAAAATTGTTGGCGACCGAAACGCCCTGTTTCGGATCGGAGACATCATCCCCGAACTCGACGGTCAGTTTATTGCCAAGAATGCCACCGGCGGCATTGATGTCGGCGGCCGCCTGTTCGACGCCATTTTTCATTTGCGCGCCGGTCGCGGCGTTCGGACCGGTGATCGGGCCGCCGACCCCGAATTTCACCTGGGCGCTGGCGGTTTCTGCGAGCGCGAACGCGAAGCCCAGCGCGATTCCGAGCGTGGCGATCTTCTTCATTTTTGACTCCCCTTAAACGAGTGACAGTCGGCAGCTTCAACCTTGCCGCAATGTTATGTCAACGCGGCTTGCGGCGCCAGCGCAGCAGACCATCCGGCTCGTTGATCCAGGGATATTGGGCGATCATCCGGCGGGCGCGCGCGGCCTGAAATCCGGCAAAGCCGAATGCCATGCAGACCAGGGTGTCGACCGCATAATAATGGATGGACCGCAGCGTGCCTTCGAATAATGCGAAATGAATGAACCGCACCGCGGCGGCCAGCATCAGCATATAGACGACGACTTGCCACCACGGACGCCAGGTCAAGGCCACCGCGCGTCCGGCCAGCGTCGCTGCGCCGCCGCCAAGAATGACCGTGACCAAAAGGAATACGCCAAGTGAATCTTCCTCGTACAACAATCCGGGGATGAAGCTGAGCAAGCTCACCGTTATTCCACCTGCTGGCGGCCGCCCTCGAGATAGGCCGTTTTGACCTCTGGCCGGTCGAGCAGTTCGCGGCCGGTGCCAGAGAGCGTGACGAGACCATTGACCATAACATAGCCGCGATGCGCGAGCTTGAGCGCATGGAACGCGTTCTGCTCGACCAGAAAGACGGTGAGACCGTGCTCGGCATTGAGCGTTTTGATTGCATCGAAAATCTGCCGGACGATCAGCGGCGCCAGGCCGAGTGAAGGTTCGTCCAAGAGAAGCAATCGCGGCCGGCTCATGAGCGCCCGGGCGATCGCCAGCATTTGCTGCTCGCCGCCCGAAAGCGTACCGCCGCGCTGGTGCAGGCGCTGGCGCAGACGCGGGAACAGCGAAACCACGCGTTCGAGATCGCGGTCGAACTCGGCCGGCTCGGCGACCATCGCGCCCATCTGTAGATTTTCCAGGACCGTCATGCGCGGGAAGATCCGGCGCCCTTCCGGCGCCTGCGCCAATTTGAGCCGGGCGATTTCGTGGGTCGGCAGGCGGGTGATATCGCGACCGGCGAACAGGATCTGACCGTCGCGTGCGTGTGGATTGCCGCAAACCGTCATCATCAATGTGGATTTGCCGGCGCCATTGGCGCCGATCAGCGCGACGATTTCACCGTCATTGACGTCGATGTCCACGCCCTTGAGCGCCTTGACGTGACCGTAATAGGCGGTCACTCCGCGCACTGAGAGGAGCGGTGCGCTCATAGCCCAACCTCGGCTTCGACGCGCGCCACTTCTTCGTCGCCGACGCCAAGATACGCGCCGATCACTTTGGGATCATTGCGAACCGCTTCGGGCGCGCCGTCGGCGATCTTGACGCCATAGTCGAGCACGACGACGTGGTCGGAAATGTTCATCACCACGGACATATCGTGCTCGATCAAGAGCATCGATATGGCGCATTCGTCGCGGATGATGAGTAAGAGCTCGTTGAGTTCGGCGCTCTCGCGGGGATTTAGTCCGGCCGCCGGCTCGTCGAGGCACAGCAGCACCGGATCCGTGCACATGGCGCGGGCGATTTCGAGCCGCCGCTGCGCGCCGTAGGGCAATTCGCCGGCCGGATCGTCGGCCCGATCGAAGAGACTGAAGCGATCGAGCCAGTGCCGCGCTTTATCGAGCGCCGCGCGCTCGGCGGCGGCATAGGGCGGCAGACCGAGGAGCCCGAGCACCGTATAGCCGGACGCGAGCATCAGCGGGTTGTGCTGCGCGACCAGCAAATTTTCCAGCACCGTCATTCCGGCGAACAGCCGGATGTTTTGAAACGTCCGCGCGACCCGCGCCTGCTGCGCAACGAGAAAGTCCGGCATACGCTCCAATAGAAACAGAGCGCCCTGCGGCCGCGCCACACCGCGCCGGCCGCTGTCGGTCAGCGCTTCGAGCGCCTGCCACACCGCGGGATCGCCGCGGTGAAGCGCAAGCCGGCCCTCGGTCGGCCGGTAGAAACCGGTAATGCAGTTGAAGACCGTCGTCTTGCCGGCGCCGTTCGGCCCGATCAGTGCGGTGATCGTGCCGCGCCGTACTTCGAAGCTGAGATCGTCCACGGCGACGAGACCGCCGAAACGCATTGTCAGATGCTCGACCCGCAGCACGGTGGAGCCGTCGCGTGTCGTCAACCGCGTCCCTCCGTGACCAGATCGACCGAGATATGCCGGCGCTTCTTAAGAAACACCGAGGGCGCGCGCGTGGCGATCAACCCACGCGGCCGCCAGCGCATGATCGCGACCATCGCCAGACCGAACAGCAACATGCGGTACTGCGTCGGGTCGAAAGTGGGTCCGAAAATCTGCTTGAGAAAGCCAAGCTGGCGCATGATCTCGGTACCGCCGATCATGACCACCGCGGCGATGGCGACTCCGATCTGGCTGCCCATGCCGCCGAGCACCACGATTGAGAGGATCGTCGCGGATTCGAGGAAAGTGAAGGATTCCGGCGAGATGAAACCTTGCCTTGCAGCAAAGAATGAGCCGGCAAAGCCGGCGAACATTGCACCCATGGCAAAGGCAGTCAGCTTGGTATTGGTGGTGTTGATGCCGAGCGACCGGCAGGCGATCTCGTCCTCGCGCAAGGCTTCCCAGGCACGGCCGATCGGCAATCGGCGCAGCCGCACGTTGAAGAAGCAGGTCACCAGTGCCAGCGCCAGGATCACGTAATAGAGAAAAAGAACGCGATAGAGCGGCGAGAATTCGAGGCCGAATACCGCGGCAAAGCCGTTATCGTCGGCATTGAAGGGAATGCCGAATAAAGTCGGGCGAGGGATGGACCCGATTCCGGCATAGCCGTTGGTCACCGGCACCCAATTGATCAGAATGAGACGGATGATCTCGCCGAAGGCCAGCGTGACGATGGCGAGGTAATCGCCGCGCAGCCGAAGCACCGGGAAGCCGAGCAGGATTCCCCAGAACGATGCCAGCGTTCCCGCAAGCGGCAACAGAATCCAGAATGACAGGCCGAAGGCTTTTGCCAAGAGCGCATAGGAATAAGCGCCGACCGCGTAAAAAGCGACATAGCCAAGGTCGAGGAGCCCGGCGAGGCCGACCACGATATTGAGCCCCCAACCGAGCATCACATAGATCAGAATCTGTATGCCGAAATTGTCGACCCAGCGTACCGCGCCGCCGAATCCGGCCGCGAGCACCACCAGCATCGGATAGACGATCACGAAAGCGACGGCGAAAGGGATGAACCAGTTGCGCAGAATGCTGGCCGCGGTCGCCGAAGCCCGTTGCGGCAAGCGTAGCGCCCCGCGCTCGAGCCGCGGCGCCAGCGCCATCACATAAATGAAACGCACGCCGGCGATGCTGCCGACCAACGTAAACAACAGCGGCCACCGCGTTGTAAGGATTAGTACATCGCGGATGTCGGTGATGGTTTGAAAACCGACCAGCGGCAGAAACAATAAAAGCGCAATGAGTGCAGTCAGCCCGGTATCGCGCAGCGCTTCACCCAAGCGCGTGCGGATATTTGCGCCTGCCAGCTGCATGCCCCCCATCTCAGACCTTCTCGACATCCGGCCGGCCCAACAGCCCCTGCGGCAGGAAAATCAAAGTGATCGCCAACACGGAGAAAGCGGCGACATCCTTGTAGTCGATCGAGAAATAAGCCGACCACAGCGTTTCAATAAGGCCGATGAGAAGACCGCCTACGACTGCGCCCGGCAGCGAGCCGATACCCCCAAGCACCGCCGCGGTGAAGGCTTTTACGCCCGGCACAAAACCGTCGGAAAACGTGACGACGCCGTAGTACATCAGGTACATGGTGCCGGCGACCGCGGCCAAGGCAGCTGCGATGACGAAAGTCGCAGCGATCGTGCGATCGACATCGACGCCGACTAAAGCCGCCATTTTCTGGTCCTGCTCGCAGGCGCGCTGCGCGCGCCCGAGCCGGGTGCGCGCCACCAGATACCAAAAGGCCAGCAGCAGGACGGCGGTGATGCCCCAGATGATGAGCTGCTTGTAGGACAGCGTGACGGGAAAATCGTTGCTGTTCGACAAAATGAATTCGCCCTGCACCAGTGGCGGAATGGATTTGTTGCGCGGTCCCTGAGTCACCTGCACGAAATTCGAGAGCGTGATCGACATGCCGATCGCCGAGATCAGCGGCGCCAGCCGGAATGATCCGCGCAACGGACGGTAGGCCACGCGCTCGATCACCCAATTGACCAGCGAAGTGAACAGCATCGCCACGACGAGCACGATGAACAGCGCCAGCGCCACCGAAACAATGCCCAGCCACGAGGTGAGGATCAGGAGTGCGATCAGCGCGATAAAGGCGGACACCATGAACACGTCGCCGTGGGCGAAGTTGACCATGCCGATGATGCCAAAGACCATCGTGTAGCCGATCGCGATCAGGCCGTAGATCGAACCAAGCGTGATGCCGTTGATGAGCTGCTGGGCGAAATAGTCCATGCCTCGAAAAGCCTTTGCCAAACCCGCAGAATTCTTAACAGCGGCCGCTTGGGGCAGCAACGCCGCGGCGCCGCGCCGTCAAGAGGCGGCGGGGATCGATTATCCCCACATATGCGATAATAGGGCCGGAACGGTTCACTTGTCGGCTTGGCAGTACCGGGCTAGGCCTGGAGGCAAGATCAGGGAGACGCCGTTATGGCACGGGTCAAGAGCGAGGACGCCATCGGCGCCAAGGGGCGGCCGTTTACCGGAGCCGAATATCTCGAGAGCTTGCGCGACGGCCGCGAAGTCTACGTTTACGGCGAGCGCGTCGCGGATGTCACCGCGCATCCGGCCTTTCGCAACGCCGCGCGTTCGATTGCGCGGCTTTACGACGCGCTCCACGACGAGAAGACCAAGGAGCTGCTCACTTGCGAGACCGACACCGGCTCTGGCGGTTTCACCCACAGATTCTTCCGCGCCGCGCGTTCGCGCGAGGAGCTGATTAAACAGCGCGACGCTATCGCCCATTGGGCGCGCATGTCCTACGGCTGGATGGGGCGCTCGCCCGATTACAAAGCCTCGCTGATGAACACGCTCGGCGCCAATTACAATTTCTACGGAAGGTTCGCCGACAACGCCAAGGCCTGGTATCGGCGGGCGCAAGATAACGTGCTGTTCATGAACCACGCCATCGTCAACCCGCCCGTCGACCGCGCCAAGCCGGTTGATCAGGTCAAGGACGTTTTCATCACGATACAAAAGGATACCGACGCCGGCATCACCGTATCGGGCGCCAAGGTGGTCGCCACGTCGTCGGCACTCACGCACTATAATTTTCTTGGCCAGAATGCCGCGGTGCCGCTGCACGACACCGATCTTGCGGTGATGTTCATCGCGCCGATGAACGCGCCGGGCGTAAAGCTTCTGTGCCGCACTTCTTATGAGATGATGGCGAGCGTGATGGGCACGCCGTTTGATTATCCATTGTCGTCGCGCTTCGATGAAAATGACGCGATCTTCGTTTTCGATAACGTCTTCATTCCCTGGGAAGACGTGTTGCTTTACCGCGATCTGGAAAGATTGAAGATATTTTTTCCGCAATCGGGATTTCTCGCCGGCTATCAGTTCCAGGGCTGCACGCGGCTCGCCGTGAAGCTCGATTTTCTGGTCGGCGTTCTCGCCAAGGCCTTGCGTGCGGCAGGCTCCGATGAATTTCGCGGCAATCAGGCCATGCTTGGCGAGGTGATTGCCTGGCGGAATCTGTTCTGGGCGCTGACCGATGCCATGGCAATGAATCCGACGCCGTGGGTGAACGGCGCGGTCCTGCCCAATTTGCAATCCGGCTCGAGCTATCGCGTCTTCGCCGGCGACGCGTATGGCCGGGTCAAGGAGATTGTCGATAAGATCGTCGCCGCGTCGCTGATCTATCTGCCGTCTTCGGCCAAGGATTTTAAAAACCCGGCGATCGATCGCTATCTCGCCCGCTATGTGCGCGGCTCCTATGGCATCGAATACAAGGACCGCATCAAGGTGATGAAACTGTTATGGGATGCGATCGGAACCGAATTCGGCGGCCGGCACGAATTGTACGAGCGCAACTACGCCGGCAACCATGAAGACATTCGCATCCAGGCGCTGTGGAATGCGCAGACCTCCGGTACGCTCGAGCAGATGACGGCCTTAGCCGATCAATGCATGTCGGAATATGACGAGAACGGGTGGACCGATCCGGCTTGGCTCGACCCGGATGACGTCGCCTATTCCGGGCCGCCGCAAAAGGCGAGGGCGGCGGAGTAGACGGATGACGGAGGTCAGATACGCCGAATCTGAACCTGACCTCCGATCTCTGACATCCGACCTCTGTCATGTAACCCGTCCTCCGCGTTAGAATGCCTCCCATGAGTTGGATCGACCAGCGCCCCGATGACGCGATGGATGGGGCCTTTACGGCCGTCGGCCCGGGCCCGATTACGAGTGTCGAGCCGCTCGTATTCCGCGAGGCCATGAGCCGGCTCGGCGCCGCCGTGCACGTCGTCACAACCGCGGGAATAGCCGGGAAGACCGGTTTCACCGCGACCGCCGTATGTCCCGTCTCCGATCAGCCGGCGATGCTGCTTGTTTGTCTCAACCGGCGCAGCAACAGCGCGCCGTTGCTCGCCCAAAACGGCGTCTTCTGCGTCAATACATTGGGGGCGGCCGAAGAGAAGCTTGCCGACCTCTTTGCCGGACGAAGTGGCGTCCACCGGCACGAGCGCTTTTCCGCCGGCGAATGGATCACGTTAAAAACCGGTGCTCCGGTTTTGGCGTCCGCGGTTGTCGCCTTCGATTGCCGCACCATCGAGACCAAGGCGATGGCCTCGCACAATGTGGTGTTTGGAGCGGTCGAAGCGGTGCGAATGGGCCAAAGCGGTCCGGCGCTGGTATATCACGAACGCGGCTATAAGCAGGTTTGAGCGTAACCGGTCGCGTCGGTGGCCCGGGCCGATGCGATCGAAGAAAGTTCCGGCGCTTTGCCAACGGCTTCCCGCAAAATCTTTTTCAGTTGTGCAAATCCTCGTAGCCGTTTGCGATGAAGCTTCTCCTTGGGGCTGATCGGCTTATGCTTGGGGCATGACTGGCGAGGACCGCTCCGCGGCGCTGCCGCTGTTCCATCTTTACGGCGATCCACCGGACGATAAGGCGTTCGATTTCATTCACATTGAGCGGATTGCATCGCGCGCGGCGATGCACGATTGGACCATTCGCGCCCATCGCCATCGCAATCTGTTTCAGATCCTGCTGATCGAGCGCGGCGGCGGCGAGATGACCTTCGATGCGGCGAAGCTCGCGTTCGCCGCACCCGCGGCTATTCTCATTCCGGCCGCGATCGCGCACGGCTTTCGCTTCGAGCCGAATGCTACTGATGGCTGGGTGATTAGTTTTACCGAGGATGCGGCCGGTGCGCTCGCTGACCGTTCCGGCGAAGCCCTAAGCCGGCTGCGGTCGCTGGCGGCGGAGCCGGTAATTCCGCTTGACGACGAGACCGAACGCGGACGCCTGTCCGTATTGGCTGCGGAATTATTCGACGAGTATAGCCTCGCGCGCGAAGGCTATCGCCTGGCGATGCGCGGCGTTCTTATCCTGATCGCGGTCGCGGTGGCGCGGCTTGCAGCGAGCCGCGCGCGCAGCGGCAGCGTAACGCTCCGCCCAGCGGACACGACGGTTGCGCAATTGCGCACTCTGCTCGACGAATTTTTCCGCGACGAGCGGTTATTGGCGTTCTATGCCGAAAAGCTCGGCATGACGGTCGATCGCCTCAACGACCATGTCAAACGCGCCACCGGCGTGACCGCCGGTCATCTGATACGCCAGCGCGTTTTAAGTGAAGCCAAACGTCAGCTCGTGTTCACCACCCAGCCGATCCACGACATTGCCAAAGAGCTGGCATTCGCGGATCCATCGCACTTCGCGCGGTTCTTCCGTAAGCAGACCGGCACGACGCCGCACGAATTTCGCGAGCAGCGGGGAGGCTAATAGGCGCCACGGCGCCGGCCCGTCATCCTGAGGTGCGAGCAAAGCGAGCCTCGAAGGATGAGCGGCCGGGGTCGTCACCCTTCGAGGGCCGCTTCGCGGCCGCCTCAGGGTGACGGTTATCTTCCCAGCAAAAACTTCAGCACCGTATCGGCATAGATCTGCGGCTGCTCGACATTGGCGATATGCGCGGCATCGAGGACGGCAATTTCCGCGCCAGGAATGTGCTGGCGGATGAACTCGTTGGCTTCGAGCGGCGTTGCCGGATCATGTTTGCCCGCGATCACGAGCGTTGGTGCGGTGATTTTGGCGAGCAGTGGACGATGATCCATGTCACGGATCCCTTCGCCACAACCGATATAGCCTTCCAACTTAGTGCCCAAGAACATTTCGCGCATCCGCGCGATCGCTTGCGGATTGCGGCCGCGGAATTCCTTGGTGAACCAGCGCTCCATATTGGCATCGACCATCGCCGCCAACCCTTTTTCCCGGACGGTCTTAAGCCGGCCCTCCCACAGCGTTTTGTCGGCGAAATACGACGAGGTGTTGGACAGTACAAGTTTATCGACGCGCGCCGGGGCGTTGGCGCCGAGCCACTGTCCGACCATGCCGCCCATCGATAATCCGCACCAATTGATCTTGGCGACGCCGAGCGCATCGATCACCGCAAGCACATCGCGGCCGAGACGCTGCATCGGATAGGGTCCCTTCGGCACGCTTGAGCGGCCATGACCGCGCCGATCGTAGCGCACTAGGCGGAAATGACGGCTCCAGGCCGGCATCTGGTCGTCCCACATGTGCAGATTGGTGCCGAGCGAATTCGACAGCATCAGCACCGGGCCGTTTTGCGGGCCCTCGACTTCCACATGAATGATGCAACCGTCGTCGGTTTTGATATCCGGCATTTGCGTCCTCCCCATCCTGGTCGCAGCGGGGATGTTCCTACCACCCTTTTCAGCAGACGCGCGAGGCGGTAAGCGGATAGTTCAACGAAGCCAAGCAGTCCCGCGCGCAAGGAGTCCCTGTAATGGCGATGACCATGAATGGCGAATACGAGCTGGCGGTGCCGCCGCAAGCAGTTTGGGAAAAACTCAACGATGCGGCGACACTGAAGGCGTGCATTCCCGGCTGCGAGCAACTCGACAAAACGTCAGATACCGAGTTTCAAGCGGTCGCTACGGTCAAGATCGGGCCGGTCAAAGCAAAGTTCAAAGGCAGGGTCACGTTGTCCGATCTCGATCCGCCCAACGGTTATAAGATTTCGGGGCAGGGCGACGGCGGGGTTGCCGGCTTTGCCAAGGGCGGTGCCACCGTGAAGCTCGCGCCGAAAAATGGCGGGACGCTTTTGTCCTACAATGTCGATGCCCAGATCGGCGGCAAGCTGGCACAGCTCGGTCAGCGGCTGGTCAATGGCGCCGCTAAAAAAATTGCCGATGATTTTTTCGCGAATTTCGCCAACGCGGTGAACCCGAAAGCCGTATAGCGACCGGCCCGCGGGGTGCGAGACGACTTGTGCCGTAATGCGCGGTTTCGATGGCTAGGAGGGATAGCTGGTACGCCCTTGGACCCGCTTGACCGGTAACGGTCTCGCGGTTCAGAGTAAACGGCGTTCGCGGCGTAAAAACCGCCAAAATCGGCTCGAATTCGCGCTCGAACCCGGCCGGCGACCGCGCTCGGTTAGCAAATCATGACGTTTTTGGCCGTAATTTCGAGGAGGGACCCAATGGCAGGCGAGACGGCAGCCGTGTCCATGACGGTGAACGGCAAGCCCATCACCGCCAATGTCGATCCGCGTACGTTGCTGGTGCAGCTGCTACGCGAACATTTGCGGCTTACCGGCACACATGTCGGCTGCGACACCTCGCAATGCGGCGCCTGCGTCGTGCACGTCAATGGCAAGGCGATCAAATCCTGCACGGTTTTGGCGCTGCAGCTCGAGGGCGCCAATGTGCTGACGATCGAGGGGCTCGCCGCGGCGGATGGCCCGCTGCATCCGATGCAGGAGGCCTTCCGTGAAAACCACGGGCTGCAATGCGGTTTCTGCACCCCCGGCATGATCATGACCGCGGTCGACATCGTCCGTCGCAAAGGCAACGAGCTCGACGACCGCACCATCCGCGAGGAGCTTGAAGGCAACATTTGCCGGTGCACCGGCTATCACAACATCGTCAAGGCGATTGCCGCGGGCGCGCGTGCCATGCGCGGGAGCGGTGCAACGAGCAAAGCCGCCGAGTAGGCAATCCGAAGCCAGCGATTGCCGGGAGGGCGAAGACCATGAGCGCGACCGGTATCGGCGCCGCGGTGCGCCGCAAAGAAGACCGCCGCTTCATCACCGGGACCGGTCATTACACCGACGATATCAACCGGCCAGGCCAGGCTTACGCTTATTTCCTTCGTTCGCCGCACGCCCACGCCACAATAAAGTCGATCGACGTCAAGCCTGCCGCCAAGATGCCGGGTGTGCTCGCGGTTCTTACCGGCGCCGAACTCGCCGCCGATAAGATCGGCAATCTCATCTGCGGCTGGATGATTCACTCCAAAGACGGATCGCCGATGAAAATGGCGCCGCATCCGGCGCTGGCGAATGGCAAGGTCTGCCATGTCGGCGATCCGCTCGCGGTCGTGGTCGCGGAGACGCTGGCGCAAGCGCGCGACTCCACCGAAAAAATCGTCGTCGACTACGCAGGACTGCCAGCCGTCGCCGATCCCGCGGCGGCGCAGAAGTCGGGCGCGCCGCGCATTCACGACATCGCGCCGAACAACACGATCTATCAGTGGCACCTCGGCGACGCGAACGCCGTGGACGCAGCGTTCCGCGCGGCCAAGCAC
The DNA here is from genome assembly GCA_035703785.1 of Xanthobacteraceae bacterium. Classification (GTDB taxonomy): domain Bacteria; phylum Pseudomonadota; class Alphaproteobacteria; order Rhizobiales; family Xanthobacteraceae; genus BOG-931. The sequence continues at coordinate 38,757 of DASSXN010000039.1, forward strand.
GTGACCAGGCTCGACATCATCAACAACCGCCTAGTTCCGAATGCGATCGAGCCGCGGGCAGCGATCGGCGATTACGACGCCGGTACCGGCGCTTTTACATTATGGAATACGACGCAAAATCCGCACGTCGCACGGCTCGTCATCGCCGCTTTTGTCGGCATGGCACCTGAGCACAAGCTGCGTGTCATCGCACCGGACGTCGGCGGTGGCTTCGGTTCGAAGATTTTTATCTATCCCGAGGAAGTCGTCGCCTTGTGGGCGTCAAAGCGCGTCAACCGTCCGGTGAAATGGGTGGCCGAGCGGTCGGAAGCGTTCGTCGCCGATGCGCATGGACGCGACCATGTTACGCACGCCGAAATGGCGTTCGACGGCGAAGGCAGGATCTTAGGACTGCGCGCCAAAACCGTCGCCAATCTCGGCGCCTATATGTCCACTTTCTCGTCGTCGGTGCCGACTTATCTGTACGCGACACTGCTGTCCGGCCAATACGAAATTCCGCAAATCTATTGCGAGGTCGATGCGGTCTATACCAATACGGTGCCGGTCGACGCCTATCGCGGCGCCGGACGTCCGGAAGCGACATTCGTGGTGGAGCGTCTGGTCGAAGTCGGCGCGCGGGAAATGGGCCAGGATCCGGCCGAGCTGCGGCGCAAGAACTTCGTCAAAAAGTTTCCGCATCAAACGCCGGTCATCATGGCCTACGACGCCGGCGACTATAATGCCTCGCTGAAGAAGGCCATGGAGCTTGCCGATTGTAAGGGCTTCGGCAGGCGCAAGCGCGAATCCGCCCGCGACGGCAAGCTGCGCGGCATCGGCTTTTCGACCTATATCGAAGCTTGCGGGATTGCGCCGTCACAGGCCGTCGGCTCGCTCGGCGCCGGTGTCGGCTTGTGGGAATCGGCCGAGGTCCGCGTCAATCCGACCGGCAGCGTTGAAATCCTGACCGGCTCTCATGCCCACGGCCAGGGTCACGAGACTACGTTCGCGCAGCTTGTCTCCGAACGGCTCGGCATTCCGATCGACGATATTTCAGTTGTGCACGGCGATACCGACAAGGTGCAATTCGGAATGGGCACCTACGGCTCGCGCTCCGGTGCGGTCGGCATGTCAGCGCTCGCCAAGGCGCTCGACAAGATCGAGGCCAAGGCCAAGAAAGTCGCCGCTCATATGCTCGAAGCCGCCGAGGGCGACATCGAATTCAAGGACGGAAAATTCAGCGTTGCCGGAACCGACAAATCGGCGGCGTGGGGCGACGTCACGCTCAATGCCTATATCGCGCACAAGTTTTCCGGTCAGGAGCTCGAGCCCGGGTTGAAGGAAGGCGCCTTCTACGATCCGACCAACTTCACTTTCCCGGCCGGTTGCCACATCTGCGAAGTGGAAGTCGACCCGGAGACCGGAAATACGGAAATCGTCGCTTGGACCGCCGTCGATGATTTCGGCGTGATCATCAATCCGATGATCGTCGAGGGCCAAGTCCATGGCGGGATCGCGCAAGGCGTCGGCCAGGCCTTGTGCGAGGGGGCGGTCTACGACAAGGACGGGCAGCTCGTTACCGGCTCGTTCATGGACTATTGCATGCCGCGCGCCGATCACCTGCCGGCGCTCAAGGTGGACACCACGGTGACGAAGTGTCCGTCCAATCCGCTAGGCATTAAGGGCTGCGGTGAAGCCGGCGCGATCGCCGCGCCTGCTGCCGTGATCAATGCCATCACCGACGCGGTTGGCACGGAGGAGCTTGCGATGCCGGCGACGCCGCAGGCGGTATGGGCGGCGCTGCAAAAGGCAAATCGGATGCCCAGAGCTGCCTAACAGAATTGGCGGCGTGAAGAGACAAACGTACCTCTCCCCGCACGGGGAGAGGTAAGCAGATGAAGGAGGACTACCGATGTACGCTTTCACCTTTCATCGGCCGCAGACGGTGCGGCAGGCGGCCGGGCTGCTCACCAAGAATCCCGACGCCAAGCTCTTGGCCGGCGGCCAGACGCTGCTGCCGACAATGAAATTGCGGCTCGCCGGCCCGCCGCAGATCATCGATATGTCGCTGATCGAAGGCATGTCGGGAATCGAGCTGAGCGGCCGCTCGCTCACAATCGGCGCGATGACTCGCCACAACGAAGTCAATACCTCGCCGGTGGTTCAACAGGCGATTCCAGTACTGGCGAAGGTCGCCGGTATGATCGGCGATCCGGCGGTCCGCCATATGGGTACGATCGGCGGCTCGATCGCCAACAACGATCCTAATGCCGATTATCCGGCCGCCTGCCTCGGGCTTGGCGCCACCATCATCACCAACAAGCGCCGAATCAAAGCCGACGACTTTTTCACTGGCATGTTCTCGACCACATTGGAGCCCGCGGAAATCATTACCAAGGTGAGTTTTCCGATTCCGAAAAAGGCGGCTTATCAGAAATTCCGTAACCAGGCTTCGCGTTTCGCGCTGGTCGGCGTCTTTGTTTCGAAGCGTGGCAGCGACATCCGCGTTGCTGTCACTGGCGCCGGATCGAAAGGCGTATTTCGCGTGCCGTCATTCGAGGAAGCGCTGAAGAAGCGCTTTTCGCCTAAATCGCTCGAAGGCATGAGCATTCCGGCCGACGGGATGAACAGCGATATCCATGGCAGCGCCGAATATCGCGCCCATCTGGTCGGCGTGCTGGCGCGCCGCGCCGCGGCGGACGCCATCGGCAAGCCGATCGCCTGAAGTTTTACGCATTTACCAAGCGTCATGCCCGGCCTTGTGCCGGGCATCTACGTCTTTACATGCCAGGCAGACGTGGATTGCCGGGCCTTCGCCCGCCGAAGGGTGGTCGCAACAGCCTGCAAAAACAGGCTTCGGCCCGCAGGCGGGACAAGCCCGGCAATGACCGGATAGATTGAGCGTATGAACAAAACGTCCCCGCGGCCGCTGCCCGCCTCGATCGATGCCACTGTCGATCTGTTGGCCGAGGCCGACTATCTGGCCGACCGGTCGCTTGGCACGGTCCTTTATCTCGCTCTCAAAATGGGCCGCCCGATTTTCCTCGAAGGCGAGGCCGGCGTCGGCAAGACCGAGATCGCCAAGGTCCTGGCGTCGACGTTGGGCCGGCGCCTGATCCGCCTGCAATGTTACGAGGGCCTCGACATCGCGGCGGCGGTTTACGAATGGAATTACGCCGCGCAGATGATCGCGATCCGCGTCGCCGAAGCGGAAGGCGAGCATGACCGCGAGCGGCTCGAGCACGACGTGTTCTCCGAGCGCTTTCTGATCAAGCGGCCGTTATTGCAAGCGCTCGAGCCAGACACCGCCGGCGCGCCGGTGCTGCTGATCGACGAGATCGATCGCACCGATGAAGCTTTCGAAGCTTTTTTGCTCGAAGTGCTCGCCGACTTTCAGGTCACGATTCCGGAATTGGGCACGGTCAAAGCCGCGCAAGCGCCGATCGTCGTCATCACCTCGAACCGCACCCGCGAAGTGCATGATGCGCTCAAGCGCCGCTGTCTCTATCACTGGGTCGGCTATCCAAGCGCGGAGCGCGAATTGGCGATCGTGCGCGCCAAGGCGCCCGGCGTCGGCAAAAGGTTGTCCGAACAAGTCGTCGGATTCGTTCAGGCGCTGCGCAAGCAGGATCTGTTCAAGGCGCCGGGCGTTGCCGAAACGCTGGACTGGGCCGGTGCGCTCTCCGAGCTCGACGTCACCGCGCTCGATCCCGCGAC
>DASSXN010000042.1:0-10506 GCA_035703785.1 Xanthobacteraceae bacterium
TTGGATCGGCCTTGCCGTTTTCAGCATGCTGGCATGGTCTGCGTGCGCCCATGCTCAAGCGCTCAAATATCCGGAAAAGCCGGTCACCATCATTTCCGACGCGCCGGCCGGGTCGACGCCCGACGTCGACGCACGCTTCATCGCCGCCGGCCTGAGCAAGCTTTGGGGTCAGCAGGCCGTAGTGATCAATCATGCCGGCGCCAATGGCAGCATCGCCGCGCGCGCCGCCGCCGAAGCCACGCCCGACGGTTATACGCTGTTCATGCCGGCGCTCTCGACTTTTGTTGCGCTGCAATCGGCTGCACCCAACATACCGATCCGGCTGCCGCGGGATTTTTTGCCGATCGGATTCACCGCGGAAAATCCGATGTTCGTTGCGGTGACGCCGGGACTTGGCGTCACGAGCCTGCCGGAACTGATCGCGCTCGCCAAGAAACAGCCGGGAACCATTTCGATCGCCGTGACCGGAGTCGGCCGGCTCACGCATCTCACCGGGCTGTTGCTGCAAGAGCGCGCCGGAATTCAGCTCCTGCCGGTGCCGTACAATGCCGGGCCGGCGGCCGCGCTTTCCGACGTCGCCGCCGGACGTGTGTCGATGATCATCGAAGGCTATTCGGGAATCGTCGGCGCGGTGAAGGCGGGACAGGTGAAGCTGATCGCAGTCGCTGCGGCGCAGCGATTGCCGCAATTTCCGGAGCTGCCGACGGTAGCGGAAACCATCCCCGGCTTTTCCGCGACCGGCTGGCAGGTGCTGGTGGCGCCACTCGGCACGCCGGCTGCGATCATCGATAAAGTCGACGCCGATCTCGCCAAGGTGGTCAGCGATCCGGAGTTCCAGAAGTTGCTCGCCAATGTCGGCAGCTATTCGCATGCGATGAACGCCAAAGAAGCGCTTGCCTTCGTCGAGCAACAGCAAGCGATGTGGCTGCCGGTGCTGCAAAAAATTCCGGTGAAATGAAATTCCCGTGAAGTGAATTCAGAGTTGCAGCGGGGCTGTTGATCCGGCCGCGAGCTGTGATAAGGCAACACGCGCACATTGCTGCGTAAGGGAGGTTTGCATGTTGACGTTGTATTACGCTCCGGGCGCTTGCTCGATGGCTTCGCATATCGTGCTCGAGGAAAGCGGCGAAGAATATGAGCCGAAGAAGGTCGACCTCGCCGGCGGCGAGCAGCGCACCGAAGCCTATCTGAAGATCAATCCGCTTGGGCGCGTGCCGGCGCTCCGCCTCGACGACGGCAATCCGCTGACCGAGAACACCGCCATCCTGCCCTATCTCGGCAAGCGTTTCGGGCTATGGCCGGCGGACGCCGTCGGCGAAGCCAAAGCGCTGTCGCTGATTGGCTTCTTCGCCACCAGCGTGCATCCCGCGCATGCCCATGTCGGACGGCCCGAGCGTTACACCGCCGACTCTTCGGCGTTTCCGGGTATCAAAGACATGGGGCTCAAGACCTTCCACACTTATCTGAAGCAGATCGACGGCATGCTCGCCGGCCGCGAATGGCTCTCTGACCGCTATTCGGTGCTCGATCCCTATGCTTTCGTGTTTTACACCTGGGGCGTGCGCCGCGAGCTGCCGATGGCGGAGCTGAAGAACTACAACGCGCACAAGGATCGCCTTCTCAAACGGCCAGCCGCCGCCCGCGTGGTCGCGGATGAGAAGGTGAAGGTGTAAAGGCCGTCACCCTGAGGTGCGAGCCCGACTTGCTCGGGCGAGCCTCGAAGGGCGACGGCCGAACGACCGAGCAGCATCCTTCGAGGCCCGCGCGTCGCAGCCAAGTGTACGCAGGCTGCGCCTGCTATGGCGCGGGCACCTCAGGATGACGAATGGGCGTTCACGCCGTCTTCTGCACTTTCAGTCCGAGCTCGGAGATCATGCGCTCGCGCATGATGAATTTCTGGATCTTGCCGGTCACAGTCATCGGGAATTCGTCGACGAACTTGATGTAGCGCGGCACTTTGTAGTGCGCGATCTGATCGCGGCAGAAGGCGCGAATTTCTTCCTCGTTTGCACTCACGCCGGGGCGCAGCTTGACCCAGGCGCAGATCTCCTCGCCGTAGCGTTCGTCCGGCACGCCGATCACCTGCACGTCCTGAATCTTCGGATGGCGATAGAGAAATTCCTCGACCTCGCGCGGATAGACGTTTTCGCCGCCGCGAATGACCATGTCCTTGATGCGGCCGACAATGTTGCAATAGCCTTCGGCGTCGATAGTGGCGAGGTCGCCGGTATGCATCCAGCGCGCCGCGTCGATCGCCTCGCGGGTGCGCGCTTTGTCATCCCAATAGCCGAGCATCACGCAATAGCCGCGGGTCAACAGCTCGCCCGGCGTCCCGGTCGGCACGATGCGCCCCTCACGATCGACAATCTTGACCTCGATATGCGGCTGAATGCGGCCGACCGTGGCGACGCGGCGCTCGAGCGGATCGGTGGTCGAGCTCTGGAAACTGACCGGACTGGTTTCGGTCATGCCATAGGCGATGGTGATCTCCCGCAGATTCATCTTTGCGACGGCGCGCTTCATCACCTCAATCGGACAGGGCGAGCCGGCCATGATGCCGGTGCGCAGCGAGGAAAGATCGAACTTTTCGAATTCCGGGTGATCGAGCTGGGCGATGAACATGGTCGGCACGCCATGCAGTGCAGTGCAGCGCTCCTCGGCTACGGCTTGCAGCGTGGCGAGCGGATCAAAACCTTCGCCGGGGAACACCATGCACGCGCCATGCGTCAGCGCGGCGAGATTACCGAGCACCATGCCGAAGCAGTGATAGAGCGGCACCGGAATGCACAGCCGGTCTTCCGGCGTGAGCCGCATCGCTTCGCCGATGAAGAAGCCGTTGTTGAGAATATTGTGGTGCGACAGCGTCGCGCCCTTGGGAAAGCCGGTGGTGCCGGAGGTGAATTGGATATTGATCGGCTCGTCGAATTGCAGTTGCGGGCCGAGCGCGGCTATCCGCTCGGCTTCCTCAGGCCCGCCGCGCGTCACGATCTCGGAGATGCGGAATGTTCCCGGATGCCAGGCATCGCCAAGCAGAATGACCGAGCGCAGCGACGGCAGCCGCGCCGCTGCGAGCTTGCCTGGCTGCGCCTCCCTGAGCTCCGGCGCCAGTTCGCGCAGCATGCCGATATAGTCCGAGGTCTTGAAGCGTTCGGCGAGGATGAGCGCCTTGCAGCCGACCTTGACCAGCGCATATTCGAGTTCGGTTACGCGATAAGACGGATTGATATTGACGAGGACGAGGCCGGCTTTGGCGCTGGCGAATTGCGTGAGCACCCATTCGCTGTTGTTCGGCGACCAGATGCCGATGCGATCGCCGGGATCAAGGCCGAGCGTGAGGAGCCCGGCGGCAAGCTTATCGACGGCTTGCCGCAACTCGCCATAGGTGAAGCGGACCTTCTGGTGACGAACCACCAGCGCCGGACGCGATGCCCATATGCCGCAAGCCTCGTCGAAAAATTGCCCGATGGTTTTACCGATCAGCGGCTGATCGCTGGCGCCATGCACATAGCTGAGCTCGAGTCCGGCCATTTGCCGTTCCTCCCGTCATTTTAGGCGCGATTATAACGCGCAACCGGCGCGGCCGCGCCAGGTGCAAGTGGGTCCCTGGCCCCGCAAATGCGACGAAAACGCCAGCCTCACGTGTCTTGTAGGCGTGACCGCGCTTGCTAGAGTGCATAAATCAAGCCCAGACGCTCGACGAGGACGTTTCGCCGGCATGACCACGGAGCTTGCAGTCTCGCTTTGGCGCGGCGCGGAGCAGGGCCGCTATGAGACCTATCGGGTTCCGCAACGCTCAAGCCAGACCGTGCTCGATGTCGTCACCTTCGTGCAGCGGCATATCGATCCGACCCTGTCGTATCGCTTCGCCTGCCGGGTCGGGGTCTGCGGCTCATGCGCGATGACGGTCAACGGTAAGCCGCGCTGGACCTGCCGCACCCATGTCGCCAAGGTCGCGGGCAACGGAAAGCTTGAAATCGGTCCGCTCGAGAATTTGCCGGTGATCAAGGATCTCACCACCGACATGCAGCCGTTTTTTGAGAAATGGCAGCAGGCCAAAGGCGTCTTTGCGCCGACGCAAACCAGACACGACGCGATCGCGCAAATCAAACCTGACACGCCGGCGAGAAAGGCCGCCGACGCGGCCATCGAATGCATCAATTGCGGCGTGTGCTACGCGGCCTGCGACACGGTGCGCTGGAACGGCGATTATCTTGGTCCGGCGGCGCTCACCCGCGCCTGGACGCTGGTCAACGACGAACGCGACGGCGGTAATATCGCCCGCCTGCAAGCCATCGCCGGCGCTGGAGGCTGCCACGCCTGCCATTCGCATCAATCCTGCCACGAGCTGTGCCCGCAGGCGCTCAACCCGACCGCCGCCATTGCCGGGCTCAAGCGCCGGACCGCGGCGGCCTATCTCAAAGGCGAGATCAAGATATGAACGTGCGGCTCTATGTTTGGCAGCGCGCCACTGCCGCCGTGATGGCGCCGCTGGTCATGCTTCATATCGCCGTGATCTTCTATGCGACGCGGCACGACATGAGCGCGGCCGACATTCTCGGGCGCACGCGCGGCAGCATCGCCTGGGCGGCGTTCTATGGCTTGTTCGTGCTCGCGGTTTCGATCCACGCTTCGATCGGCGTGCGCAACGTGTTGAGCGAATGGACGCCGCTCAACGAACGGCGCGTTGATGCTTGCGCGGTTTTCTTCGGGCTCGTGCTTGTGGTGCTCGGCCTGCGCGCGGTTGCCGCGGTGGTACTGCCGTGATCAAGCGCGCGCTCAAACATCGCGACAGCGCCTTGTGGATCGCCGCGATGGTGCACCGGGTCTCAGGCTTGGCGCTCGCGATCTTTCTGCCGCTGCACTTTCTGACGCTCGGACTTGCGATCGAGGGCGAAGCGCGGTTGGAGAGGTTTCTGCGCTGGAGCGATCAGCCGCTGGTGAAAGCCGGCGAAATTGCGCTCGTGTTCCTGTTCACCGTGCATCTGCTCGGCGGGTTGCGCATTCTGGTAATCGAGAATTTCGAATGGCGCGACGGCCAGAAGCAGCTGGCCACCTTGGCGGCGGCGCTCTCCGCCCTCGTCGCTTTCGCTTTTCTGGTACGCGTGTTCTGAAAAAACTATGACCGTCGATAATCTCAAGACCGACATTCTGATCCTCGGCTCCGGCGGCGCCGGGCTGTTCGCGGCGCTCCATGCGGTCAAGGCCAATCCCGATCTCGACGTGACGGTCGCGAGCAAGGGCCTGCTCGGCAAGTGCGGCTGCACGCGTATGGTGCAGGGCGGCTACAACGTCGCGATCAATCCCGGCGATTCGATCGAGCGGCACTTCATGGACACGATCGAGGGCGGCAAATGGCTGCCGCATCAGGAACTCGCCTGGACGCTGGTCGCCACCGCGGTCGAGCGCGTGCGCGAGTTGGAAAACGAGATCGGCTGTTTTTTCGACCGCAATCCGGACGGCACACTGCACGGCAAGGCCTTCGCCGGCCAGAGCTTCGATCGCACCGTGCACAAGGGTGACCTCACCGGCATCGAGATCATCAACCGGCTGATGGAACAAGTCTGGGCGCGGCCGGTCCGCCGCCTGGAAGAGCACCGCGCCGTCGCATTGATCCCGGCGAAAGACGGCGCGCTTGCCGGCGTGCTGATGATCGATATGCGCGACGGGCGGTTCCGCTTCGTCCAGGCTCAGGCCGTGCTGCTGGCGACCGGCGGCGGCCCGACCATGTATCGCTATCACACACCATCCGGCGACAAGAGCATGGACGGGCTCGCCATGGCGCTCCGCCTCGGCTTGCCGCTGCGCGACATGGAGATGGTGCAATTTCATCCGACCGGGCTGTTGGCCGGACCCGACACGCGCATGACCGGCACCGTGCTGGAAGAAGGCTTGCGCGGCGCCGGCGGCTACCTTCTCAACGGCGCCATGCACCGCTTCATGGCCGATTACGACCCCAAGCTCGAACGCGCCACGCGCGATGTCGTCAGTCGGGCCATCTATGCCGAGATGAAGGCCGGCCGGACCACGCCGAACGGCGGGGTTTACATCAAAATGTCGCATCTCGGCCCGGCCAAGGTAGCCAAAGAATTCAAAGGCATGGTTGACCGTTGCCGCGACTGCGGCTTCGATCTCGCCGGCGGACTGGTCGAAGTGGTGCCGACGGCGCACTATTTTATGGGCGGGCTGGTCTGCGATGTTGACACGGCGACAGAATGCGAAGGCCTTTTCGTCGCCGGGGAGGATGCGAGCGGCATGCATGGCGCCAACCGGCTCGGCGGCAACGGCGTCGCCAATTCGACCGTCTTCGGCGGCATTGCCGGCGACGTGATGCCGCGCTGGATTGACCAAAACCCCGGCCATCGCGCGCCCGACGAAGATCTACTCGCTTTCGAAATGGCGCGGGCCGAACATCCGTTTTCGCATCAAGCCGGCGATCTCAATGCCTTGCGCGAAAGGCTGCTCGACACGATGTGGGACGACGTTGGCGTGATGCGCGATCGCTTAAGCATCGAGCGCGGCCTTGCCACGCTTGACGCGATCGAAGCGGAACTGCTTGCCACCGGCGTCGCGGACCGCGACCGCCGCTTCAATTTGACCTGGCACGATTGGCTCAATCTGCGTTCGCTGTGCGAGATCAGCCGGGTGATTGCGCTCGCGGCGGCCCGGCGCGAAAATTCGCGCGGCGCGCATTACCGGTCCGATTTCCCGGAAACCGGGGATCTGGCAACTTCGACGTTCACGGTGGCGCGCCAGAAAGCCGGGCGGATTGAAATGACCGACGCGCCGGTCCAGTTCACGCATGTGAAACCGGGCGAGACACTCATACGCGATCCGATCGCGGCCGAATGAGGCCAAGGAGTGAAATAAGCCTGAGATGATTCCAATCGCTTCGATTCAACGCACCGCCGAGGAACTGATGGCGAAAGCCGCCATCGAAATCCCGCAAGATTATCTCGATGGGCTGCGCCGCTGCGCCGATACCGAGACGGGTGATCTGTCGGCCTTCGTGATCAAGGCGATGCTGGAGAACTACGAAGCGGCCAAAGAGGATCGCCGCGCCATGTGCGGCGATACCGGCCTGCCGCGCTGGTACGTGAAGATCGGCAATGAGGCGCGGATCGAAGGCGGCCCGGTTGCGTTTGAAGCGGCGCTGCGCCGCGCCACGGCGCGGGCGACCACGGCGGTGCCGCTGCGTCCCAACCGGGTGCATCCGCTCTGGCGCACCGACCATAACAACAATGTCGGGATCAACGCTCCGGAGATCGAATACGCGTTTCACCCCGATGCCGACTGGATCGAACTCACCACCGTGCACAAAGGTGGATTGTTCGGCACCGATTACCGCATGCTGTTTCCCGGCGACGGCATCGAAGGCGTCAAGCGCTTTTATCTCGACACGCTCATTGGCTTCGGCAAGCGCGGGCTGGCCTGCCAGCCGGCGATCGTCGGCATCGGGCTCGGCGGTTCCAAGGACACCAGCATGGTGCTGGGCAAACAGGCGTCGTGCCTGCGCATCGTCGGATCGCGCAATCCCGATCCGCGCATCGCCGCGCTGGAAGAGGAGTTCAAGGAGCTCGGCAACAATATCGGCATGGGCGCAATGGGCTTTGTCGGCTCCTCGATGGTGATCGATTGCCACATCGAGGCCGGCTATTGCCATACCGGCGGCATGCCGATGTCGGTGCACATGTTCTGCCTGTCGTCGCGCCGCGCCTGCGCGCAGATTTCCGCCCAGGGCAAGGCGACATTCCGCACCGACCCAATGTGGTTCACCGATTACATGCGCCGCGAAACGGTGGAGTGGGGACGGCAAACGGCGGAGGCCGCGGAATAAGATGGCTGCGCTCAAGACCGTCCGTCTCAATCTGCCGGCGCGCACCGAGGACTTGCGCGGGCTTGAGATCGGTTCGGTCGCTTATCTGACCGGCCGGCTCTTCACCGCGCGTGAAGGCGTCTACCAGCGCGCGATCGGCGACGGTTTCGGCATGCCGGCAGGCAAGGACGCGCTCGGCATCACCAATTTCCATTGCTCGCCGGCGGCAAGCGTCAATCCCGACGGCAGCTACACCGTCGGCGCGGTGACGGCGACCGCGTCGTTCCGTTTCGCGCAATGGCTCGACGGCTGGTTTAAGCTGTCCGGCTGCAACATCATCATCGGCAAAGGCGGCATGACCTCGGAGGTCTACCGCCAATTCTTTGTGCCGAATAACGCGATCTATCTCACCACGGTCGGCTATGGCACCGGCGCGCTGCTCGGCCGCGGCATCAGGCGTGTCGGCGGCGTCTACTGGCTTGAGGAGCTCGGCCTCGCGCAAGCGGTGTGGGTGCTGGACGTGGAAAATTTCGGTCCCTTTCTGGTCGAGAGCGATCTTGCCGGCAATAGCCTGTTCGAGCGCGAGAACGCCAAGATCGCGCCGGGGCTTGAGAGGCATTATGCCGGCACCAAGCCGGCGACGCTGCGCCGTTACGGCGAGACCGACGACAAGACCAAGGAAGTGATTTGATGCTGTCGTCATGTCCGGGCTTGTCCCGGCCATCTCGATTCCTGTGCGCACTGCCTAAATAAGCGAGATGCCCGGCACCGTAGGCGAGCGAAGCGACGCCGTTCTTCGAACGGCTATGGCCGGGCATGACGTGTGAATGGTCGTTGGAAGCTCCTTCACGCCACCCGAATGAACGGCCGCGCTCCGGTCGGATCGACTTCCACCTCGGCGCCGTTCGCGATTATCTTGGTGATGTCGCAGTCGAAGCCGGAAATCATGGTGAAGTCGGCGAGCGCGGCGCCTTGCACCATGATCGGGTTGGCGCGATTGAGCACCAAAGCCGCGGGCATCACCCCGCGTGCTTTCATCTCGTGCAGCATCCAGGCAGTGGCGACCCCGCCCTTGGCCGCGTCCAGCACCAGCACGCGGCCGACATAGCTTTTGCCGGCGAGCTTATGCTCCGGCCGCGAGAACACGCCGGCAATACGATCGAGGTCATAACGCGCCGAGAAACCGTCGCTCGCGACCAGCGCCGTGGCGCGCACCTTGCGGCCCATTCCCGCAGCAGCATAAAAGATAGTCCCGCTCATGACTGTGCTCTCGCGACGAGTTTCCCGCCGGCGCAGGCCGCTTCGACGCATTGCGCCATCGAAAGGAGCACCGGGCGATAGCCGTAACCGCCGATGATGTTCACAAGCTTCGCCGAATTCGTCGCCAGACGATGCCAGCCATTGGCCTCCGCCATTTCCCGCGCATAGCTTTGATAAAAGCACATGCCCGACAGCACCGTGCCGCCGGCCGCTTCGATCCGACTGGTGAGCCCCAAGCGATCGCAGTCCGGTTTCACCTGCGGGCTCGTGACCGCGAATAGCGGGATTTCGGCGTTGCGCCCGTCGAGCAAGCCGGCGAGCGTCTGCATTTCCATGAGGCTGAGTTGCGGCGCCGAGAACACGACAACGTCGACGGCGCCGATGTCCTTGGCGTAGCGCGCCTGGAACGCGCGGAGATCGGCTTCGCCGATTTCATGTGTCGGCAAAGCGGACCCTTGCGGAATCACATCGGCGAGCCGCATCGCCTCCGGCGTCACGCCGGCGATGTGAAACAGCGCTACCGAGCCAAAGCTCGCCAGCGCGGCGCCAAAATGTTTGAGTTCATCCGGGCCGGGCACGCGGTCCACGCCGAGGAGCGCCGGCACTTGCGAATAATCACCGGTCAGGCGGCCGACAATGCCTCCGAGCGCGCCCCAATCGCTGAGTTCGCGCGGTGTCGCCGACAGTTCGACCACCAAAGTCGCCTGGCGTTGCAGATCGAGATGATAACAGTAGCGCGGCGTGCGCCCGGTGAGGCCCGCGCTCAAGGCCGAGGGCCCGCCTTCGAAATTCGAGCGCGCGCCGCACACGCTGTTGCAATAGATCACGACGCCGGTGTCGCCATAAGCGACGTGCTCGCCGCGCACCGGTGGCATGATGGTCTGATAATTGATGCAGGTGTCGGTCATCAGCACGCCGAGCGCCTCGAAGGCGGCGATGGCGCGGCGCTCGAGATCGAGCATCCATGGCTGCTGCTTGAGCTTTTGCGCTTGCGCAAAGTCGGTGCCGCGCGGATCGGTGATGGTCGGCACCCGCACCCGCCGCTGCGCTACCGGCAGCGCGGCCCAGTGCTCCAGCCATTCCACGCCAGCGCGGCCGAGCGATTCGGAATCGGCCATGATGTGAGCCTGCGTGACCGGGACAAAATCGGCAGCACCGAGATAGTCGCCGACTTTGATTTGATGCTCGATCGCCCATTGTCGCAGCGGGCCGAATTCGCCGCCGCGCATCGCTTGTTCTTCGTCGCTCAGCTTCACGATCTCCTCGCGACCGCGTCCGTGCCGTCCGCCACAAGGCGAGGGGATCCATATATTTTTTGCTCGCGGGTGGATTCAGATCTGCTCCCCTCCCCCTTGTGGCGAGGGGTTGGGGTGGGGGTCGATAGGCGATGCGTTTGCGTTAACACAACGCGTTGCCTCCGGACCCCCCTCCCT
>DASSXN010000055.1:0-6535 GCA_035703785.1 Xanthobacteraceae bacterium
GATCAGCACTCGGCCGTCGCGGAATATCGCCGCGCTCACCGCCAGACATGGCCGCGTTGGATAAGTCCGCGCGTTATCGGTGTTGCTCATCAGGGTCAAAACTCATTATTTCCGCGAGCCGCGTTGCAGCCAAAATCGATCGCCGGGCAGGAGAAGGGCGAAGAGCGTATCGGCCATACGGTCGAGCCCTTCGACGAACCCGGCGGCGATTTTCGCCGCAACCCGAAGGGACGCGGGCCTTTCGGCCGCTGGCGTCGTTGCTCGTCGCTCATGATCATGTAGATCACATCGCTCCTCTCGCCTAGCCAGCGGCCAAAATCCCCTGCGTCGCGGCCGCGCAAATAATGAGTTTTGACCCTACCCATTCACCCGCTCGGCGGCGGCGACGACTTTTTTCGCCCGCAATTGCGAAATGATCGAGGTGAGATGTTTGAGGTTGTAAACCTCAAGGTCGATCGTCAGCTCGGTGAAATCGGGCGACTGCCTGGTCATGCGGATGTTATCGATATTGCCGTCATGTTCGGCGATCACCTGCGCGATTTGCGCCAGCGTCCCTGGCTCGTTCACCGAATGCACCGCAAGCTGCGCCGGAAACCGCTGCGGCACCTTGTCATCGATATCCCAACGCACGTCGAGCCAGCGCTCCGGCTGATCCTCGAATTGTTTGAGCGCTTCTGACTGGATCGGATAAATGGTAATCCCCTCGCCGGGAGTGAGGATGCCGACGATGCGGTCGCCCGGCACCGCGCCACCCTTCGGAGCGAAGCGCACCGGCAAATCGGTATTGATGCCGCGGATGGGGATCGCGCCGCCTTCAACTTCCGGCGGCAGCTTGAACTTCACCGCCCTGCCGAGTTTCAAGCCAAACCAGCCGCTCTCGGACTTCGGCGCGACCGCGGCAACGCGCTCGTCCTTGTAGTCGGGATACATGGCGCGGACCACGTCGGACGCCTTCATCTCGCCGCGACCGACTGCCGACATCACATCATCGATCGATGCGCGGGCGAGCCGCGGCAAGGCGCCTTCGAGCTTTTCGTCAGAATATTCGATTTTGGCGCGCTGGCAGAGCCGCTCGACGATGCGCCGCCCCAGCCCTGAATACTGATGGCGCACCGCCACGCGGGTCGCGCGGCGAATGGCGTCGCGCGCCTTGCCGGTGACGACGATCGACTCCCAGGCGGCGGGCGGCGCGGTCTGCGCTTTCGAGGTCAGAATCTGGACTTCATCGCCGTTTTGGAGAGGCGAACTGAGCGGTCCGATCTTGCCGTTGATCTTGGCGCCTACCGCCATATTGCCGACATCGGTATGCACCGCATAAGCAAAATCGATCGGCGTGGCGCCGCGCGGGAGCGCGATCAGCTTTCCCTTCGGCGTAAAGCAGAACACCTGATCGTGGAACAGCTCGAGTTTGGTGTGTTCCAGAAACTCTTCCGGATTCGAACCTTCGGCCAGCATTTCAATCGTGCGGCGCAGCCAGGCATAGGCGCTCGACTCGCGTGACAGCATTTCGGTTGGCGAGCCACGGCTATCCTTATAGAGCGCGTGCGCGGCGATGCCGTATTCGGCAATTTGATGCATTTCGCGCGTGCGGATCTGCAATTCGACGCGCTGCTTGCCTGGACCGATCACCGTGGAATGGATTGAACGGTAATCGTTCTGCTTCGGCGTGGAAATGTAGTCCTTAAACCGTCCCGGCACGACCGGCCAGGTCGTATGGACGATGCCAAGCGCCTGGTAGCATTCGGCAATGCTGCCGACCACAACGCGGAACCCTAAAATGTCAGATAGCTGCTCGAAGCCGACGGCCTTGCGCTCCATTTTTCGCCAAATGGAATAGACCCGCTTGCGACGTCCGGAAACTTCAGCGGCAATACCGCGGTCGGCGAGTTTTTTTGTCAGCTGCTGCTCGATCTCGCTGATCCAGGCGCTCGACCGCGCGGCGAGAGCATCAAGCCGTTCGCTTAAAACTTTGTAGGCTTCCGGATTGAGCTCGCAGAAGGCGAGATCCTCCAGCTCTTCCCGCATCCGCTGCATTCCCATCCGGCCGGCGAGCGGGGCGTAGATTTCGAGCGTTTCGTCGGCAGTGCGGCGGCGCGCGGCCGGCGGCTGGTGGGCAAGCGTGCGCATATTGTGCAGCCGATCGGCGAGCTTGATCAGCAGCACCCGTACATCATCGGCCACCGCCAGGAGAAGCTTGCGGAGATTTTCCGCCTGCTTGGCTTCTTTGGAGACGAGTTCGAGCCGCTTCAGCTTGGTCAGGCCTTCGACCAGCAGTCCGATTTCATGGCCGAATATGCGATCGATTTCCGCACGCGTGGCGTCGGTGTCTTCGATTGTGTCGTGAAGCAGCGCCGCCGCGATGGTCGCGTCATCCAGCTTAAGGTCGGTGAGGATCGCCGCCACTTCGAGCGGGTGGGAAATATACGGATCCCCCGAGGCGCGCTTCTGCTCGCCATGGGCGCGCATGGCATAGACGTAAGCGCGGTTAAGAAGCTCCTCGTTCGTGTTGGGATTGTAGTGTTTGACGCGATCGATCAGTTCATACTGCCGCATCAGCCGCTTGCGCGGCTTTGCTCGCACCGGCTCGACTTCGAGCGGCGCCAAATCGGGGCTGCGGGTCACCGGCGCCCGGACCCGGGGCTGGTTCTGCATCCGCGGCAGATCGATCGGCAAGCGCGGCATTCGCGATACCTCAGGCAGTGCCTTGACACCCCTTGGGCAACGTCAAGTCCCAATAAGCGGCCAAAGTGCCCATAAAGATATCATGGCGCGGGCTTAGCACCACAAGGCGAGACGCCGTTGCGGCGACGGGTCAGGCGCGGCAATGGTCAGGCCCGCCAGCATGAGCGGCGAGCAAAGACTGATTTAGTTAAATAATCGTCAGAGGACGAACGCGAGCGCTTGCGGCAGGCAGGAGGCTTATTCTTCCTCCTCCTCGCCAGCATCCGGCTCGGGCTGGCTTTCGGGAGGGGTCAAGCCTTCGAGGCCCTTGAGGAGCTCTTCTTCGGACATGCGGTCCGTCGTCACGTCGGTGTCGTCGGCGTCGACCCCGGTGCCCGGGGCGCCGATGAGAGGAACCGCCTCCGGCTCGGGTTCATCGACTTCCACGTATTTCTGCAATGAGTGGACTAGCTCTTCGCGCAGGTCCTCGGGCGAAATGGCCTTCTCTGCGATCTCGCGCAGCGCCACCACGGGGTTTTTGTCATTGTCACGCTCGACGGCAATCTGCGCGCCGGACGACACCAGCCGGGCGCGGTGGCTTGCCAGCAAAACGAGGTCGAAGCGGTTTTCGACCTTGTCGATGCAATCTTCGACGGTGACGCGGGCCATCTGATATTCGCTCCTGGTTCGCTTGCCGAAGCCCCGGAAATGGCTCCCGACAAAGCTCCCATACCTGTAAATATAGGAATAATGTGGGCACTAGCTATCCTGCCGAGCGCCGCCGCGCAAGGGCTGGAACGCCAACAGCCACCCTGCAAGCGCGGCGGCGAGTACTGCAAGACCGCAGTGCCGATGCGCGATGCAAAGCGCAGCGGCGGTTTCGGCCCCTTTTAACGGGCCAGTTTCGGTTTATATTTTCGTTTGGCAAATTTTAACTTGGCGGCTGCGCCCGCCTCTGTTACCGAAATTTTTGGGAACCAGCACCGGGGTCCCGAATCGTAGTCACGGAAGCGCCGCGACGGCGTGCCACAGCAGGTCCGCCGTGGATTTTGCCCAACGAGGACGACAATATTTCGCGCGTGAAATGTTTCCGGTGGGAACTTTGATTTAAGCGCCGGCAGACGACTCCATTGCGATCCAGCCGGTTTCATCACGAGAGCGTCACGAGACCGATCATGTCAGCACAAATCGAAAAAATTGCATTGTTTATTGATGGCGCCAATCTTTACGCGACGGCAAAGTCGCTTGGCTTTGACATCGATTACAAACGCCTGCTGCGGGAATTTCAGTCGCGCGGTTATCTGGTGCGTGCGTTCTACTACACGGCGGTCATCGAGGATCAGGAATATTCCTCGATCCGCCCGTTAATCGATTGGCTCGACTACAACGGCTATACCGTCGTCACCAAAGCGACGAAGGAATTTGTCGATCAGACCGGCCGGCGCAAGGTCAAAGGCAACATGGATATTGAACTTGCCGTCGATGCGATGGAGATCGCGCCGTTTATCGACCAGATGGTGCTGTTTTCCGGCGACGGCGATTTCCGTTCGCTGGTGGAGGCGGTGCAGCGGCGCGGAGTGCGCGTCGTGGTCGTTTCCACGATTTCCACGCAGCCGCCGATGGTGGCCGACGAGCTCCGCCGTCAGGCCGATCAGTTCGTCGATATCATCGAATTGCAGTCGAAGATCGGCCGTGATCCGACCGATCGTCCGCTGCGCGAGCCGCGGGAACAGCGCGAGCCACGCGAGCCGCGGCACACCCCACAATTTCTACAGCGCAGCCCGACTGCCCAACGCGTCGAAGCCGAAGACGAATTCGAAGACGAATGACGAGCGGAATGCCCGGCCGCGATTGCCCGCGCTGTCCGCGGCTGGTGACGTTTCGCCAATCGTGGCGCCAAAGCGAGCCGGACTGGTTCAACGCTCCGGTCGATTCATTTGGACCCAGCGACGCGCGACTTTTGATCGTGGGCCTTGCCCCCGGGCTGCGCGGCGCCAACCGCACTGGACGGCCGTTCACCGGCGACTATGCCGGCGATCTCCTGTACGCGACATTGACTGAATTCGGCTTCGCGCGCGGCCATTACGCCGCCAGCGCCGACGACGGACTGGAATTGCTCGACTGCCGGATCACCAATGCCGTGCGCTGCGTTCCGCCGGACAACAAACCGACCCCGCAGGAAATTACGACGTGCCGCGATTTCCTGAAAGCCGCGATCGCCGAAATGAACAATCTGCGCGCGGTCGTTGCGCTGGGCCGCATCGCCCATGAGAGCTTTGTGCAAGCGAGCGGCGCGCGGCGATCGCAATTCCCTTTCGCCCACGGGCGGGCGCATGTCTTGACGCATGTCTTGACGCAAGTCTTGGCGCCGCTGACCTTGCTCGATAGCTATCACTGCTCGCGCTACAACACCAATACCGGCGTGCTGACACCGCAAATGTTCCGCGACGTCATCGCGCAGGCGCGCAAGCTCATCGACGCGCCGCCGCCGGGCGTGTTCGCAGCCAGGCCATGACCTCCTCGGCATTTTTATCGGGCGGAAACACCGGGTAGAAAACGCCCACGATCGCGGCATCCTCAAGCACCATCGCCATGCGCGTGTAGAGGGTCATGCCCGACGTGAAAAATGTTGGCAGGCCGATGGCAGACTTCAACTTCAATTCCACGTCCGACAGAAGCGGGAACGGCAGATGAAGCCGCTCCGCCGCCTCGCGCTGATACGCGGTGCTCTGGCTGGACAGCCCATAGACCTGAGCGACGCCAAGCGCCTTTAACTCGGCGAAGTGATCGCGAAACCCGCACGACTGCGGTGTGCAGCCGCGCGCGCCCGGGATGTCGTCCCAACCCGGCGGTGCGTCGACGCCGGGAACGCCCGTGCGCGGATAGACGTAGAGAACACTTGCTCCCTTCAGCTTGGACAAAGTCACGGCAGGGCCAGCGGTTGCCGGCAGCGTGATGTCCGGGAGACTCGCGCCGGTGAGATGCCGCGCCGCGCCATCATCGACAGGAATCGGCAAGTCCGGCGGCAATTTGGTCGGGTCGTGTGCTCCAGGGGCTTCCCTCATCGCGGTCTCCAGGATCTTTGTAACGATCTTTTGCGACGATCTTTGCGTCGGCATGGCTCGGGCTTGGATCGATCACGCATACGACATGAATTCCATCAACGAGCCGTCCGGATCACGGAAATAGACGCTGGTACCGGCGCCCTTGGCGCCGAAGCGCTGCATCGGCCCGCTTTCGATAGCGATGCCGCAGCGCTTTAAATGCGCAATCGCCTCGGCGATCGACCCGATCCATTCAAAACACAAATCGCTATTGCCCGGCGCCACGGGAACGCGGGCGACTTCGGCCGGCCGTACGCCCGGCCCATGGACATTAAGTTGCTTATCGCCGAACCGATAGGCGTAGCCAGTCGGCCGGGCGACCAATTCGGCGCCCAATACCGTCGCGTAGAACGCGTTCGAACGCTCCCAATTGCTGACATGAATGACACAATGGTCGAGCTTGCTGGGGATTGGAATCGGCATCCTAAACCTCGCACTGCCAGGGCTCACGAACACTCGCGCTATTTATCGCAAGGTCCAAATTGCCAGGGCTGGGCCCGAGCAAAGTTTTGAGCGATTGCGAAACGCCTTTCACGCCGCCATAGCCTTGTCGTGGGCACAAAGTGCTAGGGGCAAAACTCATTGTTTCCACGAGCCGCGTTGCAGTCAAAATCGCTCATGATCGTGTAGATCACATCGCTCCTCTCGCCTAGCCAGCGGCCGAAATGCCCAACGTCGCGGCCGCGCAAATAATGAGTTTTGACCCTAGATATCGCGTCGCATCAACTGATAAGTTCATTCTAGGCGAAACCCGCCCAGATCTCAGAAAC
>DASSXN010000125.1:0-33501 GCA_035703785.1 Xanthobacteraceae bacterium
CATCAGCACGATCGCAAGCGAGGGGGTTTCCTCCATGATTTCGATCGCCTCCGCGCCTGTGGTCGCGGTGAGCACCTTCATGCCGCGGCGCTCCAGCGCGCTCGATAGGGCAAAGATGTTGCGCGGATCATCGTCGACCAAAAGCGCGGTGCGCCCAACCATGTCTTCATCGGACGAGTTGAGCCGTTCCAGCATTTGCTGCTTCTCGGTCGGCAGATCGGTGATGACGCGGTGCAGGAATAGCGCCGTTTCGTTGAGCAGCCGCTCCGGCGACTCGACACCCTTCACCACGATGCTTCGGGCCATGGTGTGGAGCTGCGCGTCTTCCTCTATTGTCAGCTCTCGTCCGGTGAACACCACGACCGGAATGTCGGCAAGGCCCGTGTCGGTTCGCATCCGTTCCAACACTTCGAACCCCGACATGTCGGGCAGACGAAGATCGAGCACCACGCAGTCGCATTGCTCGTCGCGGAGCAGGTTGAGAGCGTCTTCGCCGGTTCCCGCGTTGACGATCTCGATGTCATCGTGGCCAAGCAGTTCCCGTATGCTCATCTGCTCGGCCTGATTGTCTTCGACGACTAATAGTCGCTTACGGCGCGGTTCGGCGAATTCCTTGATCCGAGACAGTGCCTCCTCGATGCCTTCGCGTGTGGTCGGCTTGTTCACGAATGCAAAGGCGCCGCGCGCCAACCCGTGCTGACGGTCCTCGTCAAGCGAGACGATCTGGACGGGAATATGGCGGGTGAGCGGGTTCTGCTTGAGCTGGCTCAGCACGGTCCAACCCAGCATGTCCGGCAGGAACACGTCGAGCGACACCGCCGCGGGTTGATATTGCTTCGCCAAGTTGAGCGCGTCGTCGCCTCGCATTGCCAACAACGCCTTGAAGCCCTTGTCGCGCGCGAGATCGACCAGAATTCTGGCGTAATGCGGATCATCCTCGACAATGAGGAGAATGGCGTCGCCGGACTGGATATCCATCCGATCGTCAGGAATCGGCTCGATGGCGCGTTCGCTCACCACATGCGCCGCCAAACCAGGACTTGAAGCCGGCAAAGCAGCCGCGATCTGGCTTGCGTTAGGCCCGACATATTTAATCGGCAGATAGAGCGTGAATGCGGAGCCCGACTTCGGCGCGCTACGCAAATGAATTTCGCCACCGAGCAGCGTCGCCAATTCACGGCTGATCGCGAGCCCAAGGCCGGTGCCGCCGTATTTACGGCTCGTCGATGCGTCGGCCTGCTGGAAAGCCTCGAAAATGATCTTCTGCTTCTCCAGCGGAATACCGATTCCGGTATCGGTGACTTCGAACGCCACCACGGCCGGCGCTTGGCTCAAGATCTGGTGATCCGAGGACCAGCCGCCCGGCGCCAGCGCGACGTTAAGGCGCACGCCGCCTTGCGCCGTGAACTTAAACGCATTCGACAGCAGATTCTTGAGTACCTGCTGCAAGCGTTTGCTGTCGGTGGTGATGCTGCGCCCGAGGTTCGGATCAACATGAACTTCGAAAGACAATTGCCGCGTCTCGGCTTCGTGCCGGAACGGCCGCGCCACCATGTCGACGAGATTGGCGAAGAACACCTCCTCGGCGTCCACCGTGACCGTGCCGGACTCGATCTTCGACAGGTCCAGAATGTCGCTGATCAGATTGAGCAAATCGGTGCCGGCACCATGGATCGTGCGGGCAAATTCGACCTGCTTCGCGGTCAAATTGCCTTCCGGATTGTCGGTGAGCTGCTGGCCGAGAATTAGGATGGAATTGAGGGGCGTGCGCAGCTCATGCGACATGTTGGCGAGGAATTCGGACTTGTACTTGGAGGTCAAAGCAAGCTCGGTTGCTTTTTCCTCGAGCGCGCGGCGAGCCTGTTCGATTTCCTGGTTCTTGCGCTCGACTTCGACGTTTCGCTCGGCAAGCTGCTGGGCCTTCTGCTCGAGCTGTTCGTTGGTCTGTTGCAGTTCTTTCTGCTGCGTCTGCAGTTCCGCGGCAAGCTGCTGCGACTGTTTCAACAGACCTTCGGTCTGCATCGTTGCCTCGATCGAATTGAGCACGATGCCGATCGAAGTGGTGAGCTGCTCGAGGAACATGGTCTGCAGCGCGGTGAATTCGTGAATCGAAGCGAGCTCGATCACCGCTTTGACCTGATTCTCGAACAGGACCGGCAAAACGAAAAGGTTGCGCGGCGGCACCTTCAGCAAGGCCGAAGAAATCGGGGTTGCTTCTGTTGGCGTGGCAATCAGCATGCGGCGCTTGTCGAGCGCGCATTGCCCGATCAAGCCCTCACCGGGGCGCAAAGCGTGTGCATGACCATTCGCGCCATCATCGGCATAGGCTGCCAGGAGCTTGAGCCCCTTATGCTCCTCTTCGCTGTGCATCTGATAGATCACGCCTTGATGCGCATTGACGAGCGGCGTCAGCTCGGACAGCAACAGCCGGCCCACGGTCGTCAGATCACGCTGGCCCTGTAGCATGTTGGTGAACTTGGCGAGGTTGGTCTTCAGCCAATCCTGTTCGGTATTGCGATCGGTGGTGAGCCGCAGATTATCAATCATCGTGTTGATGTTATCTTTGAGCTCAGCCACTTCGCCGCGCGCCTCGACCTGAATCGAGCGCGTCAGATCGCCCTTGGTGACCGCCGTCGCCACTTCAGCGATGGCGCGCACCTGCGTCGTCAGATTCGCGGCAAGCAGGTTGACGTTACCGGTCAGATCCTTCCAGGTGCCGGCGGCGCCGGGCACGTTCGCTTGGCCGCCGAGACGGCCCTCGACGCCGACTTCGCGCGCCACCGTGGTCACCTGATCGGCGAACGTGGCGAGCGTGTCGGTCATGTTGTTGATGGTCTCGGCGAGCGCCGCCACTTCGCCCTTCGACTTCACCGTGAGGCTTTGCTTGAGGTCGCCGTTGGCGACCGCGGTCACCACCTTAACGATGCCGCGCACCTGTTCGGTTAGATTCGCCGCCATGACATTGACCGTATCGGTCAAATCCTTCCAGGTGCCGGCGACGCCCGGCACTTGCGCCTGACCGCCAAGCAAGCCTTCGGTGCCCACTTCACGCGCGACGCGGGTGACCTCCGAGGCAAAGCCGTTGAGCTGATCCACCATCGTGTTGATGGTGTTTTTCAGTTCCAGAATCTCGCCTTTCACATCGACGGTGATCTTGCGTGACAGGTCGCCGCGCGCCACGGCCGTCGTCACCTCGGCGATGTTGCGGACCTGAGTCGTCAGGTTGGCGGCCAGCAGGTTGACGTTGTCGGTCAAATCCTTCCAGGTGCCCGCCACGCCCGGCACTACCGCCTGACCGCCGAGGCGGCCGTCAGTGCCGACCTCGCGGGCGACGCGCGTCACTTCGGCTGCGAACGAGCGCAGCTGCTCGACCATGGTGTTGAGCGTGTCCTTGAGCAGAAGCATTTCGCCGCGCACGTCGACGGTGATCTTCTTCGACAGGTCGCCGCCGGCGATTGCGGTCGCAACCTCAGCAATATTGCGCACCTGCGCCGTCAAGTTTGATGCCATGAAGTTGACGTTGTCGGTCAAGTCTTTCCAGGTGCCGGCGACGCCGAGCACTTGCGCCTGCCCGCCAAGCTTGCCTTCGGTACCGACCTCGCGCGCGACGCGCGTGACCTCCGAAGCAAAGGCGTTGAGCTGATCCACCATCGTGTTGATGGTGTTCTTCAATTCGAGAATTTCGCCTTTCACATCGACGGTGATCTTGCGTGACAGGTCGCCGCGCGCGACGGCCGTCGTCACCTCGGCGATGTTGCGGACCTGGGCCGTCAGATTACCGGCCATCGAATTGACGCTGTCGGTAAGATCTTTCCAGGTGCCGGCAACGCCGGGCACGTTGGCTTGGCCGCCCAGTCGTCCTTCGGTACCGACCTCGCGCGCCACACGCGTGACTTCGCCGGCAAAGCGGTTGAGCTGATCCACCATCGTGTTCAGCGTTTCCTTCAGCTGAAGGATTTCGCCGCGCACGTCGACGGTGATCTTGCGTGACAGGTCGCCGCCGGCGATAGCCGTGGCCACTTCGGCGATGTTACGGACCTGCGCCGTCAGATTGCCGGCCATCGAATTGACGCTGTCGGTAAGATCTTTCCAGGTGCCGCCAACGCCGGGCACCTGAGCCTGGCCGCCAAGCTTGCCTTCGGTACCGACCTCGCGGGCAACGCGCGTGACTTCGGCCGCAAACGCATTGAGCTGGTCGACCATCGTGTTTAGTGTGTCTTTCAGCTCGAGAATTTCACCACGCACGTCGACGGTGATCTTGCGCGACAAGTCGCCGCGCGCGACGGCGGTAGCCACTTCGGCTATGTTGCGGACCTGGCCGGTCAGGTTCGACGCCATTGAGTTGACACTGTCGGTGAGGTCCTTCCAGGTGCCGGCAACGCCACGCACCAATGCTTGTCCGCCGAGCTTGCCTTCGGTGCCCACCTCGCGCGCCACGCGCGTGACTTCGCCGGCGAACGCATTGAGCTGGTCCACCATCGTATTGATGGTGTCCTTGAGCTCGAGAATCTCGCCGCGCACGTCGACCGTGATCTTTTTCGACAGGTCGCCGCTGGCGATCGCCGTTGACACTTCAGCGATGTTGCGCACTTGCGCGGTGAGGTTGGAGGCCATTGAATTGACGGAGTCGGTCAAATCCTTCCACGTGCCGGCCACGCCAAGCACGTTGGCTTGGCCGCCGAGCTTGCCTTCAGTGCCCACTTCGCGGGCGACGCGGGTCACCTCGCCGGCGAACGCGTTGAGCTGATCCACCATCGTGTTGATGGTTTCTTTCAGCTGCAGGATTTCACCGCTGACGTTCACCGTGATCTTTTTCGACAGGTCGCCGCCGGCGATCGCGGTCGCCACTTCGGCGATGTTGCGCACTTGCGCCGTCAAGTTCGACGCCATGAAGTTGACGCTGTCGGTCAAATCCTTCCACGTGCCGCCGACCCCAGGCACCTGCGCTTGGCCGCCAAGCTTGCCTTCGGTGCCGACCTCGCGGGCGACGCGCGTGACTTCGGAAGCAAAGGCGTTCAGCTGGTCCACCATCGTGTTGATGGTGTCCTTGAGTTCGAGAATTTCGCCGCGCACATCGACCGTGATCTTGCGCGACAGGTCGCCGCGCGCGACCGCCGTGGTCACATGGGCGATATTGCGCACCTGGTCGGTGAGGTTGCCGCACATGGCATTCACCGAGTCGGTCAAATCTTTCCAGGTGCCGGCGACGCCGGGCACGATCGCTTGACCACCGAGCTTGCCGTCGGTGCCCACCTCGCGCGCCACGCGCGTGACTTCGGAAGCGAACGAGCGCAACTGATCGACCATCGTGTTGATGGCTTCCTTCAACTGCAGGATTTCGCCGCGCACGTCGACAGTGATCTTTTTTGATAAGTCGCCGTTGGCCACCGCGATCGTCACTTCCGCGATATTGCGCACCTGCGCGGTCAGGTTCGACGCCATCGAATTGACGCTCTCAGTCAGGTCCTTCCACACGCCGGTGACGCCGCCGACCTGCGCCTGGCCGCCAAGCTTGCCTTCAGTGCCGACTTCGCGGGCAACGCGCGTCACTTCCGAGGTGAACACGTTGAGTTGCTTGATCATCGTGTTCACGATTTCGGCGGAGCGCAGGAATTCGCCCTTGAGCGGGCGGCCGTCGACGTCGAGCTGCACGGTCTGCAGCAGGTCGCCCTGCGCGACGGCGGCGATGGCGCGTGTCACTTCGGTCGTGGGCCACAAGAGGTCGTCGATGAGCGAATTGACGCTCGATTCCATTTCGCCCCAGGCGCCGTCGGAAAGTCCCAAGCGCACGCGCTGCCGGGTGCGGCCGTCGCGACCGACGACCTGACCGACGCGCTCGAGTTGTTGCTCCATGCGTTGGTTGGTGGCGACGATGTCGTTGAAGGTGTCGGCGATCTTGCCGATGAGACCGACACGGTCACCGGCCATGCGCACCGAGAAATCGCCTACCCGCATCGCCTGCAAGGCATGAAGAAGTTCATTTAGGCCGTGCTCGGTCAAGCCGTTGGCGTCGTCGCCGTTGATCTGGCGTTCGGCGGTGACGGGGTCTGCGGAAACGTCGGCTTGCTTGGCGCCGACGACATCTTCAGCGATCCGCATAGAGAGCTCCAAAGGCAGGCGATTGGGAGGCGCAGTGGGTACTGGCCACCGCCAGGTTCCGATACATGATTGGCGATACGAACAAGCACGTCAAAGAACGCGCCAGGAACGCGGCATAAGGGATACCGGGGAACGTAACGGACGGACGAACGCCGCCAACAGGCTTCTGTCCGACGAAGGGTAAGCTGGCACCAAAGCGCACAGACGCCTCCGAGCGCGCGGCTCGTGGCCAAAAATCTCGGAGACCTGCAAACCCCCTCACGTGTCGGGCCTCGGACCTTCTGTGCCTCGACGCAAACGCCGCCAAACCCCCTTGGTTCCGAAGAATTTCGGCTCAAAAGCAAAAAAAATACGAAAAACCCATTGACCGATCAGGTGCATTTGGCCGGGGGCCGATTCGAGCCCCCTGGCCCGTCGGGCCATGCCAGGGCGGCCGATCGGAGCAGCTCACAAGAAGCGCCCTATTTCCAGGCTATGGCGAGGCGATTTCGCGCTTCTCGCGGGCAGGCAATTCCCTAATCGAGACAGCGCCAGTCGAGACAGGCGACGCCGTTCCGGCGGCTCAGTTCGTCCACGACAGCGGGGATGGCGGCTTCGGACCGGCGCCGTGGTTTACTGACCCTTAAGATAAGCGTCCGGGTACCCGTGCGGCTCCGGAGGTCGGAACCCGTCCCCTGCCCGGCTCGTGCTTTCGCCGCGCCGCGGCGGCGGCTAATCGTCTGAAAATGCAAGAGCAGCCGTACCCCGCAACGCAAGATGCCGTTTTCGAACTCCTGGGCGATCCGTCGACCTATGGCCTCCCCGCCGCGGCAAAGATAGTTCGCCACCACACTCACGCCGCGATCGTTTTTCTCGCCGGGGATCGCGCGCTCAAGGTCAAGCGCGCGGTACGTTATCCCTTTCTTGATTTTTCGAGCTTGGACAAGCGTAAAGCTGCCTGCGAAGCCGAACTCGCGATCAATCGCAAATTCGCTCCACAATTATATCGCCGCGTCGTTCCGATCACACGCGAAGACAGTCGTGCGCTCGTGCTCGACGGCACCGGCGAGCCGGTAGAGTGGGCGGTCGAGATGGCCCGCTTCGACGAGGATCGGACATTCGATCGCCTCGCCCAGCGCGGCGAACTCGATGAGAGACTGGTAGCTAAGCTCGCAGCCGCGGTCGCGGAAATGCACGAACGTGCGGAGCCGGTCGAGCCGGCTGCGTGGATCGCAGCCCTCGAGCAATTCATCGGCAATAATACGTCGATCTTTCGGCAACACCCGGAGCTGTTCGGGGAAACCACGGTGGTCGATCTCCAACGCCAATCGCTTGCGAAATTGAACCGCCTGCGGCCGCTTTTGATCGAACGCGGCAAGCGAGGCTTGATCCGTCGCGGCCACGGCGACCTTCATCTCGGCAATCTTGCCGTCCTCGATGGCGAGCCGGTCGCATTCGACGCATTGGAATTCGATCCCGTCATCGCCTCGGGCGATCTGCTGTACGACTTGGCATTCCTGCTAATGGACCTCCTCGAATTCGATCTCCAGGCCGCGGCCAATCAGCTGTTGAACGGCTATTTCGCTGTAACGCACCGCAACGCCGATTGTGACGGCATTGCCGCTTTGCCGTTCTTCATGTCATTGCGCGCGGCAATCCGCGCGATGACCACCGCCTCGCGGCTCGATGTGACAAAGGACACGATCGCGCGATCAGCGCGGCGCTATTTTGATCTCGCGCTGAAGCTGCTCGCACCGACAAAGCCAACCGTGCTTGGGATCGGCGGTCTATCAGGGACGGGTAAAACCGTATTGGCGCGATCGCTCGCACCATCGCTTGCTCCGGCGCCGGGGGCGCTGGTGTTTCGCTCCGATGTCGAGCGCAAGGCGCTTTATGGTATCGGCGAGCATGAACGCCTGCCGTCGAGCGCCTACCGCGCCGAAGTTTCGGAACGGGTGTATCGGATCATCATCGACAAAGCGGCGCGGGTGGCGCGCGCCGGTCATTCGGCGATCGTCGATGCGGTCTTTGCTCGAGCCGAGGAACGCGGCGCGATCGAGACTGCCGTCGCGGCGGCCGGCGGCGTGTTTCGCGGGCTGTTTCTGGTAGCGGATCTGACAACACGCGTGCGGCGAGTGAGCGAGCGCGCAGCTGACGCCTCCGATGCCGATGCCGAAGTGGCGCGGAAGCAAGAAGAACTCGTGACTGGCCCAGTCACCTGGAGTCGCGTCGATGCCGCGAGCTCGCCCGCGCAAACACTCGCCAATGCGCGCGCCGCGATCACGCGATAGCGCGCCAAGCCGATGCAAAGCTTGGTTAGGGGACCAAAACCGCAGCACCCTGCAGGCGCCCGCCGCGCAGATCGGCCAGCGCTTCGTTAGCGCGAACGAGAGGATATGAAACTGTTTGCGTCGCAATTCGCGCTTTCGGCACGATCTTGAAAAACTCCTCACCGTCTTGGCGGGTAAGATTGGCGACTGATTTAATCTCACGTTCCTGCCAAAGAATGTCGTACGGAAAACTTGGAATGTCGCTCATGTGAATGCCGGCGCAGACCACGCGGCCGCCCTTGCGAACGGCCCGCAAAGCCAACGGAACCAAAGCCCCGACCGGGGCGTAGATGATGGCGCAATCGAGTGGCTCCGGCGGGGCGTCCTCCGAACTCCCCGCCCAACAGGCCCCGAGCTTCTTGGCAAAAGCCTGCGCCGCGTTGTCGCCTTGTCTGGTGAAAGCGAACACGTCGCGACCCTGCCAGCGCGCGACCTGTACGATGATGTGCGCGGCGGCACCAAAGCCGTAGAGCCCGAGCTTCTCGCCATCGCCTGCGATTTGCAGCGAACGCCAGCCAATCAATCCCGCGCACAAGAGCGGCGCGGTCGCGACATCATCGCCATCCTCGGGCAATGCGAACACGTACCGCGCATCGGCGACCGCGTGGGTGGCATAACCACCGTCGCGGGTATAACCGGTGAACAACGGCCGATCGCAGAGATTTTCCCACCCATTACGGCAATATCGGCATTGCCCGCAGGTTCGGCCGAGCCAAGGCACGCCGACGCGTCGTCCGACGTTAAGCGCATTGACGCCGTCGCCCAGCAAATCGATGCGGCCGACGATTTCGTGGCCGGGTACAATGGGAAGCTTGGGATTTGGCAGCTCGCCATCAACGACGTGCAAGTCGGTGCGGCACACTCCACACGCCGCCACCCGCACTCTGACTTCTCCGGTTGCCGGCCGCGGATCGGACCGCTCCACCAATCTGAGTGGCTCGCCCGGCCGTTCCAGAACCATTGCCAGCATGCCGGAAATCTATTGCGCGGACTGCGGGCAGGAAAGCGGCCTGCGGGCGCGGCGACGGCTAGCGCGCGGCAGCAACGCGATGGGAATTTGCTGCGTTCGAAACAATGCGCGTTCGCAAGATTCTAGACTGGTTTCTTCGCATGAGCGCTATGGCCGAATTGGCGATCGAAGTCGGATTGCAATCGCCGAGCTTGAGGATCGCCATCAAGCAGCGCGCCAATTCCGATTGGCGCTCGCATACGTCCAGCATGCCAAGCGTCGGATCGAATTCGACATAAGCCCATGCCTTCGTGAAGGCCGCGCTCAAAATCTCGGTTTCAGTGGAATCGAAGATGCTTCGCTCCAGTTCGAGCGAACTCACCGCCTCCGCGACGGCGACGGCCTCACGACGCACGCTTTGCCGAACGATGACTTCTGCAGACGCAGCTTGGGCGGGTATCAAGAGACTCTCCCCTGTTACCCCCGATCCCCCAGCAGCGAAATCCAATACTATCGCAATAAAAGTTGGTGTCACCTGGGACACAGTCAATTTTTGTGAATATTCCTTCCCGACGCTGCCGATGCTGCAATGCATCTATGCCGATAACCGTTTGTCCCTCAAAGCACTAACCGCGCGCGCCGCTGCCACGATGGCGGAAATATTGTCGTTCAGCCGCCGCACGCTGGCTGCAAACGAAGGTAGCCGATGCGCCACCATTTCGCTCAGCCGTGCGGCCGCGCCAACGCCCAGCATGCGCTCGAGACCAGCGCGGTATTCTGGAATATTGCTCCACTCGTCCACCGTCGAAGCGGTGATCTCGACGTGATATTGCAGGCCGTAGACGTGCGGCCCGCACCGGAATGCCTGAATCGGACACGACGAATTCATAGCGAGAATTTCCGCGCCGTCCGGAAGCCGCGAGATTTCCGCGCCATGCCATTGAAAAGTCTCCACCGGCGCCGTGAAGCCCGCGAATAGCGGATCTTGCCGGCCAGCCGAGGTCAAAGCGACCTCGCGAAGACCGATTTCTTGCTCCTTCATAAGCCCGACCGTCCCGCCGAGTGCGGACGCAAGCAGTTGATGCCCAAGGCAAACGCCGAGAAAAGGCCGACCGAGACCCTTCACCCAATGCCGGATTGCCGCCTTCTCCGGTCCGAGCCATGGGTAGAGATCCTCCTGCCAGACATCCATTGGGCCGCCCATCGCGACCAGCAGATCGAAATCATTCAAATCTGGAATGACTTGGCCGGCATCCAACTCGACGGTGCTCCATTCATCACCGTTTTCCTGCCAGAGTTGGCAAAACGCGCCTGGATGCTCCACCGCAACGTGCTGGAAAACCAGAATGCGCATGATTGTGTCCCGTCGATAGTCAGCCGACGCAAAGTAGCATGAAAGAAGACCGTGCCAGGCGAAAGGGCGTTCTGTCCCGGCCGGCAACTCTTGTGGGTAAAGACGATTATCGCTGGATTTAACTAAATCGATTCTACCAGCCCGCGGAGCGCATCCGGCTTGCGGATGATGGTCCACCGATTCTTCAATTCTATGATGCCCTGGCGTTGCCACTCGCGCAGGCAGCGATTGACTTTTTCCCGGGTCCCGCCTGCCATCTCCGCCAATTCGCTCTGCGAAAGCGATAATTTCATGCCGGCGCGGACCTCGGGCTCGTAATTGAGCAAAGTCTTGGCGAGCCGCACCGGCAAGTTGAAAAAAGCGATGTCCGCCATGCGCTCATCCGAGCGGCGGATGCGCGCGCAAAGCATTTCCATCAGCTTCATGCAGGCGCCTGGATTACGCTCGAGGAATGGCAACAGATCGCGCCGTTCCAAGACCGTAAGCTCGCAATTCGTGAGCGCCGTCACATTCGCGGAGCGCGGCTTGCCGTCGAGGACCGCAATTTCACCGAACAATTCTCCGGTCCGCAGGTCCGCAAGGATAACCTCTTTGCCCCGCGTCGTCGGCAGCGAAATGCGCACGGTGCCTATGACGACTGCCATCATGCTGTCGCCACGATCGCCGAGCCGACAAATCGGCTCGCCGGTGCTGAAATTGCGCGGCTTCGCGTAGGCGGCGATGTCGCGCCGCGCTTTTTCATCCAGCGAACTGAAAAGCGCGCACCTTTCCAGCAATTTGCGGCCGCGATCGGCGGGGCTCATATTGGTCACGGGGCAAACGACCTATAGATGGGGAAAGTAACAACCTAGCCTGTAGAGCAAAGGAGACCCCCATGATCCGCAGGGCAAAGGCAGTTTGGCGCGGCACCGGCCGTGCAGGCAATGGCCATCTTTCGACCGATTCCGGCGTGCTGGCCGAAACGCCGTATTCCTACAAGACGCGCTTCGAAAACGAGAAGGGCACAAACCCGGAGGAACTGATCGCCGCTGCGCATGCGGGATGCTTTACCATGGCCCTCGCCTTTCAGTTGCAGGGCGCAGGCTACACGCCCACCGAATTGACCACCGAGGCGGCGGTCAGCCTGGAACCCGAAGGTCAGGGTTTTCGCATCAC
This sequence comes from Xanthobacteraceae bacterium, assembly GCA_035703785.1. Lineage (GTDB taxonomy): Bacteria > Pseudomonadota > Alphaproteobacteria > Rhizobiales > Xanthobacteraceae > BOG-931. The sequence continues at coordinate 11,867 of DASSXN010000125.1, forward strand.
CCGCTCGGCGCTCACGCTTCGTGCGAGCGCGCCCAACCTCGACGAGGCGAAGTTCAGGGAATTAGCCGGCATCGCCGAAAAGTCATGTCCAGTCTCCAAGGTGCTCAATGCGCAAATAACCCTGGATGCCAAGCTGGAGCCGCCGAAATAGACCAGGTATCTGTCCTTTGACCATGTCGTATTGTGAGTGAAGCTTGTTCGTGGGTGACATAATGGCCAACAACTGTCCGCTTGCCGGACGATTTCTATTTGCCGCGTGCATTTTCCTGACCGGATACGAAGCCGCGGCGGCCCAGGGCGGGCCGCCGCCTGCTGTTACCGTCACGCCAGTCGTGAGCCGTGAGGTGACGGCAACCGGAGACTTCATCGGCCGTGTGGTGGCAATTGACAAAGTGGATGTTGTCGCTCGGGTTTCAGGTTTCATTAACGAGCGCAATTTCAGCGAAGGGCAGCAAGTCAAAACCGGCGATCTGCTGTTTAGCATCGAACCCGACACCTACAAGGCGGCGGTCGACCAGCAAACCGCAAACCTCGCAAAGGCAAAGGCGACGGAAGTCAACGCCAATCTGCAGCTGCAGCGCGGCCAGGAACTCGTGCGCAACCAGAACATTCCCCAATCTGAGGTTGACCAGCGCGCCGCCAATGCACAAGCCGCACACGCTGATGTGTTGCAGGCCCAGGCTTTGCTCGAACAAGCGAAGATCAATCTCGGCTACACGGAAATCCGTTCGCCGGTCGACGGCAGAATTGGTCTTGCGAGTTTTACTGTAGGCAATCTTGTCAGCCCATCATCCGGAACGCTGGCAACGATCGTCAGCCAAGATCCGATCTATGTCACGTTCCAAGCCAGCGAGGCCGACGTCATCGCATATAAGCATCGGATTGCGGCCTCGCCTGACAAAAACCCACATGTTACGATTCACATCAAGCTACCGGATGGCACCGTCTATCCACACCCCGGACGCACCAATCTTCTTGATGTTCAGGTTCAGCCCGATACGGATACGGTATTGGTTCGCGCCCAGCTGCCAAATCCGGAAGGCATGCTGATACCAGGCGGTATCGTCGGCGTGATGGTTGAGCGTGGTGCGCCGCAGTCGTTACTTGTCGTGCCGCAGTCCGCCGTTCAACTCGATCAGGCCGGCCGCTATGTGATGGTGGTCGGTGCGGACAAAAAGGTCGAGCAACGGCGAATCACGACCGGTGTTGAGCAGGGCCGCGACATCGTCGTGGCTGAGGGTCTCAAGGAAGGAGAACTCGTCATCGTCGAGGGGATACAGAAGGTTCATCCTGGCCAGGTCGTGGCGACGAACCTCGCAGCGCAAAACTGACGACGATGTTCTCTGACATTTTCATCGATCGGCCGCGCTTTGCGATCGTCATCGCGATCCTGATCACGCTCGCCGGCGGCATTGCCATCACATCGATCCCGATTGCGCAATTCCCCGACATCGTGCCGCCGCAAGTGACGCTGACCGCCAACTATCCTGGCGCCGATGCCGAAGTGGTCGAAACCACGGTCGCGCAACCGATCGAGGAGCAAATCAACGGGGTCGATAATGCCATCTACTATCAGTCGGCGAGCGGCTCAGACGGCAGCTACACGCTCAACGTAACATTTTCGCTAGGTACCGATCCCGATATTGACACGGTTAACGTGCAGAACCGCGCCAGCCTGGCAATCCCGCAACTGCCCTCGGAAGTCTCGCGAGCGGGTTTGTCAGTCCGCAAGAAATCAGCGGCGCTGCTTCAGGTCATCAATATCTATTCGCCGAAGAACACCTATGATGCGATCTATCTCAGCAATTATGCGACCATAAACATTATCGACACGCTGGCACGGATCAAAGGTGTGGGTCAGGTCACCTTGTTTGGTCCGCTTGATTACTCGCTGCGCATTTGGCTTGATCCTGACCGGCTGACGGAACTCAACCTTACCCCGAACGACGTTATCCAAGCTGTTCAAAATCAAAATGTTCAGGCGGCGCTCGGCCGGATTGGTGCCGCTCCGATCACGAAGGATCAACAACTTCAGATCAACATCAAGACCAAAGGCCGCCTGACCCAGCCACAGGAATTCGCCGCAATCGTCCTGCGCGCCAACCGTGACGGATCAGTCGTCAAAATAAGCGACGTTGCCCGGGTTGAGATGGGCGCAAAGACGCAGGACCGCTATAGCCGTTTCAACGGCGCTCCGGCGGCCGCGCTTGGGATCTATCAATCACCCGGGTCCAATGCCGTCGATGTTGCAAAACAAGTCCGCGACACGATGAACAGTCTGGCGACGCGCTTCCCCGCCGATCTGAACTATGCGGTTTTCTTCGATAGCACGGTCTTTGTCACCGCGACGATGGTGGAAGTCGTTCGCACGCTCGTCGTCGCGATCATCCTCGTCGCGATCGTGGTTTACTTATTTCTTGGCAACCTGAGGACAACGCTGATTCCGCTCGTGGCGGTACCGGTGTCCGTCATCGGCACATTCGCAGTGCTCCTGCTCATCGGATACTCGGCCAACACCATCTCCCTGCTGGCGCTTGTGCTCGCTATCGGCATTGTCGTCGACGACGCTATCGTGGTCGTCGAAAACATCGAGCGGGTGATCGAGGAGGAGTCCAACCTCTCCGTGCCCGACGCTTGCAAGAAGGCGATGGCGGAGATTACCGGGCCTATTCTGGCGATTACATTTGTTCTGTTGTCGGTGTTCGTCCCGGTAGCATTCATACCGGGAATCAGCGGCCAGCTGTTTCGTCAGTTCGCCGTCGCCGTCTCCGTATCGATGCTGATCTCGGCGCTTAACGCGCTTACCCTGAGTCCGGCCCTATGCGGCGTGCTGCTAAAGCGCGGGCAAAGGAGCCGGGGGGTCATAACCTATGTACTCGGCGCCATCGAACAAACGCGCCGCGCCTATGTGTCTGCGATCCGCAGGCTGGTGCGCGTGAGTATTGTTGCAATTGCGGTCGTTGCGGGAGTGTTGGCCGTATCGGTGCTGATTTTCTATGTGACGCCGCAAAGCTTCCTGCCGGACGAGGACCAGGGCGCAATCTTTGCGGCGCTGCGACTGCCGGAAGGCGCATCAGTCAACCGCACGGAAGCCGTAGTCAAGCAGGTGGAAGACATCGTCCGGCCCATTCCCGGAGTTGAAGGCATATTGTCGGTGGTAGGGCTGAATTTCATCGATTATGTCGCCTCGTCGAACCAAGCCTTTTTCGTTATCCGGCTCAAACCGTATGAGTTGCGCACGCAGTCGGCGCAGAGCGCCAACGCAATCATCGCGCATTTGCGGCCGCAATTGGCGGCAATTCCAGGCGCCATAGCGTTTCCATTCAACCTGCCGCCGATACTCGGCTTGGGTAGTACCGGCGGGTTCCAATACGTTTTGGAAGCATTGCAAGGGCAAACACCTAACGACCTGGCCGCCGTCCTTCGCGGCTTGCTCGTCACAGCCAACAGCCAACCCGAACTCGCCGGCGTGTTCAGTACTTATGCGGCTGACACTCCGCAGATTTATCTCGATATCGACCGTGACAAGGCGCAGGTGCTCAGCGTCAAGATCAGCGACATCTTCAATGCGCTGCAGTCCACGCTGGGAAGTTTTTACATCAACGACTTCAATGTTTTCGGACGCACCTGGCAGGTCAATCTGCAAGCGGAAACGTCATTCCGCCAGCGCCTCGATGACATTGAACGCATCTACGTGCGGAATGCACGCGGCGACATGGTTCCGATGCGCGCCCTGGCCAAAGCCGCGCTCGTCCAGGGACCACAGACGGTGGTCCGCTACAACGGCTATCGGGCCGCGATCGTGAACGGCGCGTCCAAGCCTGGCTATAGTTCCGGCCAAGGCCTTACGGCGATGGAACGGATTTCTTTAGCGACGCTGCCGACGGGCTACAGCTTTGAATGGACCGGAACCGCGTTCCAGGAAAAAGCCGCCGGCGGACGCACAGGAATCGTGCTCGGCCTCGCGGTGCTTTTCGCCTATTTATTTCTCGTCGCCCTCTACGAAAGCTGGAATGTGCCTGTTCCCGCGCTGCTCTCGGTCAGCATTGCGATCTTAGGTGCGCTAACGGCAATAAAGATCGCGGGGCTGAGCTTCGACGTATATGCCCAAATCGGCCTGGTCGCGCTCATTGCGCTCGCCGCCAAGAACGGCATTTTGATTGTTGCTTTCGCGGTCGAGCAACGAGGGCTCGGAAAAGACATCCATACGGCCGCCATCGAAGCGGCGGCGCTGCGTTTCCGGCCGGTCATGATGACGAGCTTTGCCTTCATCTTTGGACTGGTCCCGCTTGTGATTGCGACCGGCGCGGGCGCGGCCACTCGTCACGCGGTAGGCACGCCGGTATTCGGCGGAATGATCGCGGCGGCGATTTTCGGCGTCTTCGTCATTCCGCTTCTGTTCGTGATTGCTGAACAACTTCGTCATCGCAGAGCGAAATAGATCATTTGTTGTTGGCGGCGACACGCCAGGTGTTTGTAAGTTCTTTGCAAACTAGGATCACGGCTCAACGCGAACTGGAATCCAGTTGTAGAGCGAGAGCCCGCCATCGACTACCACCGTCGTTCCGGTGACATAACGCGAAAAGCGATCGCACAACAGAGCGATTGCCATATCCGCGATATCTTCTGGCGTTCCGGCCCGGCCGAGCGGGATCATCTTGGCGAATGAGGCGATGCTGGCGTCAAATCCGCCGCCGGGAATTGCACCTGGAGCGATGGCATTGACGCGAATGCCATCCGCGCCGAGCGCCCGCGCAAGTTCTTTCACGACCATGGTTTGGCCCGCTTTGGTCGCGCTGTAATGCGGCAGGTTGCGCGGCGTATCGGCGTGCAAAGACGTTACGAAAAGTATTCTCCCTTTGACGTTGCGCGCCTTCATATGCGCGCCCGCAGCCTGGCCGAGTAAGAAGCCAGCGCGCAGCCCAACCGATGTCATCGAGTCCCATTCGGCTTCGGTCACAGCCAAAGCCGTCTCGTTCTCAAGACGTCTTGGCGATGCGCTGTGCACAAATATAGAAATGGACCCGAGCGCTCGCACCGCAGCCTCGAACAATCGGCGCGGCGCCGCCGCTTCGTTCAGATCGGCGGCGATGAAGGTTGCGTCCAGCTCGTGTGCAAGCGCGGTTCCGGCCTGCTCGGCGATATCGCTTAGAACGAGTCGAGCGCCTTCCGCGGCTAAAGCTTTCGCGATGCCGCGTCCAATGCCTGACGCTGCGCCGGTGACCAGCGCTGTATCGCCCGCCAGCAATTCCATTTCGCCCCTCCCCAATCGGCCAAGCACTCGCTCCACATTCACAGTATAGCAAGCGCGCGGATGGATTTAGCGCGCCTGCACGCCCGATGGAACCAACTGCAGAGTTATCGACTCTCGGAACTTTCCATCAAGGCATGATCTGGCCGTGTCGCACAGCATTCCGCGGCCGTGAAATTATTTACATGTGGAGCAACAACCAAGCGCCGCCCGCGATGAAAACGCAGCCGGCGATACGCGAGACGAATTTGCCGAACGGCAACGCCTTCTCAAACAAAACCAACCCAGCCAGCGCGGCGATCCACAACACACTCATGACGCCGCCGACAAACAGCAGCAGCATCAGAGCCCAGCAGCAACCGATGCAGTAGAGACCGTGGCGAAGACCGAGCGCAAGCGCGCCGCTCGCGTCGGAACGAAATCCGCCATGCCGCATGATGAAGGTCAGCGGCGATTGGCAGTAGGAGAGGCACGCCTCCTTGACTGGAGTCCATTGATAAACTCCGGCGGCAATCAGGACTATTCCACCGAGCACTGCGCTGGCACTCTCCATCATCGGCGTGAGCAATGCGGCGCGCTCCAGCACCCATTGCGCGGAAGTGGCTGCGAGCGAGAACCCGAACCAAGCGATCAGGTAACCGGAGGCGAACCATCCACTCGCCGCGAATGGATGTCCGCTAATGACCGCTTGCCTGCCAACGCGCGCATAGATGAGGATCATCGGCGCCACCGACGGCATCATCATCCCGATCATCATGACGGCCCACATCGCGAATACATAGGCGAACTCGAGCGGTTGCCACGGCGTGCTTGCGGGCATCATGAGTCCCTGGCCGGCCGGAATCATTCGAAATCCGGTCATGTCCATGCCGTCCATCGTCACGTCATCGGCGAGCCAGATGATATCGGCCCAGGCAAGCGCGATGATCGCCGCAAGCGCGGCGATCACGACGGCGCGGTCGCGCCGCAGTACGGTTTCAAGCGTGGAATTCATTCCCGCTTAGCGCAGAATTCCACTCTCGCACAAATTGACATGAGCGAACTGCGCGTAAGAATCGGCAAGTGTGAATTGCATAGGACGTGAGACAGCCGTCCAGCCACGCCCGATTTCAGCGAGCGAATATTCGAAACCGTTGGGGATGTCGATGCGGACGCGGTATTCATCGCCAGTGATCGGATTTTTGATCGGCTCGCCGCGTCCTTCCGTTACCCCGCGCACGATCGCCCGGCCCTTGCGGTGATCTATGTCAACCTCAAAGTCGATGGCGGCGAAGATCGGCTCGTGCAATTTCTCGAAGGTTGTGGAGAAAACTTGGAAAATCGTGGCGCCGGGCTCGGTGTCCTGTCCGGTCAAAATCCGCAGCAATGCGTTGCGCTGCGGCTCGCTCGCACGCTCGTCAATCACGACCGCAGCTTCCCCTTTGCCTTCGTGGATCGCTGCCGGCCAGCGAAAGATCCCGACGAACCGCAGGCCGTCGAGGCGCGTGTTGCCGTGAATTCCTTCGTCGATCTGCATCGCAGCGACCGCTTCACAGTGGCCATAACTTGGCCGCCCATTGAACTGGCACGGACAACCGTAAGAACAATTGCAGTTAACGAACTCCCTCGCTTTGATGCTCCATTTCACGTCGGCCATAGAAGCCTCCCGAGTGCGTCGGATCCCACAGGGCTGCCGCTGTAGTTTATCGAACTGCCCGCCATAACAACACAACAAACTTTGTTGTTTGAGTCCGAGGTTTAACTCTTGTCCGGATAGATCAAGACACCATCAGGCCGGCGCTTCGCCGCCGGGGTTGCATGCGCCTCTTCGACGTGGCCGGGACCGAGAATATGAAATACCGTTTCACCCGCTGCGAGCAGATAATCGGAGATTATTCGCCGGTGGCAGCGCCACCATAGCGTCTCGGCGCACATGATGGCGCCTCGCTTGGCATGGCCCAGTTCGCGCAGCTCATCCAGGCCCAATTGAAATTCGCGGCTCATGGCGTAATCCGCATAATTGTGAAAGCTCTGGTTTTGCCAGAATGCATTGGTGCTCGACGGAATCTGTTTCTGCCTGGGCCGCAGACCTCCCAGCTCAGCGATATGCCGGTATTCGATAGCAAATGCGGCGAGCGAGGCGGCAAGCGCCTCGCGATTAAATTGGGGATTGGTTCTTGAACGCGGCGCGGTTCGAACGTCGACCACGAGTTGGACTTCCACCTCGTTAAGCAACTCTATGAATCCGGCGATCGGTCTGGTGGCATGCCCGATCGTAAAAAACTGGTTCGGCGTCGGCATTCCGTCAATCGTGGCCAGCTGCGAGTTTAGATCGGGTTATTTGATATCAGATCGGGCCCCCTGCCATTTCGACTCGTCAGGCCTGTCGTTTCGCGGTACTATTGCAGGTGGCGCCGTAGAGTTAGGGGATGGCTCCATGAACCATGACGTGGCTGATTGCGTCGAAGGTGACGAGATAATTCTCAACGTCGATGTTCCAGATGACATACTGGAGCGCGCCGCGGGCAGTGCCGATGGCCGGGCGATTACGTGGATATATTGCACCCACGTTTGGTACAATTGCGGGTGGCCGCAGTAATCTGGCCGCGTTTCGGTCGGGCCTTGCTGCCATAACGAAATGAAGAGGCCGTGCCAGGTTTCGCGGCCTCTTTTGTTTCGAAGCGGATCAGCCATCAGCCCGCCTGCGCCTAAATGACGCCGCGCAGGCCGACTAAGTGCCGAGCTATCGATTCGCATTCCGACATGGTGCCGGCGTTCGCGTGTTTTATTATTCCGCCCTGATCCCGGCCGCTTTGATGATCGGCCACCATTTTTCTATTTCAGCTTTCTGTTGCGCTGCGAGCCCGTCCGGCGTCTGTTTGTCGCGCGGCCAGGGCTCCTGTCCAAGCTCAATGAACCTTTGATGCACGGCTGGATCAGCCAAGCTTTCAACCACGGCACGATCGAGTTGGGCGATGACGTTTAGTGGCGTTCCTTTTGGTGCCCACAGCCCATGCCAAAAGGACGCGTAGAGACCTGGCACGCCGCCTTCGTCGCTTGTCGGCGTATCGGGCGCCTCCGCCCATCGCGCCTTGGCCATCACGGCGTAGGCTTTGACCTGACCTGAGCGCACCTGCGCCAGCGCGCTTGCCACCTGCGTGAAGGTCAGGTCGATATGGCCGGCCAGCAGATCCTGCATCATCGGCGCCGCCCCGCGATAGGGCACGAATTGGAATCGCGCCCCGGTGTTTTTCTGAAAATAGGTTCCGACGACGTCGGCGCCGCCGCCCACCCCGCCGATACCAACGGTGGCCTTGCCCGGATTTTCCTTCAGCCAGGCGATGAGCTCCCGCAGGTCTTGCGCGGCAAGGCCCGATCGTCCGACCAACCACATCGGACAATCTGCAATGAGTGAAATCGGCGCAAAGTCCTTCACAACATCGAACGGCAGCGTGTAGGTGGCGCCGTTGACAACATGGGTCTGCCAATGGCCGAGAATAAGCGTGTAGCCATCCGGAGGAGAACGGGCGACATGGGTGCTGCCGATCGTTCCTGCGGCCCCCGTCAAGTTTTCAATGATGACGGACTGACCAAGGGAGTTCTTCATCCGGTCGGCGAGCACGCGGCCAAGCGTATCGGTCGGCCCGCCAGCCGGAAAAGGCACCACGATAGTGATCGGCCGCGCGGGAAACGATTGTGCCCGCGCGAAACGCGAAATGAGCGAAGCCGCGGTGGTCGCGGCCAGCCAATGTAGAAGCGTTCGCCGTCGAAACTTCATAACGCCCGCTACGAGCCGTCATGAAATTATACCAAGGTTCCGGCCGCCGGTAATACTGGTTTTGCGCTTCGTTTTGCCTTTCCTTTTCGTAGGGTCGCGTCTTTGTCCTTGTGTCATCTGGCTTACGTCTGGCCTTTGAACATGCCGCCAACATTGAATATGCCGCCAACGTTGCGGATCGAAATGCGGGCAACTAGCTTGAATAGAAAAGGCAGTGCCCGATTGCGTCAGCACCGGGGCGGCGCCAACGAGACAATTCGATGGCCAAATCATCAGAGGCTCGCAAAGAAGGCGAAAAATTGCCGGCGCCGACCAGAATGACGGTCACGCTTCATGTCAATGGCGCGGCGAAAAAGCTGAACCTCGCGCCGTGGACGACGCTTCTTGACGCATTGCGGATTCACATCGGCCTGACCGGAACGAAGAAGGGTTGCGACCACGGTCAATGCGGCGCCTGCACGGTTCTGGTCGATGGTCGCCGGATCAATTCCTGCCTGACGCTCGCGGTCATGAAGGACGGCGCGCAAATCACAACGATCGAAGGCTTGGCCAAAGACGGCACGCTGCATCCAGTACAGCAGGCCTTTATCGACCATGACGCCTTCCAATGCGGTTACTGCACCCCCGGTCAAATTTGCTCAGCCGTCGGCCTAATCGGTGAGGCGAGAGCTCATAGCGCCGAAGAGATCCGGGAACTGATGAGCGGCAATATCTGCCGCTGCGGCGCCTATCCCAACATAGTTGCGGCAATCGAACAGGCTATGTCCCGCAAGCCGGCATCCCGACCGAAGGCGGAGCATGAATAATTTCGAATTCACTCGCGCAACTGATGTCGCCGATGCCGTACGTCAGATCGCGGCTGATCCCGGTGCGACATTTGTCGCGGGTGGCACAAATCTGATCGATCTGATCAAGGAAGGCGTGACGAAACCGTCGAGGTTGATCGATATAACTCGGCTGCAGCTCAACCACGTCGAGGACACGAGCGATGGCGGGCTGCGGATCGGCGCACTCGTCCCAAACAGCGATCTCGCCTACCACCCCGAGATCGACAAACGTTACCCTTTGCTCGCCAGCGCGATCCTGGCCGGGGCCTCGCCGCAATTGCGTAACATGGCGACGACCGGCGGCAATCTTCTGCAACGCACGCGGTGCTTTTACTTTTACGATACGACGACGCCCTGCAATAAGCGCGAGCCCGGCAACGGCTGTTCGGCCATCGATGGGCTCAATCGCATGCATGCAATCCTTGGCGCCAGCGAGCATTGCATCGCGACGCATCCGTCCGACATGTGCGTGGCGCTTGCGGCTTTGGAAGCGCGCGTATTGGCGGCCGGCCGCGATGGCGAGCGCAGCATCGCCTTTGCCGATTTCCATCGGCTGCCCGGCGACACGCCGCACATCGATACGAATCTCAACAAAGACGAGATCATCACCGCGGTTGAACTACCGCCGAACGGATTCGCCAAGAATTACAGCTATCTGAAGATCCGCGATCGCTTGTCCTATGCCTTTGCGCTCGTGTCCGTCGCGGCTGCTCTTGAGATCGAGAATGGGGTGATCAGGCAGGCACGCCTCGCGCTCGGTGGCGTCGCTCACAAGCCGTGGCGCGATCGACGAGCTGAAGCGCAATTGAGCGGTACTCCGGCCACGCGGGAGTCATTCATGGGCGCGGCTCAGACGCTTCTGAGCGATGCGCGCGGTTTCGGCCACAATGACTTCAAGATCGAGTTGGCGCGACGCGCGATCGTACGCGCATTGAGTCAAGCGGCAAGCGCGACGCCGCAGTCGCAAATCGAGAAACGGGTCAGGTGAGCAGAGAACCAAATGACCGGCGTAGGCACGAACTATTTTGGGAAGCCGATATCCCGGGTCGACGGGCACGCCAAGGTTACTGGTGCCGCGAAATACGCGGCCGAGCACAACCTACCCGGGCTGGCATACGGCTATGCCGTCCCGTCGGCTATCGCCAGAGGCCGCATCCGAGCCATCCACACTGCGGAGGCATTGGCGGTGCCGGGCGTGCTCGACATATTTACGCACGCCCATCGGCCCAAATTGGCTTCATCGGATGAAAAATACGGCGATGAGGTTGCGCCCCCTGGTTCGCCTTTCCGTCCGCTCTACGACGATCAGATCCGGTTCAGTGGTCAGCCAGTAGCGCTGGTCGTGGCAGAGGACCCTGAAACGGCGCGCTTTTCGGCCTCCCGTATCCGCATCGACTACCACCAACGAACACACATTACCGATCTGGAAGGAAATCGCGGCCGCGCGCGTGCGGTCAGTGAAAATGGCGAAAGCCATTCCCATAAGCGCGGCAACGCCGCGAGAGCCTTCGATCATTCCCCAATCCGGATCGAAGTCGAATACCGGATGCCGGTCGAACATCACAATCCGATGGAGATGTTTGGCGCAACGGCGATTTGGGAAGGCGACGGTCGCATAACGATCTACGACAAGACCCAAGGACCGCTGAACTGCCGGAACTACGTCGCCAACGTGTTTGGCATGTCACAGGACGCGGTGCGCGTGCTGTCGCCATATGTCGAAGGGGGCTTCGGATCTGGCTTGCGCCCGCAATACGAATTGCCGCTCGCGGTGCTGGCGGCGCGGGCGCTCCGGCGCTCTGTGCAGGTGACTTTAACGCGTCAGCAGATGTTCACCCTCGGCTATCGCGCCGCGAATATCCAATCACTGGCGCTTGCAGCCGACGCTGACGGAAAGCTTACCAGTTTCCGTCACGAATGGCTTGGCATGACCTCGCAATTCGAGAATTTTCAGCGCAGCTACGTAACCTGGTCGAGTCAGCTTTATAAATGCGACAACGTCGAGCTCGTGCAGAAACTCGTGAAGCTTGACCACAACACGCCCTGCGACATGCGGGCGCCAGGCGGGGCCGAGGGTTTGTTCGCGATCGAATGCGCGATGGATGAGCTGGCCTATGCGGCAAATCTGGACCCGCTCGCGCTCCGGCTGCTCAACTACTCCGACAAGGATCAGATAGAGGACAAGCCTTACAGCAGCAAAGAGCTGCGTGAGTGTTATCGCCAGGGTGCTGAGAGGTTCGGCTGGTCCAAACGCAGCGCGAAGCCGCGTTCAATGACAGAGGGCAATGAGCTGGTTGGCTGGGGCATGGCGACCGGAATCTGGGAAGCCATGCAGGTGGAGGCGAGCGCCAAAGCGGTCCTGACCGCCAACGGCAGCCTCGAAATCGCCAGCGCGACCGCGGATATCGGCCCTGGCACCTACACGATGATGACGCAGATTGCCGCCGAAATGCTCGGCGTGCCGATTGAGCACGTCACCGCAAAGCTTGGCGATTCCGGCCTGCCGCATGCGCCGGTGGAAGGCGGCTCGTTTACGACGTCATCGGTGGGCTGCGCCATTCAAACCGCGTGCCGCGCGGTGCAAAATGAACTGTTACGCCTGGCGCAAAAGGCTCCACGCTCGCCGTTTACCGGTGCAAAGCTCGAACATGTGACGTTCGCCGATGATAAGATTCGGCACAACAGCAACGGCGCCGAAATGTCACTGCCCGACGCGATGCGAGCCGGCAATGTCGACCGGATCGAAAAGGAAGGTACCGCCGCGCCGAAAGAGAACAGCAAATATGCGCACTTCACCCATTCCGCGATTTTTGCCGAAGTGAAAATCGATGAGCAGATCGGCGTTGTCCGCGTAACGCGGGTCGTGAATGCGGTAGCTGCCGGGCGCATTCTCAATCCGAAGCTCGCCGCCAGCCAGATTCTCGGCGCGGTGGTCGGCGGCATCGGAATGGCGCTGCACGAGGAGACGCTAACCGATAATCGCTTCGGCCGTTTTATGACCCACAACCTCGCCGACTATCATGTGCCGGTAAACGCGGATGTACATGCGATCGACGTGATCTTCGTCGATGAGAAAGACGACGAGATCAATCCGCTCGGGGTCAAAGGCGTCGGCGAAATCGGAATCGTCGGAACCGCGGCGGCGATCGCCAATGCGATCTATCACGCTACTGGAAAGCGCGTCCGCGATCTGCCGATCACCATCGATAAGCTGCTGCGCGCCTGACGCCAACTCACGACGAACCGCTAGTGAACCGATGCGAGGGCGTCGAGTTTGTCGGGGTTGGCGATGGCAAAGATCGAGCGGATCTGTTCGCCATCGGTGTCGATCAGGATCGCGACCACCGTGCGCTCGCCGGCCTTCGCCAGCATGCCAGGTGCACCGTTGAGCTCGACCTCTTCGAAGGTCGCATTAGGCACCGTCCGGGTCACCGCCACCACGAACTGCGCCACGGCGACGCGCCCGGTTATGGGCTTCTTAATCGCCAGGGCTTTGCCCCCGCCGTCGCCGTGCAGCACGACATCATCGGCAAGAATTGCGGCGAGTTCCGCAGTCTCGCCGCCACGCGCGGCTTCGGTGAAGCGTCGCAGGAGCTCGCGATGGCGCTCGCGATCGACATTAAAGCGCGGCCGGGCTTCAAGGACATGTGCCCGGGCCCGGCTGAAAATTTTACGGCAGGTAACGGCGTCGCGACCGACCACCGGAGCGATTTCTTCAAAGCTTAGATCGAAAGCATTGCGCAATACGAACACAACCCGCTCCGCTGGAGAGAGGCGTTCAAGCACGGCAAGCAATGCGAATGACACATCTTCGGCACGCACTTCAGGTTCATCCTCTGTGGCCAGGGGTTCGGGCAGCCATTCCCCGACGTAGGTTTCGCGGCGGGCGCGCTGATCGCGCAGACGATTGAGACTGAGCCGGGCGGTGATCGTCGCCAGGTATGATTTGAGCGAACGGATCGCGTCGTTTGGCGCCGCGTCGTGCAACCGGACGAAAGCGTCCTGCACAATCTCCTCAGCGTCGGCTCGGTTGCCGGTAATGCGATACGCCAATGCGAACATGGCGGGCCGCAGCTCGACGAATGCGCGATCAAGAGTCATGGAACCGGCCCATTTATCAACGCGGCGCTCTGTGGTTGCCGTGGGACGCCGTATAGTCGAAATTCGATTAGCGGCAAGTAACGGCTTCGTCAGCGCAGTTCACGTCTCACTTCACAACAATGTTTTCCCTCGGCGTCACGCCTGCTGCACCCCGCGTGTCTTATGGGGCGTGAGGTCGCTGCATCCTGGTTCCAACCAAGGCAGCTATTCACGTGCCAATTGTGGGAATCGAGGGAGCCCCGACATGCCAGAAGTATCCCGCTACCACCCCGTGCTGGTGGCGCTGCATTGGCTGCTCGCCATACTGATCATTGCCGCGCTGGCGCTTGGCGCCCTGGTTATGGCGAAACTTCCCAACAGCGATCCGATGAAGCTCGAAGCGCTGCGCAGCCACATGTTCGGCGGCGTGTTGATCCTTACGTTGATGCTGGTGCGGTTGTTTGTGCGAACGCGCACCTCGCATCCGCGGGCGGCAACGACTGGTCACTCGCTGCTCGATAAGGTCGCATGGGCGTCGCATCGGCTGTTCTACGGTCTCATCATCGCCATGGTCGCAAGTGGTGTGACGATGGCGGTGCAAGCCGGATTGTTTGAGATCGTCTATGGCGGACGCGGCACGCTGCCACCCGATCTGTGGGTCTATCCCATTCGCTCGGTGCACTATCTGATTTCGCGACTGCTGATGGCGCTGATGGCGCTCCATATCGCCGGCGCTCTCTACCACACGCTGATCTTGAAGGACGGATTGCTGCGCCGGATGGCTTTCGGCCGCCGTATGTCCGCCGAGCGTAAGGCGATCGCCTCGACCGTTCAACAAACAATCGCAAAGGTGCAGTCATGACCTATCTCGTCCCAGCCCAGGCCGGCGCCCAGTTCATCAGTCTCTTTATCTATGCTCTCATCGCAAAGTGGTATGTCGCGCCCTGGCTCAGCGGACTCAAGCGAGCTGACGCAATCATCGCCCTGCTCTGGGTCCACGCATTTCGCTACGTCGCATTGATGACGTTCTCGGCACAGCGGGACGGCTTTCCAATCTCGAACGAAGGGTTGTTCGACATCGTGATCGGCGACGTTGCCGGTGCTGCGATCGCCCTCTTGGCGATCTTCGCCCTTCGCCATCGTGTTAGGCTCGGCATCGTGTTCGCTTGGCTGCTCGCCGCCGAAACCATTTATGACACCGTCACCAATATCCGCGGCGGCGTGCGCGAGCACCTGATGGGCGCCGCCGGCAGCACGACCTGGCTGATCCTCGTCTTCTACGTGCCGTTGATCATTGTCAGCGTTGTGCTCCTGGTCTGGCAGCTTTCCACGCGGCATGGCGAAGCGCTCGATCCTGCAATCGATGCCGCGCATCGCCGGCCGCAAGCAGCAGTTCTGAAAGCCTCATGACTGCGTCAGGCCGCAGAAAACGGTTGCAACTGTCCAACCCATCCTAATTCAGGAGATGCACATGAAATTCGCTCACGCACGAATCGTCACGCAGGATGTTCCGGCTCTGGTTCGCTTCTATCGAGAGCTCACCGGAATGACGCCCGTCGGCGATGACCGCTACACCGAGCTGCACGGACCACAATTGAGTCTAGCCATCAGCAGTCAGCGCATGATCGACCTTCACAGCGCCGGAGCGGCGACATCGCAATCAAACCGCTCGATGATCCTCGACTTTGAAGTCGCCGATGTGGACCAGGAATACGCACGGCTGCAGAGCTTCGTGAACAAATTCGTGCTCGAGCCGACGACGCAGCCCTGGGGCAATCGCTCGATGCTATTCCGCGATCCTGACGGCAATCTAATCAACTTCTTCTCGACGACCGCGCGCGACGGATAAATCCGGACAAGCCGGATCGGCAGCTGAATTTTCCAAGATCGGAGAACGACGATGAACGAAGGACTCGCACTAACCGCCGCGTCCGTGCTGGCCGTGGTTGGCAATTTGGCTACGCATTATCCGAAGATAAAAAGCAATCGTGCGCCGCTGCGGCCGCGGCGAGAGCAAGCCATGATGTTATTGGCGTTGTCACTCGCCGCCAGCGGCTTTTTCCTGCAGCCGGGAATCGTCGGTTATCTGCTCGGCGGCGTCGCCGTCATATTGGCTGTCATGTTTCTCGTGGCGACCGCAACCAGCGATCTACCCAAGAAGAAACTTAACGTCAGTGTCGGGACGATTGCACCGGACTTCACTGCGACGGACGCTACCGGCCGCGAACTGCGTTTATCGGATTTGCGCCGCAGGCTTGTGCTGTTGAAATTCTATCGCGGATTTTGGTGCCCGTACTGCGTCGCCGAGCTCGAACAGCTTAATCGTTACGCCGTCGAATTTGAAAAAGTTTGATCGCGGTCAGCTCGGATCGCGTCGATCAGCTCGAACCGTTTGCGCGCAAGCATAAATGGCGCATTCGGCTATTGGCCGATCCCACGCTGACAATACACCGGCTCTACAATGTCCTGTCGCGAAAATTCACGCCGAAGCGCGGGCCGTTCCGCGACCTCGCGATCCCGACAACCATTCTGCTGGACAAAGACGGTCGCGTGCTTTGGGTTGAGCAGACGACCAATTTCCGGGTGCGGCCGCAAGCCGACATGGTCCTGGCCAAAGCGAAAGCGCTGTTGCCTGACGCCCCCTCGGATGCGACCGCCGCAGACGCTTGCGAAGTGTGTGCAGCATAGGCCTGAACCCAGGAACAAATGTCATGTTTGGCAAAACTGTTCTTGTCACTGGCGCTAACAGCGGTATCGATTTCATCGCGGCCCGCGAGCTCGCCGCAATGGGTGCATCCGTGGTGATGGTGTGCCGCGATCCTGACCGCGGCGCTCGCGCCCGAAGTGAGGTCTCACAGGCGGCAATAGGCGCAGCGCCCGAATTGCTGCTCGCGGACATGTCGTCTCAGTCCTCCGTTCGTGGACTCGCGGAGCAACTTCATCAGCGCTTTACAACGACCGACCACTCCGAATGAACGATTTCCAATCTAAGCTTCAGGAGCCTTCTTCATGAGCAGCATGGAATTAGTAAGAGATTCGGAAATCAGTGCGGCCGATCCGCATCCGCGGCGCCGTGTGCGCGTACTCGACAGCGAAATAAGTTATGTGGATATCGGCACCGGCCGTCCGATCGTGTTCCTGCACGGCAATCCAACCTCCTCCTATCTCTGGCGCAACATCATTCCCTATGTGAGCAAGCTCGGTCGCTGTCTCGCACCCGATCTGATCGGCATGGGGCGATCAGGAAAGTCGCCGGCGAATGCCTATCGTTTCGTCGATCACGCGCGATATCTCGACGCTTGGTTCGAGGCGCTGCAACTGACGACGGACGTCGTCCTGGTCGTGCACGACTGGGGCTCAGCGCTCGGCTTTCATCGCGCCGCGCGTTACCCACAACAGATCACAGCCATCGCTTATCTGGAGGCAATTGCTTCGCCGCGGCGATGGACGGATTTCGGTCAAGCCGCTGCGATCTTTCAGGCGCTGCGTTCGGAGAAAGGTGAGCGCCTGATTTTCGAGCAAAACTTTTTTGTCGAGACCATCTTGCCGCAGGCCGTAATTCGGCGCTTGAGCGATGAAGAAATGGCTGCTTACCGCGCGCCTTTCGTGGAACCATCAGCGCGGCTCCCTACCCTCGTCTGGCCACGGCAAATCCCGGTTGAGGGCGAGCCGGCCGATGTCACCGCGATCGTCGAGAATTACGGCGCCTGGTTGTCGAAAAGCGCGATTCCCAAGCTGCTCATTCTCGGTGATCCGGGAGCGATCATCACGGGACGCACCCGTGAGTATTGCCGGACTTGGCCAAACCAGCGCGAGATCACCGTCAAAGGCCGGCATTTCCTTCAGGAAGACTCGCCGCACCAAATCGGGCGCGCGCTCGCGGAGTTCGTGCGTTCGGTCAATGCGGGCAGGTCGAGCGCGAATTGAATGTGCTGATCGTCGGGCGTCCAACAGGAGCAAGGACTCATGCTGTTGAACAAACTGAACGAGCAAGTGTCGGCATGGCCGCATGTATCCGCTCAGGCCCATCGCTTTGGCGGAAAAGAATTCCGCGTCGGCAACGCCGAAGTCGGGCACGTGCACAATTCGGGCGAGGTCGATATTCCCTTCCCGCGCGCATTTCACGATGAGCTATTGGCGAGAGGCTTGGCCGAGCAGCACCGGTGGGCTCCTAATACGGGATGGGTCACGTTCCGCGTTCGCGGCGAAGCGGATATTGAGCGCGCCGCCTGGCTGATGCGTCTTTCGTATCTGCGCTACGCCTTGAAAGCGGCCGTGGATCCGCACCAACTTCTCGAGGAGGAGAGTAAGAGCCTTCGCCTGGATTCCCGGTTCAGAGAGCTTCTTGGGCGCTTTGTGCCCTCGCGAACACAGCCAGCTCATGCGAACAAAAAGGGTGCCCCCGCTCGGTAAAGGTCTTTTTCGCCCGGGACAGAGCCAGGGACGCCCCGCGCGACCACACGCCATCTCTTCTTCTGCTTGCGATAAATGGTAGCCTTCATCGTAAGCGGGAGGAGATGTCATGGTTAAGGATGGACGCCGCCGGGCTTTCGCCGGAGCAGTTAAGCGCGGCACGCTTTACGCATTTGCCGGCGCCGTCCTGATAGCGGCGCTTGCGAGTACGGCCGCCCGCGCGCGAGACGATTATCCGTCGCGGCCGGTGCAGATGATCATTCCGTTCTCTGCCGGCGGACCAACCGATATTGTCGGGCGCGTTATGGGCGCGAAAATGGGAGAGCTGCTGGGCCAGCAGTTCGTCGTGGAAAACAAAACCGGTGCCGGCGGCAATATCGGGGCTGAGTCGGTCGCCAAGGCCACGCCGGACGGCTACACGATCTTGATGGCAACGGTGTCCACCAACGCAATAAATCCCGGCCTCTATAAGCACCTACCTTATGACGCGGTGCGTGATTTTACACCGTTAGGCCGTGTCGGTGTCACGCCGACATTGCTACTTGTGCATCCGTCGATACCGGCAACCGATGTTAAGAGCCTCATCGCGCTGATTAAGGCCAATCCCGGCAAATACAACTACGGCTCGTCGGGACTTGGTTCGATTCTTCACCTGTGTGGCGAGGAATTCAAATCACTCGCGGGAGGCCTCGACATCACGCATGTGCCTTACAAGGGCTCGGCGCCGATGGATACCGATTTGATGGGCGGTCAGATCGCGATGGCCTTTGATGCCACGCCAACCGCAATGCCGCTGGCAAAATCCGGCAAGCTGCGCGCGCTCGGCGCCGGAATGGCAAAGCGCGTCGCGGCGATGCCGGATCTGCCGACTTTGCAGGAGCAAGGGTTGCCTGGCTTCGAGTGCTATACCTGGAACGCGCTGCTTGCGCCTGCCGGCACACCAAAGCCAATCGTCGACAAGCTCAACGCGGCGATTAATAAATCACTTGCCGATCCTGCCGTTTCATCGGCATTGGAAAAGGCCGGGATCGATCCGACACCTGGTAGCACGCCGGAAACGACGACAGACTTCGTCAAAGCCGAACTTGCGAAATGGGCGCCTATTATTAAGGCGTCGGGCGCCGAAATCGACTGAGCGGCTCTTTCCGAACAGGTCAAATCTAAATCTGCTGACTTGCCGCGAGTTTTGCGCCTGATTCGCGCAAAACTTCACTGTGCCTTCGGTCACAGCACTTGTCGGCGTTCGTTCCTATTGTCGAGCCAATGAGAAAGATGGAGATGTGCCATGACCATCTTCCCGCTCGACCTTTCGCGTTTCTCAGACTTGATCACGGTCTGCGTAGTCCGCTGGAAGTATCATTTTGCCGATGCCAGGCTGGAAAATCTGAGCGATGAGAGCCTGAAAGACATCGGCATCGAACCGCACCGGCGTGACTTCGATACGGTGAAACCGTTCTGGATGCCGTGATCCAGCCTCGCTTTATGCGCTATTATGCATAGCGAATGATCGCTTCTCGGCTCAGATCGAGCCGCACCTTGGTTTTGTGGGCATTGGTCGCCGCGGCCTCAGCCGCCGGCTTCGAACCTATTCACGCTCAATTGCGCGGCCACGGGGGAGCGGTGCGAGCGCTGGCAATTTCTGCCGACGGCCTGCACGTGATCTCGGCCAGCTTTGATACCTCGGTGATTCGCTGGTCACTGTCGCGCAACGTTGCCGAGCAAGTGATGCGCTTCCATGACGGTCCGGTAAATGCGGTCGCCTTGCTCAAGGACGGCCGCGTCGTGACGGCCGGCGGCGATGCGCACATCGCGATCTGGACGGCAGGCAAGCAGTCACCCGATCGGGTGCTCGATGGTCACACTGGACCGGTCGCCGCGCTCGCGGTTTCCCCTGACGGAAAGACGCTGGCGTCAGCATCATGGGATCGCACCGTTCGATTGTGGCCACTCGCCGGCGGCCCATCGCGCGTGCTCGAGGGCAATGGCCAGAACGTCAATGGCGTGGCGTTTTCGCCGGACGGGGCTCAGGTCATCAGCGCAGGATATGATGGGACGATCCGCGTCTGGCAAACGGCCGGCGACGGTGCGTCCGTACACAACGTTCCCAGTCCATTGAATAGTGTCGTTATCGCTCCGAACGGTGACATCATCACTGCCGGAGCGGGTGGTAAAGTCTATTTCTTATCCGCGGCGGGTGAACTCTTGGCCGAGGTTGAAGCCGGAACCTCACCGATCATTCAGCTTGCGATTTCCAAAGATGCCAGACTTGTTGCCGCCGCCACCACCCGTGGGTCGGTGGCGGTGATCGATCGCAACCAACGCCGGCTGATGCACACGCTGGTCGGTCCGGGGCTGCCGGTGTGGTCAGTCGCCTTCCTGCCCGACAATGCAACTCTGTTGACCGGCGGTACCGATGCGTTCATTCGACGCTGGAATGCCGTCACCGGCGAACCGCTCGATTCGACGCTGGTTGGCGCGCCTGAGGATCCGCTCAAGCAATATGCCCGAGATCACGGGGCTGAAGTATTCCGCGCTTGCGTCGCATGTCACACGCTTAAACCCGATGAGGCCCAGAAAGCCGGTCCGACGCTTTGGCATATTTTCGGCCGCCGTATCGCGACGCTGCCGGGATATAACTTCTCTCCGGCTTTGAAGAAACTCGACATCGTTTGGTCAAAGGAAACCGTCGCGAGGCTGTTTGAGGTCGGACCGGCTCATTACACGCCTGGCACCAAGATGCCCGAACAGACCATCGGCGCAGAGGACGATCGCAAAGCGCTTGTGGAGTTTCTCGCGCGGGTGACCACGAACTAGCACCGCGTCCACAAAGCGCTCCAAAGCTCCCATTTCCGTCATCCTGAGGTGCTCGACGCGAAGCGGCGAGCCTCGAAGGAGACCGCCCGAGCACTTCGGCCGCATCCTTCGAGGGCCGCTTCGGGATCCAATCGCGCTTGCGCGATGGGCCCTTCGCGGCCGCCTCAGGATGCCGGATCGAAGATCAAGCAATCTCGTTCTCGCGATGCGTCTTCGCATCCGAACTATGCCACGCCACTGCAAGAATCCTCCCCAAACAACGAAGGGAGGCGGAGCGCCGGAAGGCGCAATGTCTTGGAGCCGCGCCACGCCAGCAGATGTTGCCACCTGATCGCGCTTCGGGCACGGCAGCGCGTCCAGCGGGACGCGCTCGCCTCTCGGCGCTCCACCGCGGCGCTCGCCGGGCTGTTACCCCTGGCTCAACCCCGGGCCGCGCTTCCTGGAATTACCGGGTGCAAACGGGAGGACCCTCCCCGGCGCCAGTGCAGCGAGC
>DASSXN010000204.1:0-11458 GCA_035703785.1 Xanthobacteraceae bacterium
GTCCCGCTGGGCCTTGCCGCATCGACGGATTTCTCCGCCGCGTTGATCGTTCCGCCGTTCTTGCTGTATCGCCACGTTCTGCAGCGCCGATTTCATTGGTCGTTCGATCTCTCGTACTGGCTCATAGTGGCGGCTGGCGCCGCGATCGGTTTCTGCTCCGCCTATTATATATTCGCCTACCGCATGCAGGCTGTGCAGACCGAATTCTCCAGCGGCGTCATTCGTTCCGTTCTGACCGACGTGCTTGGATTCTTCGGCGGTGGTGCTCTCGGAGTTAGCCAGGCGTGGATCGTTCCTCCTCTCGTTATTGTTTTCATCCTGGCAGCAGTCGGCGAAGTCGATCGACAAAAACCTGGCAAGTCGGTTCACCTGCTATTGCTGATGCTGAGCGCGCCGGTGCTGATGGCGCTGGCGGGTTTCGCCACACCTCGTTCATTCCTGTATCTGACACCGGTGATCGCCGCGCTGATAACGATGTTTTTCGACCGTCAGCTGCGCCAATGCCACGTTCAGCGGGCAATCGCCGCAGTCGTGATCACGCTTGCCGCTTCAGTTGCGGCCATTGCCAATCTGATTTCCGGAACGCATCCCTTCAAGCGCAATTCAGTTGTTCCGTATCAAGCAATATTTGATTTTATAGATCACAATGCCCCTGGGAGTGCGCTTGTCATCTCGACCGATCCCGTCGTTCCGTGGGTCCTGCGAGGGGCGGAAGACGGCTGCGCCGGCTATTTCTTCGATGTGCGCCGCTGTCTGCAATCCGGTCGCCGCTATGATTCGATTTTCGTGGTCTTCGGACACCATGATAGATCCGACGACATCGACTTGATCGGCCAATTCCAGGCAATCGTTGGTGACATTACAGCGGGCCGGACAAAGCGCGCGAGCATGCCGGTCGGTCACGACGCGGACGCTGCATTGAAAACCCGCCTGACGGGCGTGCCGCTCGACCCGGCAATCTTGACGGTAGACTTTTATCGATAAGCGACTGGCTGCGCGGGTGAACGCTTATTCGGGATTTGCCATGCGCACAACTTCGCTGACGCTGGCGGCACGCCGTTTGAGCGTATTGAACAGCTCGAATGCCTCTTTCGGCTTCATGTTTTTGTGCACGACGGCTGCGACTGCCGCTATCATCGCTTGCGGCGCTTCCGACTGGAATATGTTGCGGCCCATGTCGACGCCGGCCGCGCCCTGCTGTACCGCATTGTAGGCCATCGTCAGCGCCTCGAGCTCGGGAAGCTTTTTGCCGCCGGCCATCACGATCGGCACCGGACAAGAGGCAGTCACCGTCTCAAAGCCGTCCTCGACAAAATAGGTTTTGACATATTGCGCGCCAAGCTCGGCGATGATGCGGCAGGCCAGCCGGAAATATTTGGCATCGCGCACCATGTTTTTGCCCACCGCGGTGATGCCCATGACCGGTACGCCCGCACGCAGACCGGCATCGACCAGCCTCGTCATGTTGTGCACCGATCGCGTCTCATGCTCGCCGCCGATAAAGACCTGGATGCCGACTCCGGCCGCGTTTAATCGCACCGCATCGTCCATACCCATCGCGATCTGCTCGTCGGAGAGTTCGTCGCGCAGAATGCTCGGCCCGCCGCTGGCGCGCAGCACCATCGGCTTCTGACACTGTGCCGGAATCACCGACCGCAAGATGCCACGGGTGCAGAACAAGGCGTCGCAGAACGGCAATAGCGGAACGATCGAAAGGTCGATGCGTTCGAGCCCGCTGGTCGGCCCTTGGAAGTAACCGTGGTCGATCGCGAGCATTACTGTGCGGCCGGAGGCCGGATCGAACACACGCGCCAGGCGGTTTTTCATGCCCCAGTCGAGCTGATGCGAACCTTTCAGGTAAAAGCCCGGCGTTTCCTGGCGCTGGTCGGGGGCGTAGCGTTGGCCTTCTTTATCGGCTTCAGGCATGGGCGTGTCGTTTGGTTTAAGAGACAGCTTGCAGCGTCAGTTTTGATCCGAAGCCGCGCGCCAATAAGGATTTAAGGCGCAAAAGCCGCGATTGCCGGTGAGCACCGCCGGCGTGCAGTCCTCGGCCGTGTCATATTCGCAATCCCAATCGAGCGCGTCAGACCCTTGGTTGGTGACGGCGCACCATCGGGAATTGCCATTCATGCCAGCATGGCTGGTGCCGGGGTCAAGACATAGCACAGCAGCTACTACGGCAACGGCAAATGTCAGTTTGACGGGAAGGATTTTCACGCGCGGCAGTCTACGGCTGCGGCTGTGCGAAAGGCAAACGAAAGGCCCAGCCGCGTAACGCGAAAGGAATAAGGGCAGCCAAGGCTGCGAAAGATGCTCGCATGGTGGCGCTTTCGAACTTTTTTGCCTCTTGCTTTGTTCTCTTTTTGTTCTAGTATCAAGTTAAAGAACATACCCGGAATATTAACCCGTTATCGATGCGGAGAAGAGCCGTTAAATGCTTGTTCCGCCAGCAGTTTCAACTATATCCACGGCTCAAAATCGAGCCGCCGCTCTAGCCGAATTGCGCCTCTTGCTGTCTCGGCATCCAGGGTGGCCCCAAACCTTGTATGCCACGCTTCCTTTCGGCCTTGCCGCACTTGATTGCCACTTGCCGAACGGCGGTCTTATCTGCGGCGCACTCCATGAGGTCGTCCCGGTAACGCAAGCTGCGCTCCCAGTCGCTTTCGGTTTTATCGTAGCGGTGCTGGCACGCTTTAGCTCCTCCTTCCCCGCAGCGGGGAAAAACAAACAAATCATTTTCGTGATGCCGGATCATGGATCGCGGCAATGGGGTCGTTTGTCCGGACATGGCCTCAAAGGTCTCGGATTTGATCCGAGCCGCGCGATCCTGGTGGAGACTGCGGATCGCCACGACAATTTGTGGGCATTGCTGGAAGCGCTGCGTTCGGGCGCACCACAAATAGTCGTCAGCATGATCGATAGGCTCGATCTGAAGACCAGCCAAAAATTACATCTCGCCGCCACCGATGCCGGTTTGCCGCTGCTGCTGCTGCGGCCTTCGCAAACGTTGGAATCGAGCGCCGCGTCGACGCGCTGGCGGATCGGCACGGCGGCTGCTGCGCGCGATCGTTTCGGCGGTTACGCGCGTCCGCGTTGGCGCCTGCAACTTGAACGCTGCCGTAATGGACGGCCGGGTGAATGGGTAGTGGAGTACGATCATGTCGCGCATCGTTTCAGTCTGGTTGCCGCGCTGGCCGATCAAACGCTTTCTCGCGGCGCAGGCGATCAGTTCCGCCGGCAAGCCAATCGATCCTGAACGGCCGTTCGTCCTTGCCATTCCCGCAACCGGAGGCCTGCGCATCGTCGCCATGAACGAAGCGGCGAAGGATGCCGGGATTGTCGTCGGCGATCCGGTGACCGATGCGCGCGCCAAAGCGGGCAGTTTGCAAGTACGCGCCGCAGACAGCGGCACCGACGATGCCGCGCTGCGCCGTCTCGCTTTATGGGCGACGCGCTACACGCCAACCGCCTCGCCATGGACCGAGGAAAACGGCGCCGACGGTTTTTTTCTCGATATCGAAGGCGCCGCGCATCTGTTCGGCGGCGAGGAAAGCCTGCTTGCCGATCTTGCCGGCCGGCTTGATCGGTTCGGATTGCCGGCGCGGCTTGCCATTGCCGATACGCCAGGCATGGCCTGGGCCTTGTCGCACTTTGATTTGGCCCCGCAATCGATCCTGTCCGCGGGCGGCGAAGCTGCGACGCTTTCGGCAATGCCGATCGAGGCGCTCCGGCTGTCGGGCGAAACCCGCGCGCTGTTACGCCGGCTCGGTTTCAAATCCGTGGGCGCGCTTTTGGACAAGCCACGGGCGCCATTTGCCGCACGCTTTGCCGACGAATTGCTCCGCCGGCTGGACCAGGCGCTCGGCCGCCGCGACGAACCGCTTATCCCGGTCACCGCGCCTCCGGTTTATCACAGCTTGAATTATTTGCTTGAGCCGATCGTGAGCCACCAGGCGATCCTCGCGCGTGCCTGCCGCCTCATGCAGCACCTGGTGCATGTGCTCGTACGCGATGAGGTCGGAGCGCGCGCGCTGAGGCTGAGCCTCTATGGCGTCGATGGAACGGTAGAGACGATCGATATCGGATTGACGTCGCCGACGCGCAGCGTGCCGCATGTGTCGCGGCTGATCGATCTCAAACTCGAGGCGCTCGCGGCCATGTACGATGGCGGCTTCGGTTTCGAGGCAATCGGCCTTGCCGTCACGCGTGCCGAATCCATGCCGGGGCGGCAGACCGAATTGAATCTTGACCGTCACCCTGAGGTGCGAGCGCAGCGAGCCTCGAAGGGCGACGGTTCAAAGGCTTCGGTCGGCATCCTTCAAGGCCCGCGTTACATGCGGGCACCTCAAGATGACGATATTGAAAAATGTGCGGCGCTGATCGACGCGCTGCGACAACGACTCGGTCCCGATCGCGTGCGGCAGTTCGAAGCCGTTCCGCGCCATATTCCCGAATGCGCCGAAACGTTGACTGAGATCAACGGCGAGAGATCTCAATTCCCTCCCCCTGGAAGGGGGAGGGTCAGGGTGGGGGTCAGTTGCAGGCAAGATGACCCCTCTCCGGATCGCTTAACGCGATCCGACCCTTCCCTTTCAGGGGAGGGAAATTGGTCAATTGAGGAAAAAACGCGACCGCTGTTGCTGTTGCCTCAAGCCGAGCCGACCGAAGTCACCGCGCTCATTCCCGACGGCCCACCGCGGCGCTTCCGTTGGCGCGGGATGACTTATGACATCGCCGGCGCGCAAGGTCCGGAACGGATCGCTGACGAATGGTGGCGCGCGCCCTACCCTTCTCAAGCAGGGACTCCTACCCGCGATTACTACCTCGTCGAAGACGGCGAGGGTCATCGCTTCTGGCTCTACCGCGAAGGCCTTTATGGCCGCGAAACTGCGACGTCGCGCTGGTTCGTACACGGCCTGTTTGCGTGAGTTTGTTCGCGTGACTCTAATGAGTGCTTATGCCGAGCTTGCTGTAACTACTAATTTTTCTTTCCTTCGCGGCGCCTCGCATCCGCAGGAATTGGTGGCGCGCGCCGACGAGCTTGGGCTGACCGCGATCGGTATCGCCGACCGCAATTCCTTTGCCGGCGTGGTGCGTGCTTATGACGAAGCCAAAAAGCGCAAAATAAAACTGTTGGTCGGCACGCGGCTGGTGACGATCGACGGTTTTGAAGTCTTAACCTATCCGATCGATCGCGCCGCCTATGGCCGGTTGTGCCGTCTGATCACGGCCGGCAATCTCAAAGCAAAGAAAAGCGAATGTCATCTGACCTTCGAGGAAACTCTCAATGCCGCGGAAGGCCAGATTTTCATCGCGCTGCCGCCGTCAGAGTTTCCCGGGCGCGGCGCAGCATGGAGCGAAGCGAAATGGTGCGCCGCAGACCCGGGATCGTTGCGCACTCTCGATTTAGAACGATCCCGGATCAGCGGTGCACCGCTCCGCGCTTCACCGCATCCGGGAAACGCGTCCGTATTCTCCTCCCGCCTCGCCGCCCTGGCCGACGCCGCGCCGGGCCGCACCTTTCTTGCCGGCGCGCATTATCATCGCGGTGACGAGCCGCGCCGGCTCGGGCTGTTGGCCGAGCTTGGCGCCCGATGCGGGGCGCCATTGGTCGCGGTCAATGACGCGTTCTATCACGCGCCGGAACGCCGGCCGCTCCTCGACATACTCACCTGCATCCGGGAAAAGTGCACCATCGCTGCAGCCGGCTCGCGGCTGTCGATCAATGCCGAGCGGCATCTCAAAGCGCCTGCGGAAATGGCGCGGCTGTTCGCCGCCTTTCCAGACGCTATTGCCCGCAGCGTTGCAATCGCCCGATCCTGCAGCTTCTCGCTTGGCGAACTCAAATACGAATATCCCGATGAACCGGTGCCGCCTGGCAAGACCGCGCAAGAGCATCTGGAAGACCTCACATGGGCGGGCGCGCAGGACCGCTATCCAAAAGACAAATATCCCAATGGCATTCCCGGCGATGTCAGCAAGCGGCTCGAAGACGAACTCGCGCTGATCGGCAAACTCGATTATGCGCGCTACTTCCTCACCGTGCACGATGTCGTTTCCTTTGCGCGCGCCCAGGAGAAGGAAATTCTGTGCCAAGGACGCGGTTCGGCGGCCAATAGCGCGGTTTGCTTTTGTCTCGGCATCACTTCCGTCAATCCGGACAAAAGTAATCTCTTGTTCGCCCGCTTCATTTCGGAAAATCGCGGCGAGCCGCCCGATATCGATGTCGATTTCGAGCACGAGCGGCGCGAGGAAGTCATTCAATATATTTACCGGCGTTACGGCCGCCACCGCGCGGCGATCTGCGCCACCGTGGTGCATTACCGCTCCCGCCGCGCCATCCGCGAAGTCGGTAAATCCTTGGGGCTAACCGAAGACGTGACCGCTGCGCTCGCCAAGACCGTATGGGGTTACGGCGACGGCTATCCCGACGACCACATCCGCCAAGCCGGCCTCGATCCGTCAAATCCGGCGATTCAGCAGGCCGTCGCGCTCGCCGACGCGCTGATCGGTTTTCCGCGCCACCTGTCACAGCATGTCGGTGGATTCGTGCTCACGCGCGCGCCGCTCGATGAGACGGTGCCGATCGGCAATGCCGCCATGGAAGAGCGCACCTTCATCGAGTGGGACAAAGACGACATCGATACGCTCGGGCTGATGAAAGTCGATGTGCTGGCGCTCGGCATGCTGAGCTGCATGCGGCGCGGACTCGATTTCTTGAAAATTCATTATGGGCTGGATTATTCGCTCGCCACGCTGCCGCAGGACGATCCCGCGGTCTATCAGATGCTGTCGCGCGCCGACTCGGTCGGCGTGTTTCAGGTCGAAAGCCGCGCACAGATGTCGATGCTGCCGCGATTGAAGCCGCAGTGCTTTTACGACCTCGTTATCGAGGTCGCGATCGTGCGGCCGGGGCCAATCCAGGGCGATATGGTGCACCCCTATCTGCGGCGCCGCGACGGCATCGAGAAGGAAAACTATCCCTCCCCGTCGCCCACCCATGGACTGCCAGATGAATTGAAAGACGTTCTCAAGCGCACGCTTGGCGTGCCGCTGTTTCAGGAACAGGCGATGCAGATCGCGATCACGGCGGCGAAATTCACGCCCGACGAAGCGGACGGGCTACGCCGCGCCATGGCCACGTTCCGCCACACCGGCAACGTTCATCTATTTCGCGACAAATTCATCAACGGCATGGTCGCACGCGGCTATGAGCGCGATTTCGCCGAACATTGCTTCGGCCAGATCGAAGGTTTCGGTGAATATGGCTTTCCCGAAAGCCACGCGGCAAGTTTTGCGCTTCTGGTCTATGCCTCGGCCTTCATCAAATGCCGCTATCCTGACGTTTTTTGCGCCGCCATTCTCAACAGTCAGCCAATGGGGTTTTATCAGCCGGCGCAGCTGGTGCGCGACGCGCGCCAGCACGGCGTCGAGATACGCCCCGTCGACGTCAATTGCAGCGATTGGGATTGTACGCTGGAGCCAACCGCTGCTGGCGCAAGCGGAGGAGGAAGCCGTCATGCCGTGCGACTCGGTTTTCGCCTTATTGGCGGTCTCAGCGAAACGGAATTGAAAAAGCTGGTCGCGGCGCGCGGCAACGGTTTTTCCTCGATCGAGCGGCTCGCCGCGATCGCTGGCGTTTCGCGCTTCACGATCGAGCGGCTGGCCGAGGCGGACGCATTCCGCTCGTTACCGCATGATCCGGCGAAGTGGATACCGGTTCGCCGACAAGACCATGCGGCAAATATTGAATCTAGCGCGCGATCGGACGCAAAACCGGTACCCACTTTTGCTGACCGCGCGCCTGGGTTAGATCGGCGCGCTGCGTTATGGGCGGCACGGCGGCTCGATACGATCGGCGTCGGCCCTCAACGCAGCGGCGCTAAAACCGGTGCGGGGCTGCCGCTATTGACGCCGCATCTCGGCGACGAATTTTTTCCCGAGCCCAAAGTTGCGCTGCCGGCAATGCCGCTGTGCGAGCATGTCGTCGAGGACTATGTGACGACCGGGCTGTCGCTGAAAGAGCATCCAGTTCGTTTCTTCCGCGAGCGCCTTCTCGCGCTCGGCGCAATCCGCAATGTGCAGCTTCGCGACGAGTCCTTACCGCCAGACACGACCGTGACCGTTGCCGGCCTGGTTTTGGTACGCCAGCGCCCGGGCACCTCGAAGGGCGTCGTGTTCATGACGCTCGAAGATGAAACCGACATCGCCAATGTCATTGTCTGGCCGAAGGTTTTTGAACGAAACCGCCGCACGGTGATGACATCGCGGTTTCTTGCGGTGCGCGGCCGTCTGCAGCGCGCAGGTCTCGTCATCCATGTGGTCGCGGCAAGCTTCGTCGATCTTTCCACGCAATTGCCGTGGCTGCGCGACGGCGACCTTTTCTCCCCGAAACATTCCGCACACCCGCGGCCGCAACCCGATCCGCTGCCGCTGCATAGCCGTGATTTTCATTGAGCCCCTTGCAGGAACCCACTTACCAGGAACCCACTTGCCAGGAGTCGACCATGTGCGGCCGCGCCAAACTTCCCGACGACGTCTCCGAGATCAAACTCGACCTGAAAATCGATTTCGACCAGATTGGCGACTACCAGCCACGCTGGAATGCAGCGCCGACTTCGAATCTCCCGGTCGTGGTCTCTGAGGCGGGCAGGCGCATTCTCACCTTAATGCGCTGGGGCCTCATCCCGTCCTGGGCGAAAGACCTCAAAATCGGATATTCGACGTTCAATGCGCGGGCCGAAAGCCTTGCAACGCGCGCAGCGTTCCGCGGTGCCTGGCAGGCCGGACGCCGCTGCCTCGTCGTCGCCGACGGGTATTACGAGTGGCGCGACGCCGACAAGCAGCCGTTCGCGGTGGCGCTTGCCAACCGCGGCCCAATGACGCTGGCCGGATTATGGGACGAGTGGCGCTCGCCGGCGGGCCAGACGATCAAATCCTTTGCCATCGTCACCACGACGGCAAATGCCTTGCTGGCGCCTCTGCACGATCGCATGCCGGTTGTCATTGCGCCGGGCTGCTGGGGCGATTGGCTTGGGGAAAACTCTGTGCCGGAGAGCGCAGTTAAGGTCCTGCTGGGGCCCTATCCGGACAATGCTATGGCGTTCTGGGCGGTCGATCGGCGGGTCGGCAATGTCAGGAACGACAGCCCGGATTTGTTCGCGCCATTGGCAGCTCAGTGTTGACGTATCGCGGGCGATAAGCAAATCCCGTCAACATGTTCCGGCCAGAACATGACTGATGTCATAAGGCGTTCCTCGAGGGGAGTTGCACGCTTCTGCGGTGGCCTATATCGTCTGGAACTTGCTAAGAGGAAGGTCCCCGCGGCCTTCGCGCTGCAAGGGGACAGGGGAGAGCCCGCGACACCGGGTCGCCGGGGAACATCTCTGCGATTACTGTAGTTGCTCTTTGAATGTTCGGGGTGAACCGAGGCCAATCCCCGAATGCGGCCGGGAGGAAATATTGCGGTTTTCCACCAGCCTCCGCGAGCTGATCGGCAAGCGTGATTTTTACGCGGGCGGCTTGATGCTTTTGCTGGGCCTTGGCATCGCGGTGAAGGGCTCGACCTACCGCGGCGGCACGCTCATGCATATGGGTCCCGGCTTTTTGCCGACGGCTCTCGGCATCATTCTCGTTCTGCTTGGGATTGCGATTGCCGCGGCAAGCTTGGCGCCCGACGGCGCCGACGAGCACGGCGGGAACCAGAGTCTGTTGCCGGAACAGCCGCAATGGTGGGCTTGGTTCTGTATTCTCATGAGCCCGGTGGCGTTTATCTTTTTCGGCCGTTATTTCGGCATGCTGCCGGGAACCTTCGCTTGCGTCTTCATCGCCGCGCTCGGCGATAAAACGGCGACTTGGAAAGGCACGATCATCCTCGCCAGCGTGGTGACGGTGTTCGGTGTGTCACTGTTTTCCTACTTCCTCCAAGTACCGATGCCGATCCTGACCTTTAGGGGCGAGTTTTGATTGAAGCTGCGCTTAGCGGGTTGTGGTACGGCTTCGGAGTCGCCTTCGAGCCGCACAATCTTATGTGGTGTTTCGTCGGCGTGCTGGTCGGCAACATGGTGGGCGTGCTGCCGGGCATGGGCCCGCTCGCCACGATCTCGATCTTGCTGCCACTGACCTTCGGCATGAAGCCGGTCGGCGCCATCCTCATGCTGGGCGGCGTCATGTATGGCGCGCAATATGGCGGCGCGATCTGCTCGATCCTGTTGAACCTTCCATGCCACCCGCCGCATGCGGTGACCTGTCTCGACGGCTTCCCAATGACCAAACAGGGGCGCGGCGGCGTGGCGCTCGGCCTCACTGTCTTTGCCTCATTCGTCGGCGCTTCTTGGGGGATCACCGAGATGATCTTCCTATCGCCGATTCTCGTTAAAGTGGCGCTGCAATTTGGTCCCGCCGAGGTTTGTTCGCTGATGCTGTTGGGCCTGCTCGCCGGCTCGACGCTGGCGCGCGGTTCGCCGATCAAGGGCGTCGCCATGACCGTGGTCGGCCTGTTCCTCGGCTCGGTCGGCACCGATCTCGAAACCGGCTCGGAGCGCTACACCTTCGGCATGACCGAGCTCGACGACGGCATTGAGTTGATCGCGCTGGCGCTCGGCTTGTTCGGCATCGCCGAGTTTATGAACAGCGTCAATCAAGTCGCGCCGATCAACACCAAATACACCAATGTCGGCATCAAGGACATGCGTCCCACCAAGGCCGACATGAAGCGGGCGTTCTTCCCGATGTGGCGCGGCACCATCGTCGGCAGCCTCTGTGCGCTCATTCCCGGCACCGGTCCGACGATTGCCTCGTTCGTCGCCTACGCGACGGAAAAGAAAATCTCCAGACATCCGGAAAAATTCGGCACCGGCCTGATTGAAGGCGTGGTGTGCCCGGAGGCTTCCACGCACTCCTCGGTGCAAGGCGATTTCATCCCGACGATGAGTCTGGGCATCCCCGGCGACGCGGTGATGGCGCTTCTTCTTGGCGCCTTGATGATCCAAGGCATTGTGCCCGGTCCGCAGCTGATCACGCAGCATCCGGATATTTTCTGGGGCCTGGTGGCGAGTTTCTGGATCGGCAACATCATGCTGGTCCTGCTCAACGTGCCGCTGATCGGCATCTGGGTGAAGATGCTCGCGATCCCGTATCGCTTCCTCTATCCCAGCGCGATGTTCTTCGTCTGCATCGGCGTCTATGCCGCCAATAACGACTTCTTCCAGGTCGGCGAAGTCGCGGTCATCGGCTTGTTCGGCTACATCCTGCTGCGGCTCGGCTTCCATCCGGCCCCGATCCTACTCGGTTTCGTCCTGGGGCCACGCTTCGAAGAGAATTTCCGCCGTGCCATGCTGATTTCTCGCGGCGACATCGCGGTATTC
Organism: Xanthobacteraceae bacterium; assembly: GCA_035703785.1. Classification (GTDB taxonomy): domain Bacteria; phylum Pseudomonadota; class Alphaproteobacteria; order Rhizobiales; family Xanthobacteraceae; genus BOG-931. The sequence goes on from DASSXN010000204.1 coordinate 11,367, forward strand.
GTGGAAAGGCCGATCAGCGCTGTATTCATCTTCCTGTGCGTCTTGTTGATCGGATTGCAGATCTATGTCCGCTTGCGCGGTCCCAAGGCCCC
>DASSXN010000025.1:0-12742 GCA_035703785.1 Xanthobacteraceae bacterium
GCCGTTACGCAGGATGAGCCCGGAGACGAAGATTCCGATGGCCCAGCTTGTGAGCATCAAATTGAAAAAGAACGCCACCAGCGCCAGGCCGAATGCGTAGAGATTAAACCCGAAAAACGCGATCGCGAGGAACGTTACCGGTACCGCACCGAGCGACAGCCGCACTACGCTGATCACCATCAGCGCGATGATGAACTCGAAGGGGCGCAGCGGACTCATCATGATGTTGCCGAGGTTGCGCGAGTACATCTCCTCCAAAAACGAAATCGAAAAGCCAAGCTGGCCGCGGAACAGAATGTCCCACAGCAGCACCGCGCCGATGAAAGTGCCGCCCGCCCGCGCGAAGAAGCCGGCATTGTTGGCGATGTAATATTGCAGGAATCCCCAGGTGACCATCTGCACCGTCGGCCAATAGATGAGATCGAGCAGGCGTGGCCAGGACGAGCGCAACAGGTACCAATGGCGCAGCATCATTGCCGAGATGCGGCGCGCCGAAGATGCGACAGCGGATTTGTTGCGGCGGCTCACTGGGCAGCCTCCCGGGTCTCGCCGCCGTTACCGCGCGCAACATCGAGGAAGACTTCTTCGAGCGTGCTGCGGCCGTAGCGCCGCAACAGATTTGCCGGCGTGTCGTCGTCCTCAATGCGTCCGCGCTTCAACATGATCACGCGTTCGCACAGCCGCTCGACCTCGGTCATATTGTGCGAGGCGAGCAGCAAGGTGGCGTGCCGGTCCCGGCAATACCGCTCCAGACGCCCGCGCACCCAGTCCGCCGTGTCGGGATCGAGCGAGGCGGTCGGCTCGTCGAGCAACAGCACATCGGGAGTGTTGATCAGCGCCTTGGCGAGCGACACCCGCGTTTTCTGACCGGCCGACAGGTTGCCGGTGGGGCGATCGAGCAGTTCGATGAGATCGAGCTCGTGCCCAAGCTCGGTGATGCGCTCGCGCAAATCGTCGACATCGTAGAGCTTGCCGAACACCGTCAGATTCTGCCGCACCGTGAGCCGCATCGGTACTTCGACGTAGGGACTTTCAAAATTCATCCGCTGCAAAACACGGTAGCGCTGCTGCGGCATCTGCGCGCCGAGCACGCTCACACGCCCGGACGTGGGCGTGATCAGGCCCATGATGCTGGCGATCGTGGTCGTCTTGCCCGCGCCATTGCCGCCGAGGAGGGCGGTGATCGTTCCAGGCGCGAGCGTAAATGAAATCCCGTCCACCGCGGGAACGGTTTTATAGATCTTGACGAGGCACTCGACGGCTATGGGAGGAGCTTGCGGCACCGCGCAGATGTGGCGTGCTTGACCGAGCTAGGCAAGGGGAGAAAATCCGCACTGATCGGGCGCTATGGAATAAGCGCGGGGAAGATGGCAGAACGTGAGGTAGGAGCGCCCCATCCCCAGCATTTCGTTACTGACGTCCCCAGACTGAGACTCCGATGACTTCCGTCACACTCGATCAGGCCGAGCGCATTATCGACGCGATCATCGAGCGCGGCGCCGCGCTGAATTGCCGGCCGTTGAGCGTCATCGTCGTCGAGCCTGGCTGCAAGGTGAAAGCATTCAAGAAGGAAGATGGCGCCTCGATGATCAGGTTTGAAATGGCCTACGGCAAGGCCTATGCCGCACTCTCACTCGGCCGCAGCTCGAAACTCGTTCGCGAGCGCGCGCAGGAGCGGCCGATCTTCATGCGCTACCTCATTGCCGCGAGCGGCGAGCAGATTTTTCCCGAAGGCGGCGGCATGCTGATCCGCGATTCTGGCGGCGAAGTCATTGGCGCGATCGGCGTGACCGGCGATACCGAGGACCGTGACGAGGAGCTTGCCGTTCACGGCATCCATGCCGCGGGGCTGAAGACCGACGCGGATTGCATGGGCATGGGACGGCGGGTCGGGTTACCGCCGAAAATAAGCTGATGTTCCCCGCACCCGATGCATCGCAGAAGCAGGATCGCTGCAAACTCGGCGTACGAAAAATGGACGTATGTAAAAAGAGCATGGAGCGGAATGCATTATGCAAATCGGATTGTTTGATCATGTCGAGCATGGCGAGCGGCCGCTGGCGAGACTGTTTGACGAACGGCTAACATTTGTAGAAGCCGCCGAAGCCGCCGGTATTTATTGCCTGCACGTTGCCGAGCATCACGCCACTCCTTTGAACATGGTGCCGGTACCGGGCGTCTATCTCGGCGCCGTTGCGCGCACGGTGAAGCGGTTACGGCTCGGGCCGCTCGTCTATTTGCTGCCGCTATATTCGCCGCTGCGGCTGATCGAGGAAATCTGCATGCTCGATCATCTCAGCCACGGCCGGCTCGATGTCGGCATCGGCCGCGGCGTATCGCCGTACGAGCTGAAATATCACAAGGTCGAGCACGATCGCTCACGCGACATTTTCATCGACGCGTTCAAGTGTGTGCGCGGCGGCCTGACGACGGATCGCCTTTCCTACGAGAGCGAGCACTATACCTACAAGGACGTGCCGATCGAGCTGCGCCCGTTGCAAGAGCCGCATCCGCCGTTCTGGTACGGCTCCTCCAATGAGATCGGTTCGACCTGGGCCGGCGAGCAGGGTCTGCATTTCGTTACGCTGGGGCCGATGCCGACCGCCAAAGCTAATATCAACGCTTACAAAGCCGCGTTGAACAAGCGCGGCGGGCCGGTTCAGCCCAAGGCGGAATTTCCCGGCGGCGCGGCAATCGGCGTGCAACGGCACGTTTTCGTCGCCGACACCGACGCGCAGGCGCAGCGCTTTGGCAAGCCCGCGATGGACATTCATCTCGCGCATTTGAATTGGCTGCGCGTCAAGCATGGCGAGACCGGGCTCACGTCGCGGCTGAACGTGCCGCGCGGCGCCAACTTCGAGGCTTGCGTCGAGGATTGCACCGTAATCGCCGGCTCGCCGGCGACGGTCCGCGCCGAGATCGAGCGGCAAGTCCGCGAGCTCGGCGTCAATTACCTGCTGACCTATCTTTTTCTCGGCACCATGTCGCTTAGCGATGCGCTGCGCTCGCTCGAACTGTTCCGCAGCGAAGTCATGCCGCATTTGGCCAAGCTGTAGCGTCGGTCATCCCCGGGGGCGAGCGGCAGCCGGTTATTTGGCGCCGTTGTCGGGCGCGCGCTGCTGGTCCGCCCGCAGCGCGTCCGGGTTAGGCATGGCGATGACGTTGTAGCCGCAATCGACGAAATGGATCTCCCCGGTCACGCCGGTCGAGAGGTCGGAGAGCAGGTAAAGCGCGGCGCCGCCGAGCTCGTCCAAGGTGACGCCGCGATGCAATGGTGAATGCCGCTGCTGGAACGCGAACATCGCTCTGGCGTCGCCGATACCCGCGCCGGCGAGCGTGCGGATCGGGCCTGAGGAAATAGCGTTGACGCGAATGCTCTCGGGCCCGAAATCGACGGCGAGATAGCGCACCGAGGCCTCCAGCGCCGCTTTGGCGACGCCCATGGCGTTGTAATTCGGCATGGCGCGCAAACCGCCATTGTACGTGAGAGTGAGCATGGCGCCGCCATTGCGCATCATGGCGGCGGCCCGTTTGGCGACCTCGGTGAACGAGAAACACGAGATCAGCATGGTGCGCAGAAAGTTTTCGCGCGTGGTGTCGGCATAGCGTCCGGCAAGCTGGGTCTTGTCGGAAAAGGCGATGGCGTGAACTAGAAAATCGAGCGCGCCCCACATCCGCCCGATCTCGGCAAAAGCTTCATCGACAGTGGCGATATCTTCCACGTCGCAAGGCAGAACGAGTTCGGCATTGACCGACGCCGCCAGCGGTTTGACGCGTTTGCCGAGCGCCTCGCCCTGATAGGTGAAGGCAAGCTTGGCGCCGTGCGCGGCAAGCGTCTTGGCTATCCCCCAGGCGATCGAATGATCGTTGGCGACCCCCATGATCAGGCCGCGCTTGCCCTGCATCAAGTCCGGCATGCGTCAGGCGTCCGGGTGCTTGAATACGACGGAAGCGTTGGTGCCGCCGAAACCGAATGAGTTTGATAGCACGCAGCCGAGCTTCACGTTGTCTTGGCGCTCGCGCACGATCGGCATGTCGGCAAAAGCCGGATCGAGCCGTTCGATATTCGCGCTCTCGCAGATGAAACCTGAATTCATCATCAGCAGCGAATAGATTGCTTCCTGGGCGCCAGCCGCACCGAGGGAATGGCCGGTCAGCGATTTGGTCGCCGAAATCGGCGGGCATTTCGCGCCGAACACTTCGCGGATCGCTTCGATTTCTTTGAGGTCGCCGATCGGCGTCGAGGTGGCATGCGGGTTGATGTAGTCGACCGGCGGTTTTACCGAAGCGAGCGCCATTTTCATGCAGCGCACCGCGCCCTCGCCGGACGGTTGCACCATGTCGGCGCCGTCCGAGGTGGCGCCATAGCCGGCAACCTCGGCATAGATTTTAGCGCCGCGCGCCTTGGCATGGTCGAACTCTTCGAGAACGAGAACGCCGGCGCCGCCGGCAATGACGAAGCCGTCGCGATCGGCGTCATAAGCACGCGAGGCTTTCTCCGGCGTCTGGTTGAAGTTCGAGGACATCGCGCCCATGGCGTCGAACAAAACAGAAAGCGTCCAATCGAGCTCTTCGCAGCCGCCGGCGAAGATGACGTCTTGCTTGCCGCACTGGATGGTCTCGAAGGCGTTGCCGGTACAATGGTTTGAGGTCGCGCAGGCGGACGAGATCGAATAATTCACACCTTTGATCTTGAACCAGGTCGCGAGCGTGGCCGAGGCGGTCGATGACATCGCTTTGGGAACCGCAAACGGGCCCACGCGTTTCGGTCCCTTGCTGCGCGTGATGTCGGCGCTCTCGACAATGGTCCGCGTCGAGGGACCGCCGGATCCCATAATAATGCCGGTGCGTTCGTTCGACACCTCGGTCGCTTCGAGACCGGCATCGCGGATCGCCTGCTCCATCGCCACGTGATTCCAGGCGGCGCCGCCGCCTAGAAAGCGCATGGCCCGGCGATCGATGGCATCGCTCGCTTCGAGCGTGGGCGCGCCGTGCACCTGGCAGCGAAAGCCGAGCTCGGCATAGCGGTCGGCGCGGACAATGCCGGATTTTGCTTCGCGCAACGAGGCCAGCACTTCCTGCGTGTTGTTGCCGATCGAGGAGACAATGCCCATCCCGGTGACGACGACCCGTTTCATCTCAGCCTCGCCCGCCGGAGCCCGGCTGTGAGATGATCCCGTCCAAACCGGCGCTCATGGTGTGAATTATAGCAATCAATCCGCGCATCATCCTGTCTGAAAGCCGGGGGCATTTGCGGCATCGCGCGCGGCCGAGAGGCTGTCTCACGCGCCGCTGGGCTGGGGTTCAGTATCGCGGAACAGGCCCACCTTGAGATCGAGCGCGCGATAGATGACCGAGCCGTCCGCCGACAGCCAGCCATCGGCGATGCCGAGCACCAGCTTCGAGCGCATCACGCGTTTGATGTCGATGCCGTAAACGATCTTTTTCATCGTCGGCAGGACCTGCCCAGAAAACTTGATTTCGCCCATGCCGAGCGCACGCCCTTTGCCCGGCGAACCGAGCCAGCCGAGGAAAAAGCCGAGCAATTGCCATAGCGCGTCGAGGCCGAGACAGCCCGGCATCACCGGATCGCCTTTAAAATGGCAGGGAAAGAACCACAGGTCGGGTTTGAGATCGAGCACGGCGCGAACCAAGCCTTTGCCGTATTCCCCGCCCACTTCCGCGATTTCGGAGATGCGGTCGAACATCAGCATCGGCGGCAGCGGTAGCTGCGGGCCGTGCGCAAACAGTTCACCCCTCCCGCACGCGAGAAGGTCCTCATAGTCAAAATTCGAGCGGCGTTCGTGCATCCGCGGTTCAGCTCCACGATTTCCGGGCAATGGTTCACTAACATATTGGCATAGCGGGGCAAAGACGCATCCCCATCATGCCGCAACTGCATAGTGCGCGCGCGCTGCCGGCGGGGAGCGGCGGTTGCAGCACGGAAAACTGTCGTATATTGATTTCGTCCGCAACAATCGCCCCGGTGGGGCGAGGAATGGGTGCGTGATGAAACAGGGTGCGTTATGAAACCGCCACTGCCGATCGCTTTTGCGCCGACGGCGCTCGTCCAAGAGCGGCTGGCCCAAGAGCGGGTCGCCCAAGAGCGGGTCGACCAAGCGCGCCCGGGAGAGCCGAAGCACGGCGCGCTCACTGGCTGTCCTTGGCATGACGTCAAGGCCAAGCTGCGTGGCGTTGGCCTGCGTCCGACCCGGCAGCGTTTGGCGCTCGGCTGGATCTTGTTCGCCAAGGGCGACCGGCATGTGACGGCGGAAATGCTCTATGAAGAGGCGAACCGGGCCAAAGTGCCGGTCTCGCTCGCGACCGTCTACAATACGCTGCATCAGTTTACTGAAGTCGGCCTGTTGCGGCAGGTGGCGGTGGACGGATCAAGGGCGTATTTCGATACCAACAATTCGATGCATCACCACTTTTTCATCGAGGAGCAGAATGAGCTCCTCGATATCCCGGCCAGCGACGTAATGGTCGACAACGCGCCTGTTCCGCCCGAAGGTTATGAGATCGCGCGCATCGACGTCGTGGTGCGATTGCGGCGCAAGCAGGCCTGAATTTCTTTCACATCACCGTAAGCGATCGCGATTGCGGCGTTGAATGACCGCGCAGTTCTGCGCTTGCCTTCTTACGTAGGGGCTAGGCCGATCGCGAAAATCGTGATCATTCAATCTTCTCACCGGGATAGACGCCCCACAACGCGCTCTGCTCGACCCAGCCGGCAAAGCCGTCGCCGGAAATCTGGCACCATGTCCCGGTGCAGTGCTTCACTGACCCCAGCACGCCGACTTGCAAGCGCGCGGTCATGGCACTGTGCAGGTCGGGGGTTTGGTAGAGCGCCGCCAGATCGGTTTTAGCTTTCAATTGCACCGCTGCGGTGCGCTTGCCGGAGAGGAGCGAGTGATAGACCCAGCCCTCGGCGCCATCGCAATCGCGAATCCGGCGCCAGTTTTCAAATTCCGCGGTGATTTCGACCGGCCAGCCGGCGCGGGTGTAGATCCAAGCCACATCGTGATCTTTGTCGGGACCGCCACGTACCGTCACCCGATCCGCCTTGAGGCTGACAAAACGTGGAACCGGCAAGCCGCTGGTCACGGCGTCGTTGCCGGCCCAAGCCTTGGACCAGACCGGGGACCAGACTGGGGACCAAGCCGGACCAGGCATGCCGCTGAGTGCAACCAGAGTTGCCAGCGCGGCCGAGATCGACAGGATCGCGCTCCTCAATGCTTTGCCGCATGATTTGCCGCGTGATTTGCCACGTGCTTGCTCACGTGCTTGCGCCATTGCCGCTCGCTTAAATCCCGCTATTGGCCGTGTGCACCGTGACTCCGGCGCACTTTGTTGGACTATGGCCATCTGCTAGAGATTTTAATGGACCGCCCCCCGCCCTTTAGTTTCGGCGAGCGGGGTTAAGGAGACCTGAACGGCGGTCTGGCGAACAGCTCCTGCAAACGGCTGTTGCAAACGGTGCGATTGCAGGGCTGAATTTGCGGGTCTTCATTGGAACCATCCGGCGAAGAGGCAGCGCATGGCGACGGGCAAGAAGCCGCTGGTCGTGGTCACCCGCCGGCTTCCCGACGGCGTCGAAATGCGCATGCGCGAACTGTTCGACGCGCGGCTTAACTCCGATGACAAACCGATGACCCAGGCGCAGCTGGTGGAGGCTGCGAAAACCGCCGACGTATTGGTGCCGACGGTCACCGATCACATCGATCGCGCCGTGCTTAGCCAATCGGGCGAGCGCCTTAAGCTCATCGCCAATTTCGGCAATGGCGTCGACAATATCGACGTCGCGACCGCGGTGCAGCGCGGCATCACCGTGACCAACACGCCCGGCGTGCTCACTGAGGACACCGCCGATATGACGGTGGCGCTCATTCTCGCGGTGCCGCGGCGTTTGGCGGAAGGCGCGCAGGTGCTCACCGGCGACCGCGAGTGGACCGGCTGGAGTCCGACCTGGATGCTCGGTCACCGTATCTGGGGCAAGCGGCTCGGCATTGTCGGGCTGGGCCGCATCGGCCAGGCCGTGGCGCGCCGCGCCCAGGCCTTCGGCCTAAAAATCCACTATCACGATCGCCGCCGGGTCTCGGTGCAAATCGAGGAAGAATTGCACGCCACTTATTGGGAAAGCCTCGATCAGATGCTCGTCCGCATGGACATCATCTCGATCAATTGCCCGCACACGCCGGCGACCTATCATTTGCTTTCGGCGCGCCGGCTCAAGCTGATCCGTCCCGAAGCCTATATCGTCAATACCGCACGCGGCGAGGTGATCGACGAGAACGCCTTGGCGCGCTTGATCGAGTCGGAGCACATCGCCGGCGCAGGTCTTGACGTGTTCGAGCACGAGCCGGCCGTCAATCCGAAGTTGATCAAGCTTGCGCGTGCCGGCAAGGTCGTGCTGCTGCCGCATCTGGCCTCGGCGACGCTCGAAGGTCGCATCGACATGGGCGAGAAGGTCATCGTCAACATCAAGACCTTCCTCGACGGTCACCGTCCGCCCGACCGCGTTCTGCCGTCGATGCTGTAGAGCAAGGCGGCGCTCCGAACATGCATCCGAAATTATTGGCGCTGCGAGGCTTTGTCTGCTTTGCGCTGGCCGCCGCTGTGGTGTTGCCGCTCGTTGCGCGCGGCGACGAGCGTGCCGATGCCATCGCCACTCCTCAAGGCGTTGTGGCGCATGGTGGCATGGTCGTGGCGCAAGAGGCGCGCGCGGCGCAGATCGGCGCCGATATTCTCAAAAGCGGCGGCAATGCGATCGATGCCGCCGTTGCCACAGGCTTTGCGCTCGCTGTGAGCTATCCGCGCGCCGGCAATATCGGCGGCGGCGGCTTCATGGTGATTCATCTGGCCGACGGCAACGACACGACCATCGATTACCGCGAGACCGCGCCGGCCGGCATCGACACCAAAAGCTTTCTCGATGAGTCTGGGAACGCCGATCCAGGAAAGTCGCGCGATTCCGCGCTTGCCATCGGCGTGCCAGGCACGGTCGCCGGCTTGGCGCTCGCAGAGCAAAAATACGGCTCGGGAAAATTCACGCTTGCCGAACTGATCGCGCCGGCCATCGCGATGGCGCGAGACGGGATCGTGGTTACCGACGATACGGCCGATTCACTACCGAATGTGCGCGCGCGGCTGTCGCGCTGGCCGGCCTCGGCAAAAATTTTCTTCAAGGCCGATGGCAGCGCGCTCGGCCCCGGCGATCGGTTGGTGCAGAGTGACCTTGCCGACTCGCTCGAAACCATCGCCCGCGAAGGGCCGCGTGCTTTCTACCAAGGGCCGATCGCGGGAAAAATCGCCGCCGCGGTGCAGGCGGCGGGAGGCGTCATGACCGCCGATGATTTGCAGAGCTATCAGGCGATCGAGCGCATGCCGGTGCGCGGCAACTATCGCGGCTACGACGTGATTTCGATGGCGCCGCCATCGTCCGGCGGCATCGAGCTGATCGAGATGCTCAACATTCTCGAAGGCTACGATCTCGGCAGCGTCGCGCGCGCGAACGCCGCGCAGGCGCTGCATTTGATGATCGAGGCGATGAAGCGCGCTTATGCCGATCGCGCTCTGTTTCTTGGCGACCCGGACCGGGTGGCGAACCCGGTTTCGCTGTTGACCTCGAAGAATTACGCCGCCGGCTGGCGCGCCGGCATCGATCCGGTTCACGCCACCGCGGCCGCGGATATCCGCGCCGGCGAGGTGACGCAGCCGGAGGGCCGTAACACCACGCATTTTTCCGTCGTCGATCGCTTCGGCAATGCGGTCGCCAATACCTATACGCTCAATTTCAGCTATGGCGTCGGGCTGGTCGCCGAGGGCACCGGCATCCTCCTCAACAATGAGCTCGACGATTTCGCCGCCAAAGCCTATGCGCCCAACGCCTATGGTCTCATTGGCGCCGAGGCCAATGCGCCCGGTCCCGGCAAGCGGCCACTGTCGTCGATGACGCCGACGATCGTGCTCAAGGACAGCAAGCCTTTTCTCGTCACCGGCTCGCCCGGCGGCAGCCGCATCACCACCACGGTGCTGCAGATCATCGTCAACGTCGTCGATCGCGGCATGGATATCGCCACGGCGGTCGGGGCGCCGCGGCTGCACGAGCAATGGATGCCGGACCAGGTTTATGTCGAACCGGGAATTACCGACGACATCGTTGCCGCGCTGCAGGCGGGCGGCGACAAGGTGGTGCCGCAGCGGCCGTTCACCTCGGCTAATTCGATTATGATCACGCCGGAAGCTTTCGTCGGCGCCGCCGATCCGCGCACGCGCGGCGCGCTGGCGGTGGGAAATTAGTCACTCGCGTTCGCCGGATGGTCGGGGTGATTGGCGGTCGAAGCGAGCGCCATCACAACGACAGCGCAGAGCGCCACCGGCACAAAGCTCGCGATCGGCGAGTGGGTAAAATCCCAGAGCCAGCCGCCGGCGACCGACAGCACCATGGCAATGGCGTAGCTGACTGTGAACATGCCGGCCGAAGTGCGGTGCACGTCGTCAGGCGCGCTGAGTACTGACGGCAGCGCCAGCCCCAGAACGAGAATGGCGGTGGTCACAAAGCCTAAGACGCCAGACCAGAACACGATCCAGCCGCCGCTCGCAGCCGTCATGATCCCGACTAGACTGATCAGCGACAGCGCGCCGGCAGCCACATAGGCCCAAGGCTGTTTCACCAATCGCCCCGCGACCGCCAGCATGATCAGCGAGGCCGGCAGCTGGCAAATATTCTCCGCGGTCAGCGCGCTGGAGATCAGGTCGGGCCGGCCAGCTGCGGTGACGAAATCGGGCAGGAAGGCATTGGTGACGAAATACATCGAATTGACGCTGCCGAGGATCGCGCCGAGCCGCCAGATCAGCGGCCGCCGCCAATCGGGCCACCACAGCCGGCCAGCTGCGGCCGCGCCGTTGGTGCCTTGCGGGCGCGGCGCGCAGGCGATGACCAAGAGCGCCGTGGCAAAGGCCGGGATCGACCAGACGACGAAACTTAAGCGCCAGCTGTTATCGACCAGCGGCAGCACCAGTGGGATGGTCAGTGCCACCGCAATGGTTTCGCCGGCGAGAAGTCCGTTGGTGTAGACCGCGGTAGCAAACCCGATCCGCCGCGGAAACCAGGCGCGCACCAAAGGCGGCAGGGCCGGCTGCATGATGGCCACGCCCGCGGCCATGACGATGGTCGTCGCATAAAGCATCGCCGCGTTCGGTAGCGCTGCGCGCGCGATCGATCCGATCGCGTTGAGCAGAAGACCGACGAACAGCGCCGGCACGATGCCAAGGCGCGCGATCAGCACCGCGCCCGGAATCGCGGCAAGCGCGAACAGCATCGGCGGCAAGCTGGAGAGCCAGCCGATGTCGGTTTCTGACAAATTGAGATCGCGATGCAACAGCGGGATGACCGGCGGGATCGCCAGCACAGTGACGCGCAGGCACACCCCGGCGAGCCACAGCAGCAGTAAGGCGAAGGCGCCCTGTTCCGCCGGCGCGGGGCGGCTTTCATTGGCAGTAGAGACAGTCACGGCAATGTCCCGGCCAACTCCGTTCCGCCCAACATCGCGGCCTTCCGGCACGCAAGGTGGTGACGGCCGAGCCTTCGATCAAAGGATTTTGGAGCGGGCGAAGGGATTCGAACCCTCGACCCCAACCTTGGCAAGGTATGGGGTTTGCCCCCTAAGTTTTTGTGGCGTTTCATGTTTTCATTTCCTCATTTGTTGATTGCCCACGCAGTGCCCAAACTCACTTCAGTTTCGCCATGGCATGCGTCCTGTGCGCTGCGCTCACCGTCGCGTAGCGCTCGACCATGCGAAGCGACTTCCACCCGCCCTCCTGGCGAATGGTCTCGACGTCGATGCCGGCCATGACACAGCGGCTGGCCCAATGATGCCGCCAGTCGTGGACATGAAAATCTTTGATGCCAGCGCGCCGGCATGCCGTCGCGTGGGCTTTTTTGATCGGGCTGCCGCTTGGGACCTTATAGCCGCGCGGATCGCGATAAGGCTCGCCGCGATTGGTCAGGAAGACCGGCCCCTCGGTCGGTGACGACAGTGAAACCCACAGCCGGTGCAGTGCCGCTCGTGTCTTTAGATGCATCGTCACGGTGCGCGGTTCGCCGTTCTTACTCTCCGGCACGAAAATCGAGTTGGTTTTCCAGTTGACGTGCATCCAATTGGCACGCAGCGCTTCGCCGATGCGAAGGCCTTGCCAGCGAAGCATGATGGCGATGGGCTGGGCGTGCGGCGCATAGGCGGCGACTAAGCGATCCGCCTGCTCGTCGGTTAAGTATCGGACCCGCTTGTTCGATACCTTCTCGCCTCGGGGCAGTTTCGGCACGTCAAAGCCTAACTCGGCAGCGAGATAGTTGATTGCTGCGCTGAATGTGGCCCTAAATCGCTGCACGGTGGCAGGTGACAGACCACCACAGCGGACACGCTTGAATTGAGACCAAGCGTCCGCAACATCCGCAATAGAGTAGTCGCCAACAGCGTTATTGATTTGACCCAGACGCCAAAGGTCATAGGAGCGCACCCCACCAGGACGGCCCATGTAACACATGCCAGCGTCGGCAATCGTCATCGTGTGCGTCCTCCCTCCACGACCGTGAAGGATTTCGTAGCGGATTTGAGCTTCGAGCTTCGATCGGTAGGCGTCTGCGTCATCGCGGCGATCTGTTCCGCAAGAATGCTCTTTGACGATCCGCGTTTCCTGCCCGACACGGATCGTACCTCGGATGTGGTAGTTCTTGCCT
>DASSXN010000050.1:0-6000 GCA_035703785.1 Xanthobacteraceae bacterium
GGCCGCGGCGGATAAGCTGCTCTTCGCGCTCGGCGTCGCTCCAAGGCTTTTCGAAATTGCGGCGCACCAGTTGCGGATAAATATCGAGAAACGCCTCGCCGACAGCTTGCGTGAAGGCAAAGTCTGCATTGAAATCGCCGCTGTCGAGCCAATCGTAAAAAATGCCGCCGATGCCGCGCATTTCGTCGCGGTGCTTAAGATAAAAGTATTCGTCGCACCATTTTTTGAATTTGTCATAAGGCGCTACGCGCGCATGCGCGTCGCACGCAGCTTTCATCGCGGCATGGAACGCGATTGAGTCCGGATCGTCCTGCCGGCGCCGGCCCTCAAGCACGGGCGTGAGGTCGGCGCCGCCGCCAAACCAGGATTTCGTCGTCACCACATAGCGCGTGTTCATATGCGCCGCCGGCACGTGCGGATTGCACGGATGCGCGATCAGCGAAATTCCAGCCGCGTAAAAACGCGGATCCTCGGCGGCGCCGGGGATTTCCTTGCGGAATTCCGGGGCGAATTCGCCGAACACCGCCGAGACATGAACGCCGACCTTCTCGAATACGCGCCCCTTCATCATCGCCATCACGCCGCCGCCGCCCGGCGCGCCGTTATGGTCGGTGCGCCGCCAGGGGCTGCGCGCAAACCGCCCGGCCGCGCACTCGCTCAAAGGCGCTCCGGCGGGCAGCGTGCGCTCCAGGCCTTCGAACGCCGCCAAAAGCCGGTCGCGCAAAGCTTCGAACCAGGATATGGCGGTTTCTTTCCGCGCTTCGGTTTTGGCGCTATCCATGGTTGCGTTTGGTTTCCTCGCTGGCGATGGCTGGCGTGAGGATGTCATAAAAACCGGCGAAGATGTTGGATAGCCGCAATCGCGCCGCGAGGGGGAGAATGCAAGGTCGGGTTACTCCCGGGCATTTTAGCCGTCGTCGCTTCGTCGGTGGCGCGGGCGCCGCTTTCACGGCAATTGCGGCACCGGGCTTGATCCGCATTGCCGCGGCGCAAAGCTGGCGTAGCGGCAATCCATTTAGCCTCGGCGTTGCTTCCGGCGCGCCGCGCGCCGATGGCTTCGTGTTATGGACGCGGCTCGCGCCCGAACCGCTATCGACCAATCCGGAAACGCCGGGCGGCATGAGCGGCGCCGACGTGACGCTGCGCTATGAGATCGCGACCGATCCCGGCATGGCGAAAATCGTGCGCCATGGCGCCGCCACCGCTGAACAGGCGTTCGCATATTCCGTGCATCTCGACGTCACCGGGCTGCAAGCCGGGCGGCCCTATTGGTACCGCTTCCTCTCTGGCGATGCGGTCAGCGCGACCGGACGCGCGATCACGCTTCCGGCCGCGGAGTCGGCAGTCGGGAAGATGCGATTTGGTTTTGTGTCCTGCTCCAATTATGAGCACGGGTATTTTTCCGCCTACCGCCACCTGACCAGCGAAAATCCCGAATTCGTCCTGTTCCTCGGCGATTATATCTACGAAACCGTCGAGCAATACCGGCCAATCGTTCGCCGCCATAGTGATGGCGTCGAGGCGGCGACGCTGCCCACATACCGCAATCGCTATGCGCAATACCGGCTCGACCCGGACCTGCAAGAGCTGCATGCGCAAGTGCTGGCCATCGTCACCTGGGACGATCACGAAGTGCAGAACGATTATGCCGATAAGTGGTCGGAGACTTTCGACGATCCGGCGCAGTTTCTGATCCGCCGCGCCGCGGCCTATCAGGCCTTTTACGAACATATGCCGGTGCGCCCGATCATCTCGCGGCCAAACGGTCCGCTGATGCGAGTCTATGATCGCTTCACCTTGGGCGACCTCATCGAAATATCTGTTATCGACGGCCGCCAGTATCGCTCGCGTCAGGCCTGTTACGCACCACCCAATAAGGGCGGCGCGCATCTGGAGACCAATGCCAGCTGTCCGGAGCGGCTCGATGCCGGCCGCACCATGCTGGGCTTTGGTCAGGAGGCTTGGCTTTATGCCGGGCTCGCGCACAGCAAAGCGCGGTGGAATTTGATCGCACAGGATGTGCTGATGGCGCAGCTGCGCAGAAAACAGGACGGCATCGATGCGTTTTGGACTGACGATTGGAACGGCTATCCTGCCAATCGCGCCCGGCTCCTGCAGCGCATCCACGACGCCAAGGTTTCCAATCCCGTGGTCATTTCCGGCGATATTCATTCGTTCCTCGCCAACGATCTGAAGCTTGATTTTGACGATCAAGCTTCGCCCATTGTCGCCACCGAATTCGTCGGCAGCTCGATCTCCTCCTATGGGCCGCCATACGATCCGATTGCGCAGGTGCTGCCGGACAATCCGCATGTGCATTTTTTTGACAGCCGCCGGCGTGGTTATGTTCTCGTCGATCTGACTGCGGACGCGATGCAGGCGCAGATGCGCGTGGTGTCCGACGCGCACGATCCCAAGGCCACAATCTCTACATTCAAGACATTCGCAGTCGAGGGCGGCCGCCCCGGCGTGGTTGCGGCCTAGTCGTTGGTGCTAGGCGGGCTCATGGCACCGGTCTGCCGCAAGGCTTCGCCGGCGGCGAGCGCGGCCGCCATGGCGACATTGAGCGAGCGCATGCCCGGCCGCATCGGAATCAAAAGCCGGGCATCGGCCGCGGCATGGACCGCTTCGGGCGCGCCGGCCGATTCGCGGCCGAACAACAGGACGTCGTCCGGCGCAAAACTGAAATCGAGGTAGCGCCTGCTGGCTTTGGTGGTGAACAGAATGAGGCGACCAGCCGCCGCCCGCCGCCAAGTTTCGAAATCGCGCCATGAAGCGTGGCGGGTGATTGCCACCGCTTCGAGGTAATCCATTCCGGCGCGGCGAAAGGCGCGGTCGGTGGATGGAAACCCCGCGGGCTCGATGATGTGCACCTCGATCCCCAGACAGCCGCACAGCCGCAATATCGTCCCGGTATTCTGCGGGATGTCGGGCTGGTAAAGGGCAAGGCGCATTGAGCCACCCGGCGAACCGCACACACATTCTCACGAGCACGGCCAATGCGACACACGCAGTACCACAGCTAATGGTTCTGAGTTTTCGACGCTTGCTTATGGGGCCGGGATAATTTGGCCGACCAATACAGTAAATCCCACCCCGCAGATTGCCGCCCCAACCAAGCGAGGTCCTATGCGCGAAGCTGTCCAAACTGCGCGGCTCGCAAACGCAATGCCGACCGTGAGCACTGTTTGGACTGCCACAAGCCCGACCAGGTAGGCCGCAAGGGGCGTGACTTCAGCCCCGTAAATTGACTCGCCGTAGGCATAACCATGGAAGAAGCCGGCAATGCTGAAGATCGCCGCCCATCCGCTCGCCGGAATGCGCCAGTCGAGAGCGATCAAAACGCCGACAATGAGAACCGAAGCGCTAACGATCAACTCCGCGGCCTGAATATTGACGGCTGCGACATGCGCC
This sequence comes from Xanthobacteraceae bacterium, assembly GCA_035703785.1. Lineage (GTDB taxonomy): Bacteria > Pseudomonadota > Alphaproteobacteria > Rhizobiales > Xanthobacteraceae > BOG-931. The sequence continues at coordinate 3,415 of DASSXN010000050.1, forward strand.
GCAACACCGAATGCCATTGCCACTAGAAAAAGGAACGGCGTTATCAAGCTAAGCCGGCCAACCCCGACTGTAATGCCAAGAGCGACCAGGAATGCCAGATGGTCCGGTCCAATGATCGGGTGACCGACACCGGATAAAATACCGTCGGCAAAAGTCGAAGGAGTCTTCCCGCCCATCAAGTGATGGGCAGACGCGGTACCAGCGGTGGCGAGTAGACCTGCTCCGACAAGAGTAGCGCAACGAAACCTGCTCAAAAGCATGTCTGCCTCCTCGATTAATCCGTTACCATGACAGAACTACTGGCGTCACGAAAGGCTACATTGGCGACGTGCCGATGAGATACCTGTGCCAATGCGGACAGCAACCGAATTTGCTATCTCATTTGTGGTTCGGTTTACCGAATGGCGTCATAAACCCGACGGTAAGTCCCGCACGAATCTCATTCACATTTGAGCCGTTGGTGATCGCATGCCGAAAACCAACATCGAAGGAGAGTTTGTCATTGACCTGCCAAATCGCGCCGATCAAGGCGGAAAGTGTATGGGCTTGGCCAAATTCCTCCTCGTAGAAGAGTTCGGCGACCGGACGCACGACCCATTTAGACGGCCCTTCAATGATCAGACCGGAGAAAATATCGGCCTTCTGATCGCGGGTGAGCTCGCCGGCGACATTCAAATGAACCGTTCCCCAATCCCACCGCTGCGACACGATGCCGGCAACGCTTGCACCGAGCGGCTGTCCCCACGGCTATCCGGCAGGAGAACGCCAAATTCGGTGGCGATGCTCGGTCCCGAACGATCCTGAAGAACACCGGGACGAACAACGTGCTTCAGAAAAGCGCCTGATTGAGAGAGGCTCGTTGGACCGGACGGCGAAAACGGGGTCCGCACTTGTCCTTCTAGAACGGCTTCCCAGTTTTCGATCAAACCATAGTTAAAAACCGTAGCTGGTGCGATAAGCGTCTTCTGCCCGCCGTTCCAGAGCACTCCGGCAGGTTGGAGTTCGATTTCCACTTCCCCAGGATCAGCGACGGCCGCGTCAGTTCCGTCAAACGGGCGATAGGCGAACGCGTCCGAAGACCAGACGAAAAGCAGTCCGGCAGCGCAGGCGGCACGCAATAGCCAGCGATGGAATGATCGCGGCACTATGTTGGCCACCGTATTGTTTCGTGTCATGGCTCAGGACGAAGGACCCAGATCGCGGCCGGACTGCCGACGCCAGCACGAACAGCAAGGAATAGCCGGTCGAGTTCGGGCACAAAGAGCGACGTACGTGCTCCGGAGACAGTCGGAAGTCGGGACAGCCGCTCATGAGATCGCGCGTCGAAAATATCAATCATGCCGGTGCCGCAAGTCACATAGACACGATGCCGTTTTGCGTCGACAAAGAGATCGTCGGCATCGCCGCAGGTGTCGGCCATGCGGACGATAGAACCGTTCCGCTTATCGAACACGCCAAGCTTCGGCGGATTGCGAAAAACCGCGAGTACGTGGTTGGATTCGTTGTCAACGGCCATCGGGAAATTCGCGGAGGCGCCGCCGACTGGCCAAACTGCAATGACTTTGCTTGACGACAAGTCGGCAAGCGCGATGCCGCGCGCGCTGGGAACGTTGACGTAGGCGTGGCCCGTGCTGGCATCGAGCTGAAAGCCTTCGGGATGTGCCGGCAGCCGGGTCTCGCTGATTTTAGTGCGCTTGGCCCCGTCTATCAGTGCTAGAGCGCCGCCACCATAGCCGACCACCACATGCTGGCTCGACTGATCCACACGCACATTGTCAGCATCATCGCCGAGATCGATGCGGCCGCCTGCTGTATAATCCGGTCCTTGAAACAGCCGTAACGAGCCGTCGCCGCCATTGGCGACATATAGCGTGTCCGTGCTTGGCAGGTAACCGACGCCCTGCGGCTCCTTCAGTCCGCCTAGAACCTGCAGCACCTTGCTTTGACCAATGTCGACGATGCCGACCGTGTTATTGCCGAGTTCGGCAACGAACAAACGTCGCCGATTGATATCGGCTGCCATATGGTCAATGCGGCCGCGAACCTCTCCGAGCGGAATTTTGGCTTCAATGCGAAGAGCCGCCGCGCTCGATTGTGCGAAGGCACCTCGCGTGGCAGCTATAAGTGTGCCGACGGTCACAAGCGCAACCAGCAGAACAGTTCGAAGCATTCCTCACTCCAAAACGGACCGCTTGCCGAACAGAATAGGCGTGCCGCTGATTATTTGTGTTGGCAGTTTTTCATGCAGCGCTCGTACTCGGTCTGGCAGGTCTTTCCAGAATAGCCTGACATGCAGGCGCGCCGTTGGTCGCCGCATTGCTTGCAGCTGTTGACCGGCTGCGCCTGCGCGAGATTTTGTGCGCTCAAGCCAATGAAAGCGATGATTGTTAGCGACGCGAAGATGCTAGCGTACGGCATGACAGACTCCTGGCCTTCTCGAGCCCTCACGAAGGCGCGCGAACAGCGTGCGCGGATCGGCACACGCATGAAGATCGGCGGTTTTGAGCGGGAGATTTGTTCCGTCCAAGCGCAACCTCCTCGACTAAACGAGTGCTGCGCAGAGCTTGGACGGAAACCGTCTGATGG
>DASSXN010000196.1:0-16324 GCA_035703785.1 Xanthobacteraceae bacterium
GGGGAACGATCCGGCAGCGCCGGTGGCATCGCAGGCGCCCGAGCCGGTGATTACCGAAACCGGCGAGGCTTCCGAAGGCGAACGGCCGCGCCGCACCGGCTGGTGGTCGCGCCGCTTCGCCGGCAGCTGAGCGATGAAGAGCGGCTGGGTCGATCGCGACGCGAAAGCCATAGTCGCTGACGGCGCCAAAGCCGGAATCGACCCCGATCTGTCATTGCGCATCTACACGACGCGCCTGTTAGGCCGCGATCCCAAGCTTGTCCTGCATGGCGGCGGCAATACGTCGCTCAAAACCAGGATGCGCGATCTTCTCGGTGCGGAAGTCGAGGTATTGCGCGTCAAGGCCTCCGGCGCCGACATGGCGTCCATCGAGCCGGGCGGCTTTCCGGCGCTGCGCCTCGAACCGATGCGTGAACTGCGCGCGCTCGCGATGATCGGCGACGAAGAACTCCTCGGTATCGAGCGAGCCAGCCTGATCGATCCGCGCGCGCCAAATCCGTCGGTCGAGGTGATGCTGCACGCCTTTCTGCCGCACAAATTCATCGACCACACCCATGCGACGGCAGCGCTGAGCGTCATCGATCAACCGCGCGGCGAGCAGATTTGCGCGGAGGTTTTTGGTGATCGCATGGCCTTCGTTCCTTACCTGATGCCGGGATTTGGGCTCGCCAAAAAGGCCTTCGAGGTTTTCGAGCGCACGCCCGGCTGCGAAGGCCTGATCTTAAGCAAACACGGGCTGGTCACCTTCGGCGGAACGGCGCATGAGGCTTACGAACGCATGATCGCGTTTGTATCGCGCGCCGAAGATTTCATCGCGCGCAACCGGAAGTCCGTCGCGGCCGCACAGCCCGCACGCCGGCCACCGCCGGTCGCGGAGGTGGCGCCGATCGTGCGTGGGGTATGCAGCGAGAAAGACGATAAAACCGAGGGCGCCTGGCGTCGTTTGGTGCTCGAATTCCGCTCCGGCAGCGCAATTGCGGATTTTCTCAATGGCAAGGACCTGGCGCGATTGAGCCAAGCCGGCGTGATCACGCCGGATCACACAATCCGAACCAAAAATTGGCCACTGGTTCTAAACGCGCCCGAGCCGGAACGAATGGGCAAATTCGCGCTGAACGCACGCGAAAAAACGTTTGAATTCACAACGCGTTACCGCGATTATTTCGCGCGCCACAATAGGCGTGCTGGCGGCACCAAGCGACCGCTTGATCCCTTGCCCCGGGTCGCGCTCGTGCGCGAGCTAGGCCTGTTTGGTCTCGGCCGCACCAAGCGAGACGCCGTCATTGCCGCCGACATCGCCGAGGCCTGGATCGAATGCTTGGCCGACGCGGAATCAATCGGCCGGTTCGAATCGATTTCCGAAGCCGACATGTTCGATTGCGAATATTGGCCGCTCGAACAGGCCAAGCTCGGCGCCCGCCGGGAGCCGCCGCTGGCCGGGCAAGTTGCCGCCATAACCGGCGCCGCTGGCGCGATTGGGGCTGCAACCGCAAAGTGCTTCGCCGCGGCCGGCGCCGAGGTTGCATTGCTTGACGTCGATCGGGCGGCCGCTCGCGAGCAAGCCAACGTGGTCGGCGGGCATGCACTGGCGCTCGCCTGCGATGTCACTGACGGTGGATCGGTCAGTGCGGCGTTCGAGAAAATCGCAGAGCATTTCGGCGGCGTGGATATCGTCGTCTCCAACGCCGGCGCCGCCTGGCAGGGACGCATCGGCGAGGTCGACGAGGACATTCTGCACAAAAGCTTTGAGCTGAATTTCTACGGCCACCAGCGCGTCGCCCAAGCCGCGGTGCGGATCATGCGCGCGCAGGGCACCGGCGGTTGCCTGCTCTTCAATATTTCCAAGCAAGCGGTCAACCCCGGCCCAAATTTTGGGCCATACGGAATTCCCAAAGCAGCGGCGCTCGCCTTGATGCGGCAATACGCGCTCGATTACGGCGCCGACGGCATTCGCGCCAATGCGGTCAATGCCGACCGTATCCGTTCCGGCCTGCTGACGCCCGAGATGATCGCGTCACGCGCCCAAGCGCGCGGCGTGAGCGAGAAAGACTATATGACCGGTAATCTGCTTGGCCGCGAAGTGGCCGCCGAAGATGTGGCGCAGGCCTTCTTGCACCAGGCACTGGCGCTGAAAACCACCGCTGACGTCACGACCGTCGATGGCGGCAATATCGCCGCAGCGATGCGCTAAATTTGGCACGCAGCTGCGGGGCGATAATCAGTGCTCGGTTCCGGTATTGCCTTTGTCGTTCCTTGACGATCGTACCCGCATTTGCCTGAAGCGGTTAAGCATGGATTAAACCTAGCCTAGGAAGATTATTATCTAACGTTCTGCGTAAAACTTGCCGAAAACCACCCCGACTATAAGCAGGCCCACGCCAGCGTGAACAACACGACAGGCGCAGATGGGCCTGCCCGATGCTGCTACGCACTATCCGATCGCGCCTGTTGGGCCTGGTGGTGGCCACGGTATTTCCCTTCTTCGCCCTGATTTGCGGCGGGCTGTGGATCCAACTGCGCGACGACCAAAATCAGGCGGTCGAGCGCGCCCTCGATGAAGCGCGGCTGCTTGCGGCTCAGGTCGATGACCACATCGGCAATCTCGAAAATCTGCTGACCGGCCTGAGCCGTGCCGTGTCGACACGCTTGGCAGACGCGGTCGCCAACGATGCTCTTCTGCGCCAAGTGAAAGATGAATTGCCGGACTATATCAGCAATATTCTGCTGTTTGCCCCGGATGGCTCCAACATCGGAACCTCGTTCGACGCCGCTGATAAGCGATTTTATGCCGGGGACAGAACCTATTTTCAGCAGGTAATCGCCGGCCAACGCTTGGCGATCAGCGATGTGATCCGCACCAAGCTCACGGGCGAATGGGTCGTTGCCCTAGCTTCTCCGGTAAAAGACCAAACCGGTCGATTGCGCGCGGTCATCGCCATCGGCACCAAGCTCGACCGTTTTCAAGACGCGCTGCGAACGCAGCAGCTTCCCGCTGGGAGTATTGTGCGCATCATCAACGAAAAAGGCATTGTCGTCGCACAGAGCGACGACGGCAAAAATTGGATCGGCCGCAACCTCAGCAGCTCAGACGACGTTACTGAAATGCTGACCCAAAAAGAGTCGTCGGCAATAACGGTCTGGCCTGATCACACCAAACGCATAACCGGATCGGCCCGGGCGCATCGTGTGCCGTGGGTGGTATCAGTGGGATTTCCGACCAATGTCGGGTTACTGGCGATGATCAGCCACCTAACCTGGGGCGGCATCTTCAGCAGTATTTCTCTCCTGGCGGGATTCGCGATCGCCTGGATGCTATCCGGCCGCATAGTTGGGCCACTGCGGCAATTGCAGCGCGATGCGCTGGCACTGGCAAATGGCGATCTTACCCACCGAACAACGGTGAAGTCCGATGAGGACGTCGGCAATCTCGCCGCGGCGTTCAACCGCATGGCGGCGTCCATCGAACGGCGCCAGTTCGAACTGCAGGAATCCAAAAACACGCTTGCCGCGGTCATCGATGCATCGCCAGTGGGAATCGCCTGTTCCGATCTGGAACGCCGGATCGTTCTTTGGAATCCCGCGGCGGAGAAGCTCTACGGATATAGCGCCGCGGAAGCGATCGGCACGGCTGTGCAAATCGTGCCATCCGACGGACAGGTGGAATCCTTTGAAATGTACCGGCGTGCGCGGAACGGCGAGACCATTCGCAACGAAGAGGTACTGCGGCAACGCAAAGATGGGTCCCTGGTGCATGTCAAGGTCGCGGCGGCTCCCATGTACAGTCCCGAAGGCGCGATCCGCGGCGTCGCCTGGGCGCATCAGGACATCACCGAGCGGAAAAAAGCCCAGGCGCAACTAGAGCGGCTTGCGCATTTCGACCCGCTCACCGGCCTGCCCAATCGGTTGTCGCTGCAGAAGGTCCTCGGCCGGTTGCTCGCCGGCGAGGGTTCGCGGCGGCCGATCTCGGTCGCGCTATTCGATCTCGACAGCTTCAAAGATGTCAACGACACACTCGGCCACTCGGTTGGCGATCAGCTCTTGGTCGATGTCGGCCAGCGATTCATCGAAGCCACCAACGAGCATGCCAATGTCCAGGTGTTCCGGCTCGGCGGTGATGAGTTTGTCTTGGTGGTTCCTGAATGTGGCGATCCACGCTCGATCAGCGAGATCGTCGACGCAGTGCTCAAACGGCTGGCGCAGAATTTTCAGATCAATGAGCACTCCGTGCGAGTCGGCGGCAGCGCCGGCATCGCGATTGCTCCGAATGACGGAACGACCGTCGACGAGCTGCTGGCCAATGCCGATCTTGCGCTGTACCAGGCAAAATCGAATGGCGGCCGCACGCGCCGCTTCTTTCTGCCCGTGCATCGCGCGCACGTTCAGGCGCGCCGCGCGCTAGACCTCGAATTGACGCGGGCCTATGCGCAAAAAGAACTTGAGATCTATTTCCAACCTGAAATCCGGCTTATCGACGGCGCTATTGTCGGCGCGGAGGCATTATTGCGCTGGCGGCATCCCGAGCGCGGGATTCTTATGCCGGGCGCGTTCATCGAAACCCTTGCGACGAACGCTATCGCGCTGGACGTCGGCAGATGGATCATTCTCACCGCATGCCATAAAGCTGCCGCCTGGCGCGGAATGGGACTATCGCTCGGGCGAATCGGCATCAATGTATTCCCGCCGCAATTCCAGGGCGATTTTCTCTTAAAGGCGATTGACGACGCGTTGCATGAGACCAAGCTGCCGCCGGAAAGTATTGAGATTGAAATCACCGAGAATAGCACTCTCAATTACGAGGGCGCTGCCGAGACGCTGCAGAAGTTGCATGAAAAACGCATCGGAATTGCTTTCGACGATTTCGGCACCGGTTATGCGTCGCTCAGTTATCTGACCCGGTTTCCACTCTCAAGAATCAAGATCGATCGCAGCTTTGTGCGCAAAATCATCGACGACACCAACGCCGCCGCGATCGTGCGTTCGTTGATCGTCATGGCCCACAATCTCGGGCTTGAGGTCATCGCCGAGGGCGTCGAGACCGAAGCGCAAGCGGAATTCCTGATTAGCGAAGGCTGCGAAGAAGCACAGGGTTTTCTCTACGGCGCGCCGCTCTCCGCAGTCGATTTCGAAAAATATTTGCGCGCGCGACAGCTCACCAACAAAACGGCGCATCGCTTAAGACGCGGATCCCGGCGAGCTGCGCCCGGGCGGCACATGCCGCAATCCTCAAAGCGCTGATAGCTAAAACGGATAGATGCAGCCGCGAGCAATTTCCGGCGTAGAAACGAGCCCCGTCAATCCCACTGGACGCGGCCGGAATAAGACCAATCGACGATGCGGCCGTCGCGGCGCGCCAGCCCCGCGATCTCCGTCATCTCCGCGGCGCTCAACGTGAAATCGAAAATCGCGGCGTTTTCTGCAAGTCGTTTCTCTTTGCTAGTGCGCGGGATCACGACGATGTTCTGCTGCGCCAAAAATCGCAAGCATATCTGTGCCGCGGTCTTGCCATGCGCGGCGCCGATACGCGCCAAGAGCTTGTCGTTACGCGCGCCGCCGCGCGCGATCGGGCTATAGGCGACAACCGCCATGTCATGCCTGCGGCAGGCGGCGATGACTTTCGATTGATCGAGAAAAGGGTGGCATTCGATCTGATTGGCGACCAGCGGTTCGGTCGAAAGCCGCACGGCCTCCTCGAGGAGCTTCACCGTGAAATTGGACACGCCGATATGGCGGGCGAGCCCGTCGCGCTTGACCTTGCCCAGCGCGCCCAGCGTGTCCGCAAGCGGAATTTGCGGATTGGGCCAGTGCAGCAGCAACAAATCGACTTCGCGCACGCGCAGCCGTGCGAGCGAGTCGCGCGCAGCACGCTCGAGATCGCGCGGCGCGAAATGCGACGGCCAGACTTTGGTCGTGACGAAGATTTCACCGCGCTTGACACCGGAGGCGTGGAGGCCCTCGCCCACTTCGCGCTCATTGTCGTACATTTCCGCCGTATCGATGTGGCGGTATCCCAGCTGCAACGCCTGTTCCACCATGCGCGCGCAAGTCCGCCCGCGCAGATCCCAGGTGCCAAGCCCAAGGAGCGGGATCTTGGCGCCATTCGCGGTGACACTCGCGATTGGTCCAACCGCGTTCATGTGTCCCACTTTGGCGCCTGCGGTGGGCTGACGATCCGCGAATCCGGGCGCTTGAGCCTTGCGATCTCTGCCATTTCCGCCTCGCTCAGCGTGAAATCGGGGCTACCGAGGTTTTCGGCCAACCGCTCGCGCTTGGAGGTGCGCGGGATAGGAATGATCTGTTGCTGCATGAGGAAACGGAGCGCCGCTTGCGCCGGCGTTTTTCCATGCGCTTTGCCGATCCGCTGCAGCGTCGGGTCTGCGGGCACTTTGCCGCGCGCCAGCGGACAATAACCGACGATGGCCATGCCGTGGCGGCGCGCCGTTGCGATCACTTTGCTCTGGTCGAGATAGGGATGAGTTTCGATCTGCAGGACAGCGATCGGCTCGCTTGCGACTTTGACCGCCTCCTCAATCATCGCGATATTAAAATTGGCGATGCCGATATGTTTGGCGAGTCCCGCTTTCTTCATCTTGCACAGCGAGGCAATCGATTCCGAAAGTGGTAGCTGCGCGTTCGGCCAATGAATCATCAGCAGGTCCACCCACGGCAGCGTCAAGCGCTCCAGGCTTTCGTCCACGGAGCGCTCAAAATCGCCGGCAGCCAAGCGCGTGAACCAGACCTTGGTGGTGAGGAAAATATCTTCACGCTTAAGCCCCGAGCTGCGCATGCCGGAACCGACCTCGCGCTCATTGCCGTACATTTGCGCGGTGTCGAGATGCCGATAACCGAGCTGAAGCGCTGCTTCGACCAATTGCACGCACACATCCTCTTTCAGCGTCATCGTGCCGAAGCCGAGGACGGGAATACGCGCGCCATGACTTTCGATAACATGACTTTCGATAACGTCCATGCTGGCAATAACCTCCACGAAATGCCGCTGATCCTGCGGGCGGGCCGCAGCATCGGCGATTGCCGGCGGCAATTCCAGCCCTTGCCAAGCGAAGGTTGTTATGCGGCTTTAACGCGCTTTGGCGAGCACCGCGAAGGCGGCGTCGGGCGCTTCTTCGATGACTTTGAGGAGCGCGCGGGCGGGTCCGCGCGGCGAACGCTTGCCCTGCTCCCAATTACGCACGGTCTCGACCGGCACGCCGATCCGCGCGGCGAACGCGGCCTGCGTGAGGCCGGTCCGCCCGCGCACATTGCGTGCATAACGGGCTTCCTCGGCGCGTGCGGCATGATGCGCGGCGCTGGCAATTGCGCGCGGATCGCTGGCGATCGGGCGTTCGCTGCCGTCCGGCAGAACCTCGACCAAGCGTCCGTCCGCTTTCAACCGCACGCGCAACATTGCGCTTGCTCTCCCCGCGCTATCCAAGCGCGCCATCATAGCTGATTCGTCGTGGATTCAATGAGTTAGTACGCCAGCAGCCGCCTTCGTCTAGGCCGATGACAGACTCATACGATGGCCTAGTCGGTCATTGGCCGCTATCAGGGAGCCCTCGCCTTCCTTGGCGCTGAAGGAGTCTTGGACGTGCAGCTTCTGCAGATCGATGGCCAGCGCCTGTGGGATTCGCTGATGGAGACCGCGCGGATTGGCGCCACGGCAAAAGGCGGCATTTGCCGCCTCACGCTGACCGATCTCGATCGGCAAGTCCGCGATTGGCTCAAAGCCCAGTGCGCCGCGCTCGGCTTTGCCGTGACAGTTGATGAGGTCGGCAATATGTTTGCGCGGCGAGCGGGTAAAAATCCCAACCTGGCGCCGATCGCGATGGGCTCGCATCTGGACACCCAGCCGACCGGCGGCAAATTCGACGGCCCGCTTGGCGTTCTCGCCGCGCTCGAAGCGCTACGGACGCTGCACGACAACGATCGGGCGACAAACGCGCCGATCGAGCTCGTCAACTGGACCAACGAAGAAGGCGCGCGCTTTGCTCCGGCCATGCTGGCGTCCGGGGTTTTTGCCGGCGCTTTTACGCCGGACTACGCTTATTCCCGCACCGATCGCGAAGGCAAAACCTTCGGCGAGGAACTGGCGCGCATCGGTTATCGCGGCGCCGCGAAAGCAGGCGGGCACAAATTCGCGGGCATGTTCGAGTTGCACATCGAGCAGGGGCCGATCCTGGAACACGAAGGCCGGATGATCGGCATCGTGCAAGGCGCACAGGGCGTGCGCTGGTACGACGTGACGATCGCCGGAGAGGAAGCCCATGCCGGCGCGATGCCGATGCGGTTACGCAAGAATGCGCTGGTCGGCGCCGCTCGAATGATCGAACGCATTGATGCGATTGCCCGTGAGATCCCGGATGCGGTGGGGACCGTCGGGCTGATCGAGAACAGGCCGAACAGCCGCAATGTCATTCCCGGGGAGGTGTTCTTCACTATTGATTTCCGTCATCCGGACGAAAAAGCTCTCGACTTCATGGAAATGCAATTACGCGAAGCGCTGGCCCAAGTTCTGCCGCCGCTGCAGCTCACCTATCGCGAGAACCGGATCTGGGCCTCGCCGCCGGTACACTTTTCGCCGGACCTGATCGATTGCGTGCGCGTCGCGGTCGAAACCGCGGGGCTCTCGTACCGCGACATCGCTTCGGGCGCCGGTCATGATTCCGTCTACATCGCCCGCGTGGCGCCGACGACCATGATTTTCGTGCCGAGCCGCGGCGGTCTTTCGCACAACGAAGCGGAGTGGACGAGCCTTGAGCAATGCGCCGCCGGCGCACAGGTCCTGCTCAATGCGGTGCTGGAATATGACCGGCGGCTGGGTTGAACAGCCCCGTCTTACGCAAGATGCACCCTAGATCTGATCGAAAAACCGAAGCAGCAGCGCCCGGCGAGCGGTTTCGCGCGCCGCGCAAGCCGTCCCCATCGGAATAGCCATCGAGCCCTGAATTTTGTCCATGTAAAAATTGCAGGTGGTGTCGCGGTAAGCGATCCAGGCCTGCTGCATCGCGCGCAGCTTTGCGATCTGCTGGTTATCGAGCACGCCCATGAGATTCTTGAAGTTCTCGTTGAGGAGATTGTCCCAAATCACCCACTCGACGCGATAGCAGTCGGCCGTGCCAAGATTGGAAGAGCCTTCCCGCGTCTTGGTGCAAGGCGTGGCGACGAGATTGAACAGGCACTGCCGCTCACCCTCGTCCACGTCATCCTGATATTGGGTTGCACAGTTTCGGATAGCCGCGACTTCCTGGGCCGTGGGCTTGCGCGTTTGCGCATATGCGCCGGCCAATGGCATCCCCGACAGGACAATCGCGAGCGCCAGCAAAATCGGAGCTCTCATCTGGCCTACCGCGTCTTTTCGAAGATTTCACGGCCGATCAGCATGCGGCGGATTTCGCTCGTGCCGGCACCGATCTCATAAAGTTTTGCATCACGCAGAAGCCGGCCGGCCGGATAGTCATTGATGTAACCGTTGCCGCCCAAACACTGGATCGTTTCGAGCGCCATCCAGGTGGCGCGCTCCGCGGCGTAAAGAATGGCGCCTGCTGCATCCTCGCGCGTGGTCTCGCCGCGGTCGCAGGCTCTAGCAACTGCGTAAACGTAAGCCTTGGCCGCGTTTAGCGTCACATACATGTCGGCGAGCTTGGCCTGCATGAGCTGGAAACGGCCAATCGGCTGACCGAACTGCGTGCGCTGATGCAAATAAGGAACGACCAGATCGAGGCAGGCCTGCATCACCCCGAGCGGACCCGCGGCCAGCACGGCGCGCTCGTAATCGAGCCCGGACATCAGCACGTTGACGCCATTGCCGACGACGCCGAGCACATTGTCCGCAGGAACTTCACAGTCGGCGAAAACGATCTCGCTGGTGTCGGAGCCGCGCATGCCGAGTTTGTCGAGCTTCTTGCCGGTTGAGAATCCCTTGAACGTCTTCTCGACGATGAAAGCAGTGATGCCGCGCGCGCCGGCAGTGCGGTCGGTCTTGGCGTAAACCACGATGGTGTCGGCGAGCGGCCCATTCGTGATCCACATTTTCGAGCCGTTGAGGATGTAACGATCGCCTTTGCGGTCGGCACGCGTGCGCATGGAAACGACGTCCGAGCCGGCACCGGGCTCCGACATCGCCAAGGCGCCGACATGCTCACCGGAAATGAGCTTCGGCAGATAGCGCCGTCGCTGCTCATCACTGCCGTTACGGCGGATCTGGTTGACGCACAGGTTCGAATGCGCGCCATAGGACAGACCGACGGAGGCCGAGGATCGCGAAATCTCCTCCATGGCGACGCAATGCGCGAGATAGCCGAGCCCGGCGCCGCCCCATTCCTCTTCGACTGTAATACCGAGAAGACCAAGCGCTCCAAGTTGCGGCCACAGATCACGAGGAAAGCTGTTGGAGCTGTCGATTTCGCCAGCGCGCGGTGCGATCTTGTCCTGCGTGAAGTCGCGCACCGTGTCGCGAAGCATTTCGATATCGTTGCCGAGACCGAAATCGAGTCCAGGCAGGCTGTTCGATAGCATCGCTCGCTCCCTGGCGGGCCCAAGGCGAAGGGCCAAAGCGAAGGTTCAGGTTAAAGATAACGAGGCTGCCCGCTGACAAAAAGCCCAGTCGGGCCGCCCCGTTGGAAGCCCGTAAAGCCTGGATTTATCAGATTTATTAACAGTTGACGCCGGGACCGGTCGAGGCCGTTCACATGCCGTTAATGTCGGCGGGCCGTAAGATTCGGGCCGGATTCGTTGTCTTTGGAGATTTGTGTTGTTCGGCCGTTCGGCGCTGTTGCTGGGGGCCGGGTGTCGAGGTTGGGAATGAGCAAGGCCGGGGCAGCTTTGTTGGCGGCGTCGCTCGCGGCAGCGAGCGTTGCAGCGCTGTGCATTGACCTGGCTTCGGCGCAAGACGCACCCGCCCAAGCTGCGGCCAGCCAAGCCGCCGCTCCCCAATATGCGGCTGAGGCTGCAAATCAAGCCGCAGATCCGCAGCCCGCTCAGAATGCGGCCGGCCAAGCCGCCAATTGTCCCGGGCATCCGGACGCACTTGGCACGAGCCGCGTGCTGGCGCTCGATCCCGCCGAATATCCGCGGATTGGCCGCATGCAATATCCCGGCTCGCTTCCGCTCAACGACAAGGAGGTCGTGCTCACCTTCGACGATGGTCCATTACCTCCCTACTCGAACCAGATCCTCGATATCCTTGCGGCGCAATGCGTGAAGGCCACTTACTTCCTCGTCGGCGAAATGGCGCGGGCCTATCCGGCGATGGTGCGCCGCATCTACGAGGAAGGTCACACCATCGGCACCCATAGTGAAGATCATCCAACCCGGTTCGGCCAATTGCCGGTCGAAAAAATGCGGCAAGAGATCGACTGGGGCATTTCCGACGTCAGCGCGGCCCTGGGCGATCCCAAATATCTCGCGCCATTCTTCCGCATTCCCGGCCTGGCGCGATCCGACGTCGTCGAGAGCGAACTCGCCGCGCGCGGCCTCATCGTTTTTTCCTCCGATACCGTGGCCGACGATTGGCATCACCGCATCAGCGGAAAAAAGATCGTAGCCGTAGCAATGCAGCGGCTCGAAGCGTACGGCAAAGGCATTCTGCTCCTCCACGACATCCATCCGGCGACCGTCGCCGCGCTTCCGGGACTCCTCAAGGAGCTCAAGGACAAAGGCTTCCATATCGTGCAAGTGGTGCCGGCCGCCTCTTACGTGATCGCGATGGCGAACAAGCCCGAGGCGCGGATGCTTGCCTCGGCGATGCAAAGCGAACCGGCGATCGGCGACGACATCGATCGTCATGCCCAGCCGCGCTGGCCGCCAGCGGTTGCGCAATCAGTAGCAAGTGTCGCGCCAGAGGACAGTGCGCTACCGATCCCGGACGCCGCAGCGTTCGAGCCAGACGTGGTGCCGAGCGAAGACGTCGCCGATGTGCAATGGCCAGTCCAGGCGCGGCTAACGCCGCCTCCTGCGGCCAAGACCAAAGCGTCCCGCAAGCACAAATTGGCGCGATCGTCAGAAAAACGAAAGCAGCGCATCGCCGCCGGCGGTAATAGGCACGCGCAGCCTGAGCCCACGCACCGAGGCCGGCACGAGCGCGTCCACGCCGGCGCCAACGGTCATCATGCCGATAATAGCGTCACGTCGCGGGCGAAGGATTTCACTGCCATGTTCACGGCGGCGCAGCCGGTGGCGCATTAAAGCTCACCAAAGCAAAGGGACGGACATCAGGAAAGTCGTCTGATTACTCAACTTTTATTTTTACTCGGCTTTGATGTTCGCGAATTTGATCACCTTGGCCCATTTTTCGGTATCATCGGCAATGCGTTTTCCGAATTCGGCGGGCGTCATCGACAGCGGCTCGACGCCCAAGCTGATAAGGCGCGCCATCATCGCGGGATCCAGTACAATGGCGTTGATCTCTTTGTTGAGCTTTTCGATGATTGCGGAGGGCGTGCCCTTGGGTGCGCCAATGCCATTCCAACCGGTTGCATCATAGCCTGATAGAAATTCACTCAGCGCCGGGACGTCAGGCAGAAGTTCGGCCCGCTTTGCAGTGGTCACGGCAAGCGGGCGTAGCCGACCGTCTCCAATGTATTCGATCACGTTGGTTATTGGAACGAACGCGACTTGCACCTGGCCGCTGAGAAGATCGGCTGTAAAATTACCGGCGTACGGCACGTGAACCAAATTTACGCCGGCCATCATCTTGAAAAGTTCACCCATGAGATGGGACGCAAGCCCGGTACCCTGTGACGCCATATTGATCTTGCCAGGATTGGCCTTGGCATAGGCGATGAACTCAGGGATGGTTTTGGTCGGCAGTTTCGGATTGACCACCATGACAAAGGGGCCAAGGCCAATCATCGCGACCGGGGCAATGTCGCGGACGAAATTGAAACTGAGATTTGAATAGAGCGTGGCGTTGATGGCACCTGACGATACGGCAAGAAGGAGCGTGTAGCCGTCGGGAGGCGCCCTAACGACGATTTCGGCGCCGATATTGCTGCCAGCGCCCGGCCGGTTCTCGATGACGAATTGTTGACCGAGCCGCTCCGACAGCGCTTGGCCGATGACCCGCGCGACGATGTCGGGCGCAATCCCAGCGGGGAAACCGACGATGATCCGCACCGGCCGTGTTGGATAGGCTTGCGCCCAGACATAGCGCGAAGCGGACGGCACCGTGACAGCGACCGCGGCCAGATGGAGGAATTTGCGGCGATGAGGTCTCATCGGTTTGCCCCCGCACCTACCCCCTTCTGCAACGCGTGGCGGGTGCCGTCTAGGGTACTGGCGGTGTCAGCGGCGCTGTGAGAATATTTCAGACCTCATTCTTGAACCATTAATTCATGCAGGCACGCATCGGCGAATCGGTACGTCGCAAGGAGGACTTGCGCCTCCTCACGGGCCGCGGGTGTTACAGTGACGATTTCAATTTTCCCGGACAGGCCCATGCCGCCACGCTGCGGGCACCACATGCGCATGCATTAATCCGCGGCATCGATGCCATGCCGGCGCGCGGAATGCCCGGCGTGATTGCAGTGCTGACCGGCGAGGATGCCCGTGCCGACGGGCTCAACGCCATCCCCCATCGCGCTACGCCGGGGGCACCACCGGACATCGTGCTCTACAACCGCGACGGCTCGGCGGTACCGGTGGCGCCACACTACGTGCTACCCACCGATCGCGTTCGTCATGTCGGCACCGCCGTCGCTTTTGTCATCGCCGAAACGCTTGCGGCGGCGAAGGACGCTGCCGAACGCATTATCGTCGATTACGAGGTGTTGCCAGCGGTGACCGACGCAAATGCCGCGCTCGCGTCCGACGCGCCACGGCTTTACGACGATATCCGGAATGTCGTGATCGACGCTGAGGTCGGCGACGCCGCAGCCGTCGACCGCGCGTTCGAAAAGGCCGCGCACGTTACGCGGCTCGATACCTGGATCAATCGTGTCACCGGTGTGCCGATGGAGCCACGCGCCGCCGTCGGCATCTACGACCCGACGAGGGGACGCTACACTCTCTACGCTGGGTCGGGCGGTATCGTGCGCCAGAAGCGCGAGCTCGCGCACATTCTCGGCGTGCCCAAGGAAGACGTGCGCGTCATCGCCCAAGAGATTGGCGGCAACTTTGGCACGCGCAACAGCTTTTTTCCCGAATTCGCGCTGGTGGCCTGGGGCTCCAAGCGCGTTGGACGGCCAATCAAATGGACGGCTGAACGCCACGAGGCCTTCCTCAGCGATTATATGGGCCGCGATCTCACCGTCTCCGCCGAACTCGCGCTCGATGCCGACGGCCGCTTTCTCGCCTTGCGCACTTCTAATCTCAGTAACATCGGCGCCCATTCGGGATCCTACGTTCCGCTCGTTAAAGGCGTCGGACTCGTTACCGCCGGCTATCGCATTCCCTTGTCGCATGTGCGAGCGCGCGCCGTGCTCTCGAACACCGCTCCAACGACCCCTTACCGCAGTGCGGGACGACCAGAAGTCATTTACGTCATCGAGCGGCTCATCGACAAAGCGGCCCTTGAGCACGGGTTCGACCGCGTCGCGCTTAGACGGCGCAATCTTATTCCGCCGTCGGCCTTTCCCTACAAGAATGCGCAAGGCATCACCTACGACAACGGCACGTATCGCGCAGTGATGGAGCGCGCGATGGAACTCGGCGATTGGAAAGGCATCAGGCGGCGGCGCATTGAAGCACGCAAGCGCAAGCGGCTGCGCGGCATCGGGCTCTGCTGCTATCTCGAAACTACCGGCGGCTATCCGCGCGAACGCGCCGACATCAAGGTGCAGCCTAACGGTAGAGTTGATGTTGTAGTCGGCACGCTTTCCAGCGGGCAAAGCCACGAAACGACGTTCGCGCAGTGCGTGGCGGAGTGGCTCGGCGTGCCATTCGACGACGTATACGTGTTTGAAAATGACACCGACATCGTCAAAGAGGGTGGCGGCTCACACTCTGCCCGATCAATGCGCCTCGCCGGCATCGTCATGGGCAAAGCCACTGACGCCATTATCGAGAAGGGCAAGAAAATTGCGGCCCATATGCTCGAAACCGCCGAAGATGACATCGTGTTCGCTGACGGTCGCTACACTGTTCAAGGCACCGATCGTTCAGTCGGAATTTTCGACGTGGCGGCAGCAGCGGCAAACGGCAAAGAGATGCCGGAAAACTTGCGCGGAGCGCTTGAGGCAGCTTGCGACGAAACCATCCTGCAGCTTGGTTTTCCCTACGGCGCACATGTCTGCGAGGTCGAAGTCGATCGCGAGACGGGTGCCCTCGAACTGGTTCGCTATACGGCGGTCGACGATGTCGGCCGAGCGATCAACCCCCTTATCGTCGAAGGACAAACCCATGGGGGCGCTGCGCAAGGAATCGGCCAAGCGCTGTGGGAGCTGTGCGCCTACGATGCACAGGGACAACTATTGTCCGGTTCGTTCATGGATTACGCCATGCCCCGCGCCGATCTTTTGCCGTCGTTCACCACCGATATCAGCGAGGTGCCGACACCGACAAATCGGCTGGGCGTGCGCGGCGCTGGAGAAGGCGGCACGACCGGCGCGCTCGGCGCCGTCGCCAATGCAGTGATCGACGCGCTCGCTGAATTCGGCGTCAGCCAGATCGACATGCCGCTAACGGCGGAAAAAATCTGGCGGGCAATTCATACTGCAAGGAAAGATGTCCCCGTCAATTCATCCGGCAGGACGCGCGAAAAGCGCGCGGCACGTCCCGCAGTTCAAGATGTAAAGTGACCACGATGGCAACCACTACCTTCGACTTCGACAAATACCGCTTGCGCAGTTTTGTCGACCGCCTGATCGAACTCGGCGAGGTCGACATTCGCGACGAACCGGTACCTCTGACCGAACTTAGCGACATCATCGAACACACGCACAAGGCCGTGCTGTTCAAGAATGCAGGGCCGGAGCGAGTCGAAATGGTTGCCAAGACGGCAGGCAGCCGCAAGCGCATCGCTGCTGCCTTCGAGACCAGCGAGGACAAGCTCTACGAAGAATATTTCAAACGGCTGGCGAATCCCCAGCCTCTGATCGAGGTGCCGTCTGCCGAGGCCCCGGTGCACCAGATTCAGATTACCGCGAAGGACGTCGATCTTACTAAGCTGCCGTTCCATCCACAGCACGCATTCGACGGCAGCTGCTATCTGAGTTCCGCGATCGATTATACGATCGATCCGGCGACCGGACGGAGGAACGTCGGCTGCCGAAGGCTGAGTTTGCGTAACCGTTACGAAGCCGGCACCAATGTCACCGCCCCGTCCGACCTCAAGCGCATCTACACGGCTTGCGTGGCGCGTGGCCAAAAACTGCCGGTGACATTCACAGTC
>DASSXN010000087.1:0-7229 GCA_035703785.1 Xanthobacteraceae bacterium
AAATTGACCGCCGAACAAAGCCACATAACCTTTTTGCGGATGCTCGCCGTTTTCAATCCCTGCCCCTCGAAATGAGCCACGAGCTTGCGGCCATCATCGCGAGTGCAGTCCTTTAGCGCGTTGCCATCGGTGAGAGACTTAAACACGGCCCACACCGCCCGCGCTTCGCGTTCGGGATAACCCGTGACCTCGGCTTCCTTGATGTAAAGCTCAAAAAGCGCATCATCGCCGTTTTTAGTCGCGACCGTCGGACGCTCGGCGGAAAGCGCGTCACTGAGACTTTTCGACTTGTTCGCCCAATCGACCAAACCCGCAATCGTCACTTTCCCGTTTGCAGGCTTGAATTCCGGCCCGTTCACAAGCTCAGTGGTGGGAATGCGGTTGCTCTCTTGCCGGAGCACGTTGCCGCCCGCGTCGAGATAGATCAACGTTTGATCGGTGGCGATGATTGAGCCGGAGCCATCCGGAGCCGGATGCGTTTTGCCCGGTGCCATCTTGTGAAGGAAGCCGGTTTCGAGGCGGGGGCGGTTTTCTAAAAGCCGCTGCTTGTGCTCGGCGATAAACGGCAACGCCAAAAGCTCGGCTTCGGCCCGATCAATCGTTTTAAGTGACCGCTCGACCGAGCGGCCATTGCATTGAAGCCGGATGCGCCAGAATTGCGAACCCCGCCGCTTAAAGAGATAATCGCGTCTACGCACGCGGGACTTTCCTTTTTGCCTTTTTGCTTTAGTGATCCTCCATAGTAGCAGCAGTTTTTAGTGATAGGGAAGAGCCTCAGTAACTAGCGTGAAATCGAGGTTAAATTGGTATGAGCTATCGAACGTCACTCCCCCTTGTGGGGAGGGGTAGGGGTGGGGGTCGCGAGGTAATTGCATCGGCGGCGAAATTACCCTTGCCACCCCCACCCCGCCGCGCGTTGCGCGTCGACCCTCCCCGCAAGGGGGAGGGTGAGTGACATCGTTCTCGCGGCTGTTCTCACAGCTCGCTTGTCTTCTGACGCGCAAGCGCACGACGAGAGCTCGGATTCGGGTATCCTCCGCCTGCAGACGGAAATTCGAGTCGAGGCAATCCCATGAAGGACATCGCTGTTGTCGCCTATTGCCGGACCGGCATCGCCAAGGCCGGCCGCGGCGCACTCAACCAGACCCACGGCATCCCGATGGCCGCGCACGTTTTGCGCAACGTCGTCGCGCGCGCTGGCATCGATGCGGCTGAGGTGGAAGATGTCGTACTCGGCTGCGGACTGCCGGAGGGCGCGACCGGCCACAACATCGCGCGCAACGCGGCGCTCGAAGCCGGCTTCGGCATTGCGGTGCCGGGCGTGACGATCAATCGCTATTGCGGGTCGGGCCTGACCGCGGCCTCGATCGCCGCCAATCGCATCGGCAGCGGCGAAGCCAGCATCGTGATCGCCGGCGGTGTCGAAAGCATCAGCCTGGTGCAGTTCAATCTTAACCTGAACGGCTTTGTTTATGAGCCGCTGGAAAAGCGCATGCCGGCGGTGTGGTGGACGATGAACCAGACCGCCGATTTCGTCGCCAAGAAATACAACATCACGCGCGAAGCGCTCGATACTTACGTCGTCGAAAGCCAGAAGCGGGTCGCCGCCGCGACCGCTGCCGGAAAGTTCGCCGCCGAGATCGTGCCGTTCAAAACCACGATGAAGGTGACCGACAAGGCAACCAAGCAGAGTCACATGCAGGAGGTCACGCTCGATCGCGACGAAGGACCGCGCCCCGACACCACATTCGCCGGGCTTGCTGCGCTCAAGCCGGTTTATCCGGGCGGCACGACGACCGCCGGCAATGCCTCGCAATTGTCGGATGGCGCCGCCGCCGTTGTCATGATGCAGGCTGATCTCGCCGCGCGACGCGGCTTGCCCATTCTTGGCCTGTTTCGCGGCATGCATCTTGCCGCGGTCGCGCCCGAAGAGATGAGCATCGCGATCACGCCGGCGATCCGCAAACTGATGAAATATCACCAGCTCAACAACAGCGACGTAGATTTATGGGAATTGCACGAGGCCTATGCGGTGACGACGCTGTACAATCAAGCGCAACTCGAAACGCCGTGGGAAACCACCAACGTCATTGGCGGCGCGATTGCGCTTGGCCACCCTTACGGCATGTCGGGCATCCGCTATCTCGGCCAGACGCTCATGGAGCTCGGGCGCCGCAACACCCATCGCGCTGTTATCGGGGTCTGTACCGCCGGCGGCATGGCGACCGCCGCCTATCTTGAACGCTGAGGGTTGCAAATTTCCCGCGCCGGGCGCGAGATACCTTTCCAGGCGCATCTTTTTTGGAGAGACTTATGGCGCATGCGAGGGCCACAATCGGCACAACGAATTACGCGGTCGCGATCACGGCCGGCCATCACCAACTGAGCGCCGACGAAGGTCCCGCACTCGGCGGCAAAGATACTGGACCCGCGCCATTCGAAATCCTTTGCTCGGCGCTCGGCGCCTGCACCGCGATCACGCTGCGCATGTACGCCGAACGCAAAGCTTGGCCGCTGCACGGCGTGTCAGTCGATGTGCATTTTTCCAGGACCGGCACGGAGGGCGCGATCGCGCGGGTGCTGAGTTTCGAGGGCGAGCTGAGCCAAGAGCAGCGCGCGCGGCTTGCGGACATTGCCGAGCGTACGCCGGTGACGCTGACGCTGAAAAATGGGGTTGCGATCACGACGACCGTCGCGTGACTGCGGTGTACGTCGCGCCATCGACTAAGGGTCAAGCGGTCCTTCCCTCGCAAGCCTCGGTGGGTTTCGCTGCGCTCAACCCACCCTACGCCTTAGCGCCCGCCCCGCAGCGGTGCCGGCTGCTCGCCGAGCATGGCCACAATTGCCGCGCGCGTCGTCTCGACATCGAGGCCGTGCGCTTCGACGAAATCGCGGCAGTCGGCGAGGATCGCGTCGGCATCCTGCATCATCTTCAGCCGCTTGAAATGATCGTCGCGGTGCAACCCCATGCTCAAGCCGACGATCTCGTACATATTCACGATGCGGAACGGCGAGTCGCGCTCATGCGCGCATAATTCGCGGTGATCGGAATGATAGACCGCGACCAGCGCGTCGACGCGGGCGGCCGCCGCGGCTTCCAGTTCCTGCTCCTGCAATTGCCGGCGATAGGCCGGCAGCACGCGGATGCTGTTGGCCTGCAATCCGACCGCCGGCTGGTGCAGATCGACGATCTCGATGCCGGGTACAGCGCGCAAAATGTCCTGCGCCGCCTCGACGACGCCGGCAATCCCAGGGTGACGATGCAGCGCGATACGCATCGGCACGCGCTCGCGAAGAAGCGGCCGCAACCGGTCGAGATTCTTGCGGATGAACAGCGTGAACGGGGTCATTTCGAACGGCTTGGCGCCGCGCGTCTTCTCGATCGTCGGCAGCGTCGTCTCGGCGAACTGCACTTGGCACGACGGGCACCATGACAGCACCTGCCCGCTCTTGCTGTGGGCGAGCTTGTCCAGCGTGCCTTCGGCGACGCGGCCAGACGTGGCGACATCGCCGGCCCGCATCTGCACGATGCCACAGCAATGGGTCGGGCCGCCCATCACGTCATAAGTGACGCCGAGCGCATCCATGATGTCGAGCGCAAGCAGCGCGATGTGCGGAGTCTTGAGCACGTTGCAGCCGGTGTAGAAAACGAAATCGGGCGGCTCTTGCCTGCTCGCCGGCGCGTCGCCTTGGCCCTTAGCGCCCTGCCCGAGCCGCGCCAACAGCGCGTCATCGAGCTGGATACGCGACAGCTGCGTGACCTCGCGCGCCACTTTGCGGAAACCGTCGACGCCGTTCTTGCGCGCCACTGCCGGTTCAGCGGCGCGCGCCATTTTCACCCGCGCCATGTGCAAGAGGAAGCGCGGATTGACGCCGTAATCGCAAGCCTTAATGCATTCGCCGGAGAGGATGCAGGCATGGGCCCATTTGCGCGCGGCATCATTGCCATCATCGGGGCGAACTTGGCCAGTGCGGACAATGTCGATGACGCCGCCAATGACCGCGGCGGGATCACTCAGCTCCTCGGCCGTTAGTCCGCCGGCCGCAGTGACCGGGCAGACCTCGACGCATTTGCCGCAGCGCGTGCAAGCATCCGCCATCGCTTGCGCGCGGGCATCCAATGCGGCTTCGAATGTTTCCACCGCCAGATCGGCCGGGCCTTGCGAGGTGGTTTCCGAGCTGGGCTGCATCATGTTCGCTACCGCGGGGCGAGTGAATCCCCGCTCATCACGCTTTTGCCGCTAACGTAACGCCGCGCCATCCCGGATTGAAGCCCCTGCGGCGCCGTTGTAAGACCGTTTGTTTCCTGCCAATGCCCGGTTCAGCAGCGGGCATATCTCTAGAAATCGCAGTCCGGCACGTCGTTATGCGCGAGGCAAGTGGTGAATTCTGATGGGTGAATTTGCGATCGGTCAGGCCGTTCCGCGCTTTGAAGATCCGCGGCTGGTCAAAGGCCACGGCCGCTATGTCGCCGACATGGTGTTTCCCGGAATGGCCTTCGGCTATGTGCTGCGCTCGCCGCATGCCCATGCGCGCATCCGCACGATCGATACGTCGAAAGCCAAGGCCGCGCCTGGCGTTCTCGCGGTACTGACCGGCGCGGACTATAAGGCGGCCGGTTTCGGCGATCTGCCGGTGCCCGGCGGCCTAAAGCGCCATGATGGCGCGCCCGGCTATCGGCCGCGTTATCCGGCTCTGGTCGAGGACCGGGTGCGGATGATCGGCGACTATGTCGCCTTCGTCGTTGCGGAAAATTACTACCAGGCGATCGACGCCGCCGAATTGATCGAAGTCGATTACGAGCCGCTGCCGGCGATCGCTTCGACCGGCGACGCGATGAAAGCCGGCGCGCCGCTCGTCTGGGACGATTGCCCCGACAATATCGGCTTCGTCCAGGTCGAGGGCAACAAAGAGGCAACCAACGCCGCATTTGCGCGCGCCGCGCATGTGGTCAAACACCCCTTCGTCATCAACCGCGTCACCGCCGCGACCATGGAGCCGCGCGGCTGCATCGGCGTGTTCGAGCCGATCGAGGGCCGTTACACGATCTACACGACCTTGCAGCGGACCAATGTGTTTCAGACCGAACTGTCGCAATATGTTCTGAAAGTCCCCGACAGCAAGATTCGCGTCGTCTGCGGCGATATCGGCGGCAGCTTCGGCATGAAGTCGGCCGTCTACAACGAAGTAGCGCTGGTGCTGTGCGCGGCCAAGCTCACCGGCCGTACGGTGAAATGGGTGGCGACACGCTCGGAGTCGTTTCTGTGCGATGCGCAGGGGCGCGACAACGTCACCGAAGCGGAGCTCGCGCTCGACAAGGACGGTAACTTCCTCGGCTTCCGCGCCAGAGTCACTGCGGCGATCGGCGCCTATATGCAGACCGGCATGCCGGCATTCACCGGCAACCTCGGCACGCTCGCCGGCGTCTATCGCACGCCGGCCTCGCACATCGAGGCTACCGCGGTGTTCACGCATACCCAGCCGGTGCGGCCCTATCGCGGCAATGGCCGTCCGGAATCGGGCTACGTGATCGAGCGCATGGTCGATCTCGCCGCCGACGAGCTTAACATCGATCCAGCGGAATTGCGCCGGCGCAACACTATTCCGCCGAGCGCGATGCCGTTCAAAACCAGCGTGACCTTCACCTACGACTGCGGCGAATTCGAAAAGAACATGGATCTGGCGCTCGCGGCCGCCGACCGCAAAGGCTTCGAGGCGCGCCGCGCCCGTGCCCGCAAGAACGGCAAGCTGCGCGGGCTTGGTTTTTCCAACACGATCGAGCGGTCGGCGCCGGCCGGGCTCGAAGGCGCCGAGATCAGGTTCGACCGTACCGGTTCGGTCTCGATGTTTTCCGGCAGCATCAATCAAGGCCAGGGCCACGAGACCGCGTTCAAGCAGATCGTCTGCGACCGGCTCGGTCTCGATCCCAATGAAGTGACTTACATCCAGGGCGACACCGATCAGGTGTTCTTCGCCGAGGGCACCGGCGGCTCGCGCTCGGCGGCGTTTTCCGGCTCCGCCTTCACGCTCGCCGCCGACAAAGTCGAGGCCAAGGCCAAGGCAATCGCCGCCCATATGCTCAAGGTCGACGTTGCCGATATCAAATTCGCCGACGGCGTGTTTTCGAGTCAGAAGACCAACCAGACGCTGACCATCAAGGAAGTCGCCAAAGCCTCGCTTGAACCTAAAAATCTTCCGCAAGGCATGGAACCCGGCCTGATCGAAAAGGCGATCTGGACCGGCCATGTCGCCAGCTACCCCAACGGCGTGCATGTCTGCGAGCTCGAGATCGACGAAGAAACCGGCGAGGTCGAGATCGTCGACTACAACGTGGTCGACGACGTCGGCACCGTGATCAATCCGCTATTGCTGCACGGCCAGATCGACGGCGGCATCGCCATGGGGGTCGGCCAGGTGCTGATGGAAGACATCAAGTTCGACGAGCAAGGCCAGATTCTCACCGGCTCGTTCATGGATTACGCGATGCCGCGCGCCACCGACCTGATCGGCTTCCATGTCGAGAGCAATCCGGTGCCAACCAAAACCAATCCGCTCGGCGTCAAAGGCGCCGGCGAAGCCGGCAATGTCGGCGCGCTGCCCGCGGTGGCGAATGCCTTGGTCGATGCGCTCTCGGTGCTCGGTATCCGGCATATCGATTTGCCGGCGACGCCCGACCGGCTGTGGCGCGCGATCCAGGACGCGCGGGCGAAGAGTGGTCCGGCATAAGCGACCACGCTATCGTCATTGCCGGGCTTGACCCGGCAATCCATGGTGACAGAACGACGTCGCAACAGTCCTTGATCGAGCGCTAAAAGAACGAATGCTCAGCATGGACCGCCGGATCAAGTCCGGCGGTGACGAGCCGAGGGTAATCGAGCATGGACAGCGATGCCGCCACTCCCCTCCCCCTCGCCGGCATCCGCGTGCTCGAATTCTGCCATACCATCATGGGGCCGAGTGCCGGTTTAATCCTCGCCGATCTCGGCGCCGACGTCATCAAAATCGAGCCGGCCGACGGCGCGATTCGACCCGCCGCCTCATCGGTTTCGCCGCCGGCTTCTTCGCCACATTCAACCGCAACAAGCGCAGAGCCGACGATCATGAGCGATTTACCGAAAGCCGTTCACATTACCGAGGAGGGTCCACGCGAAGGATTCCAGATCGAGAAAGGGCCGATTGCGACCGTGCGCAAAATCGCGCTGATCGATGCCCTGTCGCAAACGGGCCTC
>DASSXN010000126.1:0-10578 GCA_035703785.1 Xanthobacteraceae bacterium
GATCATGCAATTTATGGGCCCGAGGGCGGCAGTCGGCCTGTTTGCAGCAGGCCTGGTCTTGTTCACCGCCTCCTCGGCATGGGCGTTCAGTCGGGAAACCGTTTCGCCCGACGGGGGCAATTACTCATTCGGTGATCCGGACAAGCAGTCCACTACTCCGGACAACCACACCTCCAGCCAAGGCGCCCGGCCGTTCGGTTCGAGTGGTCCGGTGGTGCAGTTCGGCGTCCAGCAGGGCCCGTTGACGACCTTCGGTCAGGGCAATCGTTACAGCACACCTGACCCGTATTTTCGGCCGTTCACTAACGGCAACTGATCGGGCTCTCGGCCTCACGTTTTAACTGCGGGCGCTTTCCGGAGTTTTGATCTTCACCCAGTGTGCCGAACGCCCAAAAGAGCGAGTCAAACAATTGCGCGGCTTCTCTGTGCGCCAAAGAGGCCGCCTGGGGGCTTTAAAGGATCGGCGAGGGGCCCGGCACGCCGTCTCACGGATCGGCGCGCCTATTTTCGGCAACGAAGTGGCCTCAGCCTCGTTCCCCTTAATATGAAGATGGGAGCGATCTCAATGGACGAGCAAATGACCCTGCGCATTTTCGGATGGGTGGTAGGGACAGTTGTCGGAGGCTTATTTGTCCTCGGTGCGATTGCGCTCGCGCTCGTCTGACGGTCCCGCCGTTAAGTTCCGAGCGAAGATCATCCAGAGCGGGCACAAGGCTCGATATCAGCGAGCGCGTGCAGCGTTGTGACGATCGGGATTTTCAGCGATCGCTGCAGCTTGCGACCAATTGGGGCGGGCCAACCCCACACTCCTGGCGCACTCAATATCTCAAATAGTGATTGCCCCCGGGCGGCAAAGCTCCCGCCAGATCAGAGGTCATTGGATTGTGCAGATAATGCCTGATTTCGTTGGTGCGGACGGCGGGACTCGAACCCGCACAGGGTTACCCCCAAGGGATTTTAAGTCCCTTGCGTCTACCATTTCGCCACGTCCGCGGATGCGGACAACTATACGATGTCCGCGAAGGCGGACAACTATATAACGTCCGTGAAAGCAATCATCCGCGAAGCCGATAATTACTCGACATCCCCGCGAAGCGGACATCGATCAGGTGTGCGCCGAGATAGATCATAGCACGTCTACCGAACGCCAGATCCGCGCAACAAATAGGCGCGCGCACTCTGGTGCAGTGATGCCTAATCAGGATCGGGCTGACAACTATTGCGGCTGTTGCGCTGATTGTTTCTTCTTCTGCGTTGACGCGCTTTGCGTGGACGCGGAAGATTTCTGCCCTGAGGCAGCAGGCGCCTGCCGCACATCGGCCCAGGGATCGGGCGCCTTCTGCGCAGGGATCTTGCTGGTCGCCGCTTTGTAGTCGGCGTCAATCTGTTTTTGCCGTTCCACTTCTTCAGGGGTGAGCTTCCTTTTCTGCTCTCCCCCGATCGAAAGCTTCGGCATGATGGGATTGTCCTGCGCCAAGGCGCTTGCGCCTGGCAAAGCGAAAGCGGCCGCTAACGCCAAGCCGAGCAGCGTGCGCAGCCACTTTTGTGGCGCAGCATCTCGTCCCGCCACGTTCCTTCGACAGACATCTACTCGCGCCACGTTCATCGCGCCGATCTCCCCTAACCTGCGTGGACGATATTTCAGTCCTTGAACACACGCCCCCAAAGCTCGTCCCAGTCGGCGCCGGAAATGTCGGTCACGCGACCGTCTTTTTCGAAGAATTTGTTCGGCACCTGGAACATCGCCAGCATCAGCCCGCCTTCAGGCGTCCAAGCAACATGGCGGCTGCCGGGCTCGCGCCAGACGAATTCGCCGGGACCGACCGTGAGCCCTTGCGCCGGACCTTCCTTGTCGATGAGTTTGCCTTCAAGAACGTAGGTCTGCTCGATCTTGACATGCTCGTGGTCCGGCAGCGTGGCGCCGGGCGCGAACCTCATCAGCGCGGTAACGAGACCGGTCGCTTTGTCGAACAGAAGACCTTTTACTTCGCAGCCGGGAAACCGCGTCTTCTTCCATTCCATGTCCGCCGGACGCACCACATGCGAATGCGTGTCGGCGGTGTCGTGTTTCGATTTTGGCGTCACGGCATCCATGACTGGCCTCCTCGGCTGTCTCTCTAGCATTATTTACCCATCATAGCCGATCGCGGTTCGAGCGCGAAATGGCCACGCTACAAACCGTGGTCGCGGATCGGCGGCTGGAACGCAAGCCCGGTATCCCAGGGGAAATAGATCCAAGTATCCTGCGAGACTTCGGTAATGAACGTGTCCACCATGGGTCGGCCCATTGGTTTGGCATAGACCGTGGCGAAATGGGCGCGCGGCAATATCCCGCGTACGACTTTCGCGGTCTGGCCGGTATCCACCAGGTCATCGACGATGAGCACGCCGGCGCCCTCGCCGCCGCCGCGCGCGATCACGCTTGCGGCGACGTCCTTGAGAATCTTCAAGTCGGCCTGGCGGGTGTGGTCGTAGCTTGCCACGCACACCGTCTCGATCACGCGGATACCGAGCTCGCGCGCCACGATCGCGGCCGGCACGAGACCGCCCCGCGTGATGCAGACAATCGCTTCGAAGGGACCCGCTCCGCTCAACCGCCAAGCTAGCGCACGTGAATCGCGATGGAACTGGTCCCAGGACACGGGAAAGATCTTTGCAGGATCGACGGGCCTTTCCGGTTCGGGAGTTTTCATAGCCGATCGTCTCGTTGCACCAGGAATTTAGGGTCAAAAATTCATTATTTGCGCGGCCGCAACGCGGCTTGCGGAAATATGATTTTGACCCTGGACAGCCGAGCTTACAGGGCATTGATCCAATCAATCACTTGCCGGCGCGCGACCAGCGCCGTCGTCAGGTGTCCGGCAATGACCTCGACATATTGGCTCTTCGGATTTTTGGCGAGCGCATTGAAGGCATATTCGGGGCCGCGGCGGTCGATCGGATCGAGCTTGCCGACGACCCAGAGCAGCGGCACTGGCGAAGGCGCCGCGCCCATCAGCGCGGCATTCTTGGGCATGACCGCCGGTCCCTCCGGATCGAACCAGCTCAAATAAACAGTCGGCGTTGCCGTCGCCATCAACGGGATGCCTTGCGCCATGTCGGGAAAGCTCTGCGGCACGGCGCCCTTTCCTTCCGCGATCAAGGTCTTGGCGCGCGTCACCGCATCGCTGACGAAACTGCGCATATTGCCGACGTCGGGGAGATGACCGGGCGCGAGCGCAACCACGCCGGCGAGCTCCGGATGCCGCGCCGCGTAACCGATCGCGGCATTGGCCCCCAGAGATACACCGATAACTACAATGCGGTGCGCGCCGTCGGATTTAAGCCCCGCGATCGCGGTATCGATCTCGGCCAGCGCTTGTTCGAAGGTCGCGTCATAGCGGCGATGGAAAGACCACGGCATTTCCGGCGTCGCCACCAGCGCGCCTTCTTCTTTCAAAGCGCTGACGATGCCGCCGTTGAGCGCCCCGGGCCAACCGCCTTTACCGTGCAGATAGACGACGCCCACGCCATGCAGATCGGGAGCCGGCTCGGCGGCGGAAAATTCCGCTGCGAACAGGAAACCGAATGCCGCGGCGGCAGCGGCGATAGCGGAAACGAATGTGCGGCGCCGCTTCATGGACCCAACTGATCCTTGGCCGAGACGAACGATACGGACTGACCGAGGCAATCGCGCGACAAACTAAGGACCCTAATTCTTGGCCAGCCCGGTTTTGACGCGAGTCAACATGGCCTCGATGGCGAGCTTCGCCGCGGTGAGCTTCTGCGGGTCGCGCGAGCGCACCACAACATTCGTGTTCGCCAGATCTTTTTCGTCGACGAACGGATACGAGCCGATCACCACATCCGCATGTGCCTTCGCAATCGCGCCGAGCTCGGTGCCGATGTCACCCTCGCGGCAATCGGCGCGGATCGATTCGGACAGCATCTTCGCTCCGGTCTTGAGCTGCGGTGCCACATAATCGAGCATCGCCTGCATGACGCTCGGGATTCCAGCCATCACGATCACGTTGCCGATCCAAAACCCCGGGGCCGCCGAGATTTTGTTCAACACCAGCGCGGCACCCTTGGGTACGCGCGTCATACGCATGCGCGCCTCGTTCATCTCGCCGCCCGTCTGCGCCAGACGGGCGCGCATGATTTCGACGGCGCGCGGGTGGTATTCCAGCGCGAGGCCGAATGCCTTGGCGACACACTCCGCGGTGATGTCGTCATGGGTCGGGCCGATTCCGCCGGTCGTGAACAAATAGGTGTAGCGGGGCCGCAAAGCGTTGACCGCGGCGACGATCTCCGGTTCCTCGTCGGCGACAATACGGACTTCTTTTAGATCGATGCCGATGTCGGTCAAAAACTCGGCGATGTAGCCGATATTCTTATCCTTGGTGCGGCCGGAGAGGATTTCATCGCCGATCACCAGAACCGCGGCGGTGACAACGCCGTCGTTTTTGGCCGCGCTGCTGGTGGGCGCGCTGCTGGCCATGCTGCCGGTCATGCCGTGATCTCCGTGCCGCCGCCTCCTCTAGCGCGACACCGCTCACGGCTCAAGCGCACGCGCGGATGAAAGGCTCACGCTCGCGCGTCTTCAGGAGCGCGGCGGCATACCCTGATAGCCGAGAATATCGCTTCGCTTCTGGAGGTATTCCTGGCGATCGATCTCGCCGCGGG
This sequence comes from Xanthobacteraceae bacterium, assembly GCA_035703785.1. Taxonomy (GTDB): domain Bacteria; phylum Pseudomonadota; class Alphaproteobacteria; order Rhizobiales; family Xanthobacteraceae; genus BOG-931. Next base: position 4,666 of record DASSXN010000126.1, read on the forward strand.
CGTAGCGCCGGGCGAGCAATTGGAGAACGGTGCCTTCGCGTGGATCGCGGATTGCCAGAGCGCGCAGGCGTTTTCGCCATTTATGCTGCACGTACCAGGCGGTGGCGGTAATGACGATGCCAGCGATGAGGATCGGTTCGAGCATGGGCGGTTTCGAGACGTCGCCCGTTTCCACCCGTATAACGGGCACCGCCTTTTCAGGTCCCCTTAATTGAGGCGTCGATTGGGCCCGCGCCGCCTGATGGATGAACAAAGCACGGGTAAGCATCTCGACCGTGGGGGCGCCGACAATGCTATACAGGCGGCACAACGGGGCTGGCGGAATCGATGACCTATTGCGGTGGGATTCTGGTTCGGGAAGGCTTGGTGATGTTCGCCGACACGCGGACCAATGCCGGGGTCGACAACATTTCCACCTTCCGCAAACTGCACGTTTTCAAGGACCCGAAGAAGCGGGTCATGGCAGTTGCCTCGGCCGGCAATCTTTCGATCAGCCAGTCGGTGGTCAGCACCTTGACCGAAGGCTACGACAATCCGGAGACCGGCGAGCACGAGACCTTGATGAACGCGCCCACGCTGTTCCAGGCGGCACGACGTGTCGGTCACGTCGTGCGCACCATCCATTCCACCGAGGGCAAGGCGCTCGAAGCCTCCGACGTCACATTCGACGTCTCGTTTCTATTCGGTGGCCAGATCATGGGCGAGCGCATGCGGCTGTTCATGATCTACTCGGCCGGCAATTTCATCGAATGCACCGTCGATACGCCCTATCTGCAGATCGGCGAGCATAAGTACGGTAAACCGGTGCTCGATCGCGCCATCAACTACGAAATGGACATCTATGACGCGCTCAAAGTCGGGTTGATCTCGATCGACTCGACGCTGCGATCGAACCTGTCTGTCGGTTTGCCGATCGATCTCATGGTGCTGCGCCGCGACACGTGCGACCCGGAACTGATCTACCGGATCGAGCCGGGAGAACCCTATTTCAACGATCTGCGCGAGCGCTGGTCGGCCGCCCTGCGCGCGGCCCATATCGGCATACCGCGGCCGCCCTACGTCAATCGGCGCTAAAGCGAAATGATTTAGCTTGATTTGGTATTTTCGCTTTAGCTTGTTATTTGAGCATGATCTTTTCCGACCTGGCTTCGCCCGCCGAAGCTTCGAACGAAAGGACTCGCGACTGGCTGGGCTTCGCGCAGGCGGGAAACCGACGTCCACTTTTCGGGATCATGCTTTAAAAGCCGAATTACTTCTGCTGCTCCAAAGCCAAAGCAACCCCATTTACCCGCCATTAACGATCGTGGCCGAAAGCGCCGCGGTTCCCGGCGGCCGTGATTTCCATGCAAATTGCAAGTCATTCGCAAGCTTTTGCTCGCTATCTTGGCGCCGATCGAGATATCCAAAGGTGGCAATGTGTTGCCTTCGGCGCAGATGCAAACCGCCGGGGAAACGAACCGGTCGCGCTGGGACCAGGCGCGCGTCCGTTTGCTTATTGCTATTGGCATCATCGTCGTTATCGCGATCATCTGCATTGCCGCGGGCTTGCTGAGTTCCGCGCTGCGCGCCAACCGGTTTTCGGCCGATAGCGAGAAGCAATCGATCCTGCGCTCGATCGACGAGAACGCCGAGCGCGCGCTACGGCACCTGCAGAGCGTCGCGTCCATGCCGCAGGCAATTACAAAAATTCGCGATAGCTATGACGCGGCGTGGGTCGATCGGCGCGTCGGTCAATGGCTCGAAACGTTCTACAATGCCGAGATCGTTGCGGTCTTCGGGATCGATGGCCAGACCGAATATTTCCGCTCTCGCGTCGGCGGCGAAGGAGCCAGCGCCAACCTAGTGGCCGAACTCGCGCCGACGACGGATATTTTGCGCAGCCGGCTCGCCGGGCAACCGCGCAGCGCCGTCTTGGTATCGCCACGCGATTTGTCCAAGCCGACCAAAGCCGTCGCTGTTATTCAAAGTTTTATGGGTAAACCCGCGATTGTTGCTGCGGTGGCGATTGGCGAGGAGGCCAATTCGGCGAACGGAAACGATCGCGCGCCGATCGTGGCCTCGGTGAAATACATCAATAACCGGCTTCTGGCGAAGATCGCCGAGCGTTTGCAAGTCGATGGCCTGCATATGGCCGAGCCGATGGCGGGCGCGACGGACGCGGCGGCGGCCGACGATGATCACGTGATTGAACTCGCCGACACCGATGGCACAGCGATTGCCCGGTTAGTGTGGCGCCCGAAGCGGCCGGGCGGAGCCGTGATCATGAGCGTGGTGCCATTCGTCGCGGTAGTGTTTGTGGCCTTCGCCCTGCTGATCATTTTCATCATGCGCCACATGCAGCGCACGGCCGCCGCGATCGCCGCCGGCGAGCGGCAATTACGCCACCTTGCGCTGCACGATCCGGTCTGCGGATTGCCGAACCGGATTTATTTTTCGGAGCGGCTGGAACGTGCCATCGTTGAAGTGCGCAATGGCGGCCCGACTGCCGCCGTGTTCTACATCGATCTCGATCACTTCAAGGACGTCAACGACACGCTCGGCCACCATATCGGCGACGAGCTCATTCTCAACGTCACTCGACGTTTAAGCCAGATCATGCGCGACGACGATCTCGTCGCCCGCCTCGGCGGCGATGAGTTCGCCATCATCATGACCTGCGCCTCGGACAGCTATTCGTTGCAGGCGATCGCCGATCGCATTCTCACGGCGATCTGCGCGCCGTTCATCGTCAGCGGGCACGGCATCAATATCGGCGCTTCGATCGGCATCGCCGTGATCGACAGCTGCACCCAGGACGCCCGCGATATCCTGCGCTACGCCGATATGGCGCTCTATCGCGCCAAGAACGAAGGCCGCAACCGCGCCTGCATCTACGATGCGGCGATGAACGCCGACCTGTCGAATCGCAAATTGCTCGAAAGCGCGCTTCGTCAGGCGATCAAAAATGACGAGCTGCACGTCGTCTATCAGCCGATCGTCAATCCGAGCGGCAAGCGGGTAGTCGGCGTGGAAACGCTGGCGCGCTGGATCCACCCGGTGCAAGGCGAAATTCCCCCAGCCCGCTTTATTCCGATTGCCGAGCATTCGGGTCTCATTGTCGAGCTTGGCGAATACATCCTGCGCCGCGCCTGCCTCGACGGTCGCAATTGGCCGGGGCTGGCGGTCTCGGTCAATGTGTCGCCGCTGCAATTCCGGCGGCCGGATTTTGTCGAAGCGATCGAGCGCATTCTCAGCGAGACCGCTTTTGAGCCCAACCGCCTCGAGCTCGAGCTCACCGAAAGCACCTTGCTCGGCAATCTCGAGAGCGCGGAACTCTCGATGCTGCGACTCAAAGGGCTCGGCGTGTGCTTTGCGCTCGATGATTTCGGCACCGGCTATTCGAGCCTGCTATATCTGCGGCGTTTTCCGTTCGACAAGCTCAAGATCGATTCGAGTTTCGTGCGCTCGATCGAGAAGGCCGCCGATGCCGCGGCCATCGTTCATGCCGTCGTCAGTCTCGGCCGCGGTCTTGGCATGAAAGTGACGGCCGAAGGCGTCGAGACTGCCGACCAGCATCTGTTCCTGCGCGCTGCGGGCGTGCATTCGATGCAAGGCTACCGCTTCGGCAGACCGGTCGCCGCGGCCGAGATCGACGATCGCCTCGCCGCGCCCGAGGACTGTCGCGTCGCCAGTCCCGATCAGGAAATCGCGGTCGCGAGCTAATCTTTCCGTCGTCCTGGGGCGCCATGAAATGGCGAGCCTGGAATCCATAAGCCCTATGTCTGAAATTAATCTCGACCATTTGTGATTATGGATTCCGGACTCGCCGCTGAGCTTGTCATCGGGCCAGACACTTCGGTCCGGACCCGTTGGCGCGATCCGGAATGACGAAACAGGGATTGCCGCCGCGCATCGCCTTCGTCACTATCCGCCCGGCGCAAACCGGAGGGAGGATAGCCATGGCGGAGCGGAAAGTTGCATTGGTCACGGGCGCCGGTACCGGCGTCGGCCGCGCCGTCACGCTCGCCTTGATGCGCGAGGGCTATGCCGTGGTGCTTGCCGGTCGGCGCAAGGAACTCTTGGACACGGTCGCCAAGGAAGGCGCACAGACGCCTGGCGAAGCGCTCACTGTTGCCGCCGACGTCGCCGATCCGGCCTCGATCCGGGCATTGTTCGCCAAGGCCAAAGACAATTACGGCCGGCTCGATGTCCTTTTTAACAATGCTGGCATTGGCGCGCCGGCGGTGCCGATTGAAGACTTGCCGCTCGACAAATGGCAGGCGGTGGTCGCCACCAATCTCACCGGCCTGTTCCTGTGCACGCAAGAAGCCATCAAGATCATGAAGGCGCAGCGCCCGCGCGGCGGCCGCATCATCAATAACGGCTCGATCTCGGCGCATACGCCGCGGCCGCATTCGGCTGCCTATACCGCGACCAAACACGCGGTCACCGGGCTGACCAAGCAGACCGCGCTCGACTGTCGCGGCCACGACATCTGCTGCGGCCAGATCGACATCGGCAATGCCGCCACCCCGCTCACCGAGCGCATGGTGCAGGGCGAAGGCATCCTGCAGCCTGACGGCCGTAAAATGATCGAGCCGCGCATGGCCGCCGAAGATGTCGGCCGCGCCGTCGTTTTCATGGCGAGCCTGCCGCTCGACACCAACGTATTGTTCATGACCGTGATGGCCAATTTGATGCCGTATGTCGGGCGGGGATGATTTCGCATGATGCCGAGCGAGTGGCACGACTGGCATGATTTCTACATGCTGCTCGGCACCGCCTCGGCCGCACTGGTTGCGCTGTTATTCGTGGCGGTATCGATCGGGGCAAGTTTTCTCACGCCCGAGCGTAGCGTCGCCACGCGCACTTTCATGAGTCCGGTCGTTTTCTATTTCAGCACGCTTCTGCTCCTCAGCCTTATTGCGATGGTGCCGTCGCACACCGCGCTGTCGCTCGCGATCGGCATCACAATCGTCGCCATCGCCGGACTCGGCTACACGACCGTGGTTCTGGTCGGCCTCGCCCGAGCCTCGGTCAGCGATACCGCCGACCGGTTCGGTTATGGGTTCTGCACGCTCGCGTCCTACCTCGCGATGCTCGCCGCGGCGGGTCTTGTCATTTCGCGCGCCACGCTTGCCGCCGATATATTGGCCGCAGCGCTGCTGCTTCTGCTCGCGGTCAATATTCGCAATGCCTGGGATCTGATGCTGTCTTTTGCGCGCCAGGTCGCAAGCAAGAGCCCGGATACCTGAGCTCGGCACGGCGCGATGACAACTGCCTCGCCTTAAGCCGCCTTGCTATGCGCTCCATCCGCTGAAGCATGATCCTGAAAAGTGGACGCCGGTTTCCCGCCTGCGCTAAGCCCAGCCAGTCGCGAGTCCTTTCGTTCGAAGCTTCGGCGGGCGAAGCCAGGTCGAAAAAGATCATGCTCAAACAACAAGCTAAAGCGAAATACCGGATCAACCTAAAATCATTTCGCTTTAGCGCGGTTGTCCATCGAAAAACTCGCGCTCGAAAATTTTGCCAAGTGTCGCGTAAGAAAAGCCATTGAGCCTTCCGATTGGATTGAGCTTCTTCATGTCGATATATCCATTCGTCATGCAGGACGGATCGACATGCATGTAAACCACTTCGCCGATAAGCAAAGGATGCCGGTTCGGGCCAAGCTCAAGGACGCGCTCGAGCTTGCACTCGAAATGGATCGGAACCTCCTTGACCCGCGGCGCCGCGATTTTGACGCTCGGGATCGGGCTGAGACCGGTTTCGCTGAACTCGGAATCGCCGGCCGGGAAGGCATTGGCCGAATCCACCATTTCCCGCCATACCTGCTCCGTCACCACATTGAAGCAGAATTCGCCGGTCTCGCGCGCGTTCTTGAGCGTGTGCTTCTCGGTGCCGTCGGGATTGCGCGCGATCGTCAATGAGATCATC
>DASSXN010000174.1:0-8312 GCA_035703785.1 Xanthobacteraceae bacterium
GGGTGAGGGGTTAGGAGCACCGCGCCTTACAAATACCCCTCACCCGGCTCGTGCCACGCAAGGCGTGCCACTCGCCGCCCTCTCCCATCAAGCTTGCACTCGGGCGCGCGCAAGCGCGGCCCGGGTGGGGAGAGGGATCAAAATGTGCGCCGCGCTCGATTCGCCAGCGACTGAAACACGAGCTTCGAGATCACGTCCGCGCGATGCGCCGGTACAGGGCGTAAACCGGCTCCCACATTTTGGCGCGGATCGCCGCGGCGGTCTGCTCTTCTGAGAGGGCATCGGCACAGCCCTCCTTTTGCGCTTGCAACGCGACCGCAAGCGCGACCTGGAACGACAACTTTCTGATATCGACCAGCGGCGGCAACAGGTTGGCACCCGGATCGCGTTTCGCCGGCGACTGCGCGGCGATCGTGTTGGCCGCCGCCAGAAACATGCCGTCGGAAATCCGCCGCGCGCGCACCGCGACCGCGCCAAGCCCGATGCCCGGATAGACATAGGCATTGTTGTTTTGGTCGATGCGGAATTCCTTGCCGCCGCGCTTGAGCGGCGGAAACGGGCTGCCGGTGGCGATCACGGCGCGGCCTTCGGTCCAGGCATCAAGCTCCGCCGGCCTTGCCTCGCTGCGTTCAGTCGGATTGGACAGCGGAAAGATCACCGGCCGTTTGACGTTCCTCGCCATCGCGCGCACCATCGGTTCGGCAAAGGCATGCGCTTGCCCGGACGTGCCGATCAATACGGTCGGATGCGCATTCGTCACCACGTCTTCAAGGTCGATGCGGCCCGGTGTCTTAAGCTTCCAGCCGGCCACGCGACCGGGAGCTTGCGCGAACGGCGCCTGGAACGGCGCCAAGCCGTTCATGCCGGCCAGCAAAAGACCAGGTCGATCGACCAGATAGAAGCATTCGCGCGCGCGTTGTTCGCTTAAGCCTGCTTCGACCATCGCCCGCAGCAATAGCGCGCAGATGCCGGTGCCGGCGGAGCCGGCGCCAAGCACCGCGACGCGCTGTTCGGTCAACGGCACGCCGGTGACATTGATGGCGCAAAGCAGTGTCCCCACCGCGATCGCGGCGGTGCCCTGGATGTCGTCGTTGAAGGTGCAAAGCGAGTCGCGGTAGCGCGCGAGCAGGCGATTGGCATTGCCGATGGCGAAGTCTTCCCAATGCAACAGTACATGCGGCCAGCGCTTGCGGACCGCCTCGACGAAGGTCGACACCAGATCGTCGTAGGCCGGCCCGCGCACGCGCTCATGCTGCCAGCCGATGTACAGCGGATCGCGCAGGTGGTCGCCGTTGTCGGTACCGACATCGAGCAGGACCGGCAGCGTCATTCCCGGATGCAACCCGGCGCAGGCGGTGTAGAGCGACAATTTGCCGATCGGAATGCCCATGCCGCCGGCGCCCTGATCGCCGAGCCCGAGAATGCGTTCGCCGTCGCTGACCACGATCGCGTTGATGCGGTCGTAGCGCGGATGCGAGAGGATGCGCGGGATCAAACCCTGGTGCGGAATGGAAAGAAACAATCCGCGGGGTTTGCGGAACACATGGCTGAACAGCTGACAGCCGAGGCCGACCGTCGGGGTATAGACGATCGGCATCATTTCCTCGATGTTGCGGGTCAACAGCGCGTAGAACAATGTCTCGTTGGAATCCTGCAAGCCGCGCAGGAACACGTAGCGCTGCAGGTCGCTGCCCAGCCCATGAAAGGCGGCAAGCCGGCGCTGAACCTGATAATCGAGCTCGGCGACGTGCGGTGGCAACAGCCCGTGCAGATCGAAGTCGTCGCGCTCGGCCTCGGTAAAGGCGGTGCCCTTGTTGAGCAAGGGATCATTGAGAAGCTCGTAGCCGCTCAACGCGGTTTCGACGTGATAGCTGGCCTGGTCGTGCTTGGGGTGGTAGTTGAGCGTGGACATGCGGCGCTACGATAGCCGCGAACGGCACGCGCCGACAGAGACTTTCGGCGCGACCGTTATGACCACCGCAAAGAACACGCCGATGGCCGGAACGAGTCCGGCCATGATGTTCAAATTAACCCTCGACTTCGGTCTCGGGTCGGTCGTCGCCGCGCGCGACCTCCTCGTGCCACTTGCCCTTGCTGTCTTCCCAGGAAATGGCGCGGGTCTCCCCGGGCATGTGCTGTTCCACTGCAGCGCGTTGCGCCGCGCTGCGCGCCGCCTCATGGGAGGGGAATGTCTCGGAAAAAACGCCGTCGACCTGATAGGCCCAGCCGCCGTCGTGCTCGACGATGTGATAGACGATCTTTGTCATGGCGCCGATTTCCTCCGCGTGCGAACAACGTCTCCGGAAGGAGATAGTTGTATGCGGTGAAAAGTTCCAGCCTATCGGGCTGGCGCGGCGCCTTGCTCGCGCTGGCGCCTGGCTTCATAAGTCCGCAAATGGGCATAGGCAATTTGCAACAGCGGATAATCGCTCGCGCGCGCGCCGCCGCGCGCTAACAGATCGCCGACAATATGGTTGCTCTCGATGCGTGCGCCGCGTTCGATGTCGCGCAGCATCGAGGCGGCAATCGGCGAGCCCGCCGCGGTGAGCAAGCCGATACTGCGCTTAACGGCGGTCTCGCCCGGGGCAAAGCCGTTCTTCGCGGCGATTGCGCAGCACTCGGCGAACATATCGCTGGCGTATTGGCTGCCACTGGCGGCGGCGATGTCGCCGAAGGCGCCGCGCATCAGGCAGCTGATTCCGGCCGCGGCGGCGATGAAAGCCCATTTCTCCCACATCTCTTGGAGGATCGCAGTGGAGAGCTGGGAGTCGAACTTGGCGCCGGAAAAATCCGCCGCGATTGCCGCAACGCGCGGTGATTTCGCGCCGTTCTGTTCGCCGAACGACAGGAAATGCAAATCGTTGAGGTGGAGGATGCGGCCATCGGCGTCGAGCGTCGCCGAGATCACGCATTGACCGCCGAGCACCGCGGCAGCGCCAAACCGCGCCGCGAGCAAATCCATGTGCCTCATCCCGTTGAGCAAGGGCAGGATGGCGGTGTGGGCGCCCACTGCTGGCGCAAAGGAATCCATTGCGCCTTGCAGATCGTAGGCCTTGCAACTCAACAGGATCAGGTCAAACGGCGCGCTTAAGTTCTCCGCAAGCACGGTCGGCGGCGCCGGGATGGCTATGTCACCTTTAGGGCTGCGCACGATCAGCCCGGTTTTCGCCAAGTGTTCGGCGCGGCGCGGTCGCACCAGAAAAGTCACGTCGCGCCCGGCTTCCTTCAGCCGGCCGCCGAAATAACCGCCGAGCGCGCCGGCGCCGACCACCAAAATGCGCATTGCCGAGTTCCTCTATGCGATCGGATTACTGGCTCGCCGCGGCGCCGGGCCGGCGCGGCACCAGAAGATTGCCGGTGAAAATCTGTACCGGTTCGTCGTTCTGGTTGAATGTGGTGTTGCGCACCCGGATCATGCCGCGGTCGGGCTTCGACTTCGACGGCCGCACTTCGAGCACTTCGCTGTCCACACGCAATTCGTCGCCGGGGCGGACCGCGCGCGGCCAGCTCAATTCGTCGAAGCCGACGCCGAGAATGCCGCCGGCCGGGCTGAATTCGCCGTCGACCAGAAGCCGCATGGTCATCGCCGCGGTGTGCCAGCCGCTCGCCGCCAGTCCGGCAAAGGGCGATTGCCGCGCGGCGGCCTCGTCGAGATGAAACGGCTGCGGATCGTACTCTCTGGCAAAAGCGAAGATCTCGTCTTTGTCGACCCGCTTGCGTCCGCTCTTGAAAACCTGTCCGACGGCGAAATCTTCCAGATAGCGTTTGGTCATGCCAGCTCCCCACGCGCAACGCCGGCGCGGCGCGGCCTCTCGAACCACGAGCCGCCGGCCACGGCTGCCGCATTAATGAGGCCAAAAGCGCAAAGCGCAACCGCCAAAGCGATGAATACGCCGGTGAGGCTGCCGCCCAGGCGCAAGGCAAGATAGCCGCCGGCGGCTGCGATCACGAGCCGCGTGAAATTGGCAAGTAGCGGCCACAGCAGCCGGCCGGCGCCTTGCGAGGCGAAATAGAGCGCCATGCCGAGCCCGAACAAGCCGTAGGCGGGGCCGACCACATGCAGGTATCGTGTGCCGGCATCGATCATCCCGGGCGCGGTATCGAACAGCGACAGCCAGGCGCGCGGTGCCATCGCGGCGCCAAGCCCGATCAGTTCGCACAAGCCCGCGGCGATGCCCGCGCCGATCCAGGCGACGCGCAAGGCGCGGTCGGGACGGTGCGCGCCGATATTGGTGCCGACCATGGCGACGAGCGGACCGCCCAATCCGAACACCAGCGGGATGAGCAAATATTCAAGCCGAGTGCCGACGCCATAGCCGGCGATGGCGGCGGGCCCCAGCGCGCCGACCAGCGCCGTCGCAATCGCGATGGTGAGATTGGTTGCCACGGTGATGAGTGCCGCGACCGCGCCGACACGGAGAATGTCGGCGAACAATGGCCAGCGTAAGCGGACGCCGATGAGCGTCAGGCGCACGACGCTTCGTCCGGAACGCAGATAGACGGCAAACGCGGCGCTGCCGGCGCCGTAATAGATGAGCACGGCGGCGGCGCCTCCGGCGACGCCGAGCCTCGGAAACGGACCCCAGCCGAAAATCAGGCACGGCGACAGCGGGATTAGAACGGCGACGCCGACACATGTGACCAGCGCGGGCACAGTCATATTGCCGGTGCCGCGGATGACATTCGCGAGCGAATTGAACAGCCACACCAGAACGGCGCCGGAAAAAATCACGGTGGAATAGGTGTTGGCCGCCGCGAGCGAATGACCGCTGCCGCCCATCGCCGCGTAGAGCAAGTCGCCGCCGAGCAGCACCGCAACGGTGAATATCAGGCCGAAGACGAGGCCGATGATCAGCGCGTGCAGCGCCAGCGCATCGGCATCTCCCCGCCGGCCGCCGCCGAGAGCGCGCGCGATTGCCGACGACATGCCGCCGCCCATGGCGCCGGCCGACATCATCTGCATCAGCATCACCACGGGAAACACCAGCGCCACGCCGGCGAGCTGATCGGTGCCGAGCTTGCCGACGAAATAGGTCTCGACCAATCCCACCGAGGTCTGCGCCAGCATCACCAAGACATTGGGGGCGGCGAGGCGGATCAGCGTCGCCGCGATCGGGCCTTCGATCAGGGCGCGCGTGCGCGGGTCGTAGCGCGGCTGCGGTGCAGCCGCGAGCTTGGCTTCCAGTGCTTCCGATTGCGACGTTTCTAAACCCAGCGCGCGCATGGCGATCTCAATGTGACTGTGCAGGCGCAGGTGCTGCAGCGATGTTGCGCAACAAGGGAACCAGAAGCGTAGCGACGATGAAAGCGATCATGATGGCACGAAATGCGTCGGCATAGGCCAGCGTCGAGGCTTCGCGAAAGGCAAGCTGCCAGAGCTGCTTAAGTGCCGCCGTGTGGCCCTCCTGAAGACTTCCCGGGATCGATCCATAGCGTTGACCCATCTCATCGACGAATCGCGTCATCGCGCCGTTGGCCGGCGTGAGGTTGGACGCGATCGCAACGAAATGGAAATTTGTCCTAGCATTGATGATTGCGCCGCACAGCGCGATGCCGACGGCGCCGCCGAGATTGCGCATCATGTTGAACAGCCCGCTGGCATATTTGAGCCGATCCGGCGGCAGGCTGGCGAGCCCGAGATTGACTGCGGGCGCGACGGCAAAGACCTGCGGCAGGCCGCGAAGGATTTGCGGGATCAGGAGCTGATCGGCCCCCCAATCGTGGGTAATGAAGGTGTAACTCCACATGGCGAGGCCGAAGGACGCAAGTCCCAGCATCATCAGCCAGCGGATGTCGAATTTCCTGGCCAGAACGATGTAAATCGGAACGCCGATCAGCGACGCCGCGCCGGTCGAAAAGATCGCGAGTCCGGTCTGCCAGGCGGAAAAGCCACGCACATAGCCGAGAAACAGCGGCGTGAGATAAATTGTGGAAAAGATGCCGACACCGGTGACAAAGGACAAAAAACATCCAACCGCGAAATTTCGGTTGGTTAGCGCGTGCAGATCGACGACCGGACGCGGGAATGTGAGGCTTCGCCAGACAAACAGGACGCCGCTGATGCCGGCGATGTAAGCGCAGGCGCGGATGGTGCTGTCGTCGAACCAATTCCAGCGCGTTCCCTCTTCCAGCACATATTCAAGCGTGCCGAGGCCAATCGCCATCAGAACAATGCCCAGATAGTCGGCGTCCTTGAGCAGGCGCAGATCCGGCTTGTCGATATCGACCAGGAACGGCACCAGCAGCGTGATCGCGATCCCCGGCGCGAGATTGACATAAAACAGCCAATGCCAATTCAACGTGTCGGTGATCCAGCCGCCGATGATCGGACCGAGGGTGGGCGCCACCGAGGCGATGGTGCCGACCACCGCGGCCGAATAGACGCGGCGCGGCCCTTGGAAATAATGCAGCGACGATGTGAACACGATCGGGATCATCGAGGCGCCCAAGGCACCCTGCAGCGCTCGGAATAAGATCATGCTGTGAATGTCCCAGGCGACGCCGCACAGCATGCTGGTGGCGGTGAAGCCCGCAGCCGACGCCGTGAACAGCCATCGCGTCGAGAACACCCGCGTCAGCCAGCCTGATAGTGGAATGACGATGATTTCGGCAATGAGATAAGCGGTCTGAACCCAGCTGATCTCGTCCTGCGCCGCCGACAACCCGCCACCGATATTTTGCAGTGACGACGCCACGATCTGAATGTCCAACAGCGCCATGAAGCCGCCGAAGCACATCACGATGAACGGGACGATGCTTTTGAGCCAGTTGTCGGAGGCGCTCTCGCTCATTTGCCGCCTCCTGATTGCGCTCGCGTGTCTATCGTTGCGATCGTCGACAACCCGGGTCTTACCCGCGCCAAGTTCAGGTCGGCATCGTCGAGCGCGATTCGGACTGCGACTCGCTGCACGATCTTGGTGAAATTGCCGGTGGCGTTCTCCGGCGGAATGACGCTGAAGACGGCGCCGGTTGCCGGGGCGAGGCTCAAGAGATGGCCCTGGAAGACATGGCCGGGGAGGGTGTCGGCGACGACGGTGGCCGGCTGGCCAAGCTGCATGCGGGCGAGCTGATCCTCCTTGAAATTGGCATCGACCCATAGGCCGTGCGACGGCACGATCGTCAGCAGATAAGCGCCTTGCGAGACATAGGCTCCGACCCGCGCGGCGCGATTGCCGACATAGCCGTCGATTGGCGAACGGATTTCGGCATAGCCGAGATTGAGCCGGGCGGTCTCGAGATCGGCGCGCGCTTGCGCGACCGCGGCGCTGGCCTGCGCGATCTCCGCATTCAAGACGCTCAGTTGCTGTTTCGCTGCGGCCAACGCGGCTTGCGCGGATGTGACAGCCGCGCGTGCCTGCTGGTCGAGGGCAGTGGTGCGTTCGGCGTCCTGCCGGGAGCCATAGTTGGAAAGCGCGAGTGTGCGGTAGCGCTCGGCATCGACTTTGGCGAATTCGGCTTGCGCGGTCTTGGCGTCAAGATCGGCGCTCACCTGGCGGATGGTCGATTGCTGCAATTCATATTTGGCCTGCAAACTGGCGAGCGTCGCTTCACGTTGCTCGCGCACGGCTTGCGCATGATCGGCGGCCGCGCGGGCGTCGCGGTCATCCAATCGCACCAGCAATTGGCCGGCGTGGACAAGTTCGTTGTCTTTCACCGCGACGTCGGCAATGAAGCCGGCGATGTGCGGCGAAATCGGCGTCACGTCACCGCCGACATAGGCGTCGTCGGTGCTCTGGAAGAAGCGGTCGACGGCCCACCAATAATAACCGTATCCCGCGGCGCCTAAACCGAAAACGCAGGCAAGACAAAGTAAAACCAATTGTTTAAACGACAATCGCACCTTGGTCCGTTTCTCATCCGCTGCGCTCCATTTTGTCAGTGCGTCCATGATGCACTCCCGACGATTAAGCGTATATGCACTCTTTTAGCCAAGCAGACACGTCCTCGATCCAAACGATCAGCTAATTATTGAGTTCGGCCGCGAAGTCGCTGGCGACGACGGCGCGCAGCATGGCGCGAAAGTCCGCGGCGCGCTTGGCGCCGAAGCGGCTATCAAACCGCGCCTGCGCCCGTTCCCAAGCCTCGCGCCCGGCGAGCAGGCGCCTTTCGCCGGCTTTGGTGAGGTGGAGTTCCTTGGCGCGCCCGTCGGTGGCGGATACTTCGATCTTGACCAGACCGTCGCGCTCGAGCGGCAGAACATTGCGGCCGAGCGTGGTGCGGTCCATGACCATCTCTTTGGCCAAGCCATTGATCGTCATGGGACCAAGCCGCTTGAGCTTGGCCAAAATCGAAAACTGCGTGACATGCAGTCC
>DASSXN010000185.1:0-13043 GCA_035703785.1 Xanthobacteraceae bacterium
GCCATGAGAGTCTATCAGTTCAGCGAGCAGCCCTATTACCCGACCTGGAATGATCATTCCGGATCGCTGCGCGTCATTCTGCCTAACCGCAAATGCGATCCGCGCACCGCCGCCGATCTGTTTCATCGTTATTACGACGAATATCAGGCCTGCGATGACATCGGCCTCGATATCATGCTCAACGAGCATCACCAGAGCGCCACCTGCATGTCATCGGCGGTGGTGGTCGGATTGTCAGTGCTCGCGCGCGCCACCAAGAAAGCGCGCCTCCTCGTGCTCGGCTATCCGATCGGGCACCGGCCGGATCCGCTGCGCGTCGCCGAAGAGCTCGCGACCATCGACGTCATTTCCCGCGGCCGGCTCGACATGGGCTTCATCAAGGGCATCCCCTACGAAATCGCCGCCTCCAATCGCAATCCCGTCGAACTGATGGAAAGATTTTGGGAGGCGCACGATTTTATTCTCAAGGCGATGACCACCCATGACGAGACGTTCAATTGGGAAGGCGAATATTTCCATTATCGCCAAGTAAACATCTGGCCGCGCCCGTGGCAGGAGCCGCATCCACCGGTGTGGTCCACGACCGGCAGCACCACGCAAGCACGCGTGCTCGGCGAGCGCGGCTATGTCATGGCGACGCTCGGCACCGGCTACGGCACGCGCAAGATCTACGATGCCTACCGCAAGAGCTATCTGGCGAAGTTCGCAAGGGCGCCGACCGCCGACCGTTTCGCTTATCTTGGCTTGGTCGCGGTCGCAAAGGACAAAGAGGAAGCGCGCCGCCGCGGCCATCTGATTGCCGGCTATTTGCGCACCAGTTCGATAGTGCATCTGCCGTTCCGCAACCCGCCCGGTTATCTCCCGGCCGAAGACAATGCGCGGCTCATGCGCGGCGAGACGCCGCCGCGCAGCTTTACCAAGGATGGCCGCGCCATCAACATGCATGCCGCCACCGTGGAGGACCTGATCGCTGCC
This sequence comes from Xanthobacteraceae bacterium, assembly GCA_035703785.1. GTDB lineage: Bacteria > Pseudomonadota > Alphaproteobacteria > Rhizobiales > Xanthobacteraceae > BOG-931. Next base: position 976 of record DASSXN010000185.1, read on the forward strand.
GGCATCCTGTTTTGCGGCACGCCTGATGAGGTTTGCGCGCAGACCGTCGACTTCTGCGAACATTGCGGCGGCATGGGCAACCTCTTGATGATGGCCCATGGCGGCGAACTCACGCATGCGCAGACGATCGACAATCTGACGCTGTTCGCCGCCGAGGTGCTGCCGCGGCTCAAGGCCTACCGGCAGCCAGACGCCGAGGCCGCCGCCGCCGTGGTCGCAGCGTAGTTTCTTCCCTCTAAATTCTCTGAAGGACGTCTAAACTCCTGGAAACACTATCGCATTTGAGCTGTCCAAAAATTGGAATAAATCTTGATTTTGGGACAGCGCCGGTCCATTTCTGTCTTTGGACCCTTGGCAATGAGGTCGACGCGAGGGATTTCGACTCATGAATGGTGAACCGTTTGCCACAGCGCCCAACGTCGTTGGCAAAAAGGCCACTGGCAGTAACGCCGCCGCCGCGGCGCAGATTCCGGCCGAGGAATCGCTTTGCCCGGTCATGTCCCACGATTGGGTGAACGGCGAATACAAGCGCCTCGTGGTCGAGGCTTCGCCCAGGGCGCTGTCAGTCACTCCCGGCCAGTTCTTCAATCTGTTGTGCCCATCGCCCGATGTCGGCGAGCTGTTCTTTCGCCGCCCGCAGAGCGTCTACCGCGTCGACCGCGCGCGCGGCCGGATCGAATTTTTGTACAAATGCGTCGGCCGCGGCACCCGCGGCCTGGCGACGCTGCGGCAAGGCGACGACCTCAACATGGTTGGCCCGCTCGGCGTCGGCTTTACGCTCGATCCGGCCTGGCGAAACATAATCGTGCTCGGCCGCGGCGTCGGCATCGCCACGCTCGGGCCGATTTCGCAATTGGCGCGCGAACGCCATGTCGGCATCACCGCGATCCTATCCGCCCGCAATCCGGACTTCGTCATGGCGGATGCTTTGTTCCGCGAGGCCGGCGAGGTGGTGAGCGTGCTTGATACCGATGGAACGAGCGCGGTCGAGAATGTCGAGCGCATTCTGCAAAACCTGATCGCGAAGAAGCGCGCCGACGCTTTCTTCACCTGCGGCTCGAACCGGCTGTTCCAGTTGATGAAGCGGCTCGGCAGGGCGCACAATATTCCCGGCCAGGTGGCGATGGAGCAGGTGATGGCTTGCGGGCTTGGTCCCTGTTACGTCTGTGTGCGCACTTTCGAAGTGAACGGCAAACAAGAGTTGCGCCGGGTCTGTATCGACGGGCCGGTCTTCGATCTGCAGGAGGCGGTCGGATGGTAATTTCTCTCCGCTCGTGCCCGCGAAGGCGGGCACCCAGGAATTGGATTCCCGCTTTCGCGGGAATGAGCGGCATGTGGGATGCGCACATGCAGGAGGCGGTCGGATGGTAGACATGAGCGTCAAGATCGGCGCGGTGACGCTGAAGAATCCGGTCATGCCGGCGTCGGGCTGCTTTTCGACCGATCTCGCGCAAGTGATGGATCTGAACCGGCTGGGCGCGCTGGTGGCAAAAACCGTGTCGCGGGAATTTCGCGCCGGCAATCCGCCGCCGCGCGCCGCCGAGGTCGAAGGCGGCATGATCAATTCGATCGGCCTGCCGACCAAGGGCATCGATTATTTTCTTGAGCACCAGGTCCCCGACTACAAACGCTTCACGCCGCCACTCGTTGGCTCGATCTCGGCGATCACGATCGAGGATTTCGAAGCGATGGCGCGCGATGTGGCGAAGTCGGCGATCGACGTACTTGAAGTCAATATTTCCTGTCCGACACGCGATCCCAAAGGCGGTAACTTCGCCCTGCACGAAGAGCATACGTATAATGTCGTCAAGCTCATCCGCGCCACGACCGACAAACCGATGTGGGTGAAATTGTCCCCGAATGCCGGCGATGTCGTCGCCGTCGCCAAGGCCGCCGAGCGCGCCGGCGCCGATGCGCTGGTCGTGTCGAACACAATTCTGGGGCTGAAGATCAATACCGACACGTTGCGGCCCGCGATCGGCAATAAATTCGGCGGGCTCTCCGGCCCGGGCATAAAGCCGATCATCGTCCGCATGGTCTATCAATGCGCCAAGGCGGTAAAAATCCCGATCATCGGCTGCGGCGGCATCGTCAAGGTCGAAGACGTTGTCGAATACATGTTGGCCGGCGCCACCGCCGTGATGATCGGCTACCTGACGTTCCGCAATCCCACCGGAATGATCGCGATCATCGAGGGCCTTGAGCAATGGTGCGCCAAGCGCGGCTTTGCCCGCGTCGCCGATCTCACCGGCGCGATGATCGATGAGCCGCCGATGGAGACATTCGCTGCGGCGGCGACGCCGATCGGATAGGCTTCCTAGCCATGACCACGCGCATAACGATCCGCAAGCCGGATGACTGGCACTTGCATGTTCGCGACGGCGAAATGCTCAAAGCGGTGTTGCCGTTCACGGCCAAGAACTTCGGTCGAGCGATCTTGATGCCGAATCTGGTGCCGCCGGTGCGCACCACGGCGGACGCCAAGGCCTATCGCGAGCGTGTCATGGCGGCCCTGCCGCCGGGCTCGAAATTCAAGCCGCTGATCACCTGTTATTTGACCGACGACACCGATCCCGACGATGTCGAACGCGGCTTTCGCGACGGATTATTCACTGCCGTCAAACTTTATCCCGCCCATGCCACCACCAATTCGGCGTTCGGCGTCACCGACTATGGCAAGATCCCGCGCGTCTTGGAACGCATGGAAAAGATCGGCATGCCGTTTCTCATGCACGGCGAATATGTCGCGCCGGACGTCGATATATTCGACCGCGAGGCGGTCTTTATCGACCGGCTGTTGTCGAAATGGCTCAAGCAATTTCCGGGCCTGCGAATGACGCTCGAGCACTTGTCGTCGAAGGAAGGGGTCGATTTCGTCGCCAACGCAGCGCCGCAGCTCGGCGGCACGATCACGCCGTACCATATGATGCTCACGCGCACCGACTGGCTCGGCCACGGTTTGAAGCCGTACATGTATGTGATGCCGGTGATCAAAACCGCCCGCGACAAGACGGCACTGCGGCAAGCAGCGACTTCGGGCAAGCCGTGCTATTTCCTCGGTACCGACTCGGCGCCGCATCCTTACGCCAAGAAGGTTTCGGTCAGCGGCATCCCCGGCATGTTCAACGCGCCGGTCGCCATCGAGACCTATGCGCAAGTCTTCGAGGAAGAGAGCGCGCTCGACAAACTGGAAGCCTTTGCCTCGCTTAACGGCGCCAAGCATTATCGGATGCCGCCCAATGACGAGACCATCACTTTGGAAAAGACGCCGTGGACGGCGCCGGAAGAGGTCAAGGTCGCCGGGCCTGACGAGCGCGCGCTGATCTATCGCGGCGGCGAGACCATCGCCTGGAAGATAGTGAGTTGATCGGGCGCCACTATATCGTCATCCTGAGGTGCCCGCGCGTAGCATAGGCCTCTCGTAGGATGCCCGCCGAAGCCAGATGAGCCCACCATGACGTGCTTTGCCGACAAAGCGGTCGTCGCCGAGCTGACGGCCAAGATGCTGCTCGAAGTGGACGCAGTTCGCTTCATGGCCGACAAGCCGTTCATCTATACGTCCGGCTGGGCGAGCCCGGTCTATACCGACTGCCGGCGCCTGATCTCCTTTCCGCGTGTGCGCCAGCAGCTGATCGATTTCGGCGTGGCGACATTAATGCGCGAAGTCGGCTTCGAGCAGTTCGATGCAGTGGCCGGCGGCGAAACCGCGGGAATTCCGTTCGCGGCCTGGATGGCGGACCGCCTGATGCTGCCAATGCAATATGTGCGCAAGAAGCCGAAAGGTTTCGGCCGCAATGCGCAGATCGAAGGCCATATCGAGCCCGGCGATCGCGTGCTCTTGGTCGAGGACATGACCACCGACGGCCGCAGCAAGGTGAACTTCTGCACGGCGCTGCGCGAGGCCGGCGCTGTCGTCGAGCACATCTTCGTATTTTTCTTCTACGATATCTTTCCTGAGGGAAAACAGATCATGCGCGAGCTTGGCGTGACGCTGCACGCGCTCGCCACCTGGTGGGACGTTTTGGAGGCGGCCAAGAAGAGCGGCACCTTCGATAAAGGCAAGCTCCGGGAAGTCGAAAAGTTCATGAAAGACCCCGCGGCCTGGTCGAAAGCGCATGGCGGCGCCACGCAGGCGGCGGAGTAATCGCGATGGCGGCGCAAAATGCGGACGTGATCGTCGTCGGCGCCGGCAATGCAGCGTTTTGCGCGGCTTTGGCCGCGCAGGAACAGGGCGCCAAAGTGCTGATGCTGGAAGCGGCGCCGGAAGAGGAATCCGGCGGCAACAGCCGTTTCACCGCCGGCTCGATCCGCGTCGTCTATAACGGCGTCGAGGACATCAAGACGCTGGTCCCCGATCTCACGCCGGCCGAAATCGAAACCACCGACTTCGGCACCTACACCGCCGACCAGTTCTTCGACGACATGGCGCGCGTAACGCAACATCATGCCGATCCCGATCTGGTCGAGCTTCTGGTCACCAAAAGTTTCGAATCACTCAACTGGATGCGCAACAAAGGTGTGCGGCTTATTCCGATCTATGGGCGGCAGGCATTCAAGATCGAAGGCAAGTTCAAGTTTTGGGGCGGCCTGACGGTCGAATCGGTCGGCGGCGGCCCCGGCTTGATTGCGATGCTCACCGAGGCGGCGAAAAAGCGCGGCATCGAAATTCGCTATGCCACCCGCGGCGTCGATCTATTGTTCGACGGCAATCGCGTCGAAGGCATCCGCGCCCGCGAGCACGGCGAAGTCCGCGAATTGCGCGCCCGATCGGTCGTGCTTGCCTGCGGCGGCTTCGAAGCCAATCCGGAATGGCGCACACGCTATCTCGGACCCGGCTGGGACCTCGCGAAAGTGCGCGGTTCCCGTTACAACACCGGCGACGGCATTCGCATGGCGCTTGACATCGGCGCCGCGCCGCGCGGCAACTGGTCAGGCTGCCATGCCGTGCAATGGGAGATGAATGCGCCGGAATTCGGCGACCTTGCGGTCGGGGATCAATTTCAGAAACATTCTTATCCGTTCTCGATCTTAATCAATGCCAACGGCAAGCGCTTTGTCGATGAAGGTGCCGATTTCCGCAACTATACTTATGCCAAATACGGCCGCGTGGTCCTGGAACAGCCCGGCCAATTCGCTTGGCAGATCTTCGATCAGAAAGTAAAACAGCTGCAGCGCGACGAATATCGCATTCGGCAGATTACCAAAGTCACCGCCAACACCATCGAGGAATTCGCGCGTAAGCTTGAAGGGGTGAATACCGCGGAATTTATCAAGACCATCAAAGAATGGAATGCTGCGGTAAAAACCGACGTGCCGTTCAACCCCAATATCAAGGATGGACGTTGCACGCAGGGCCTCGCCATCAATAAGAGCAATTGGGCGAACACCATCGATGCGCCGCCGTTCGAAGGCTATGCCGTGACCTGCGGCATTACCTTCACCTTCGGCGGGTTGCGCATCAACATCGATGGCGAAGTACTCAATACCGATTATCAGCCAATCCGCGGCCTTTACGCCGCCGGCGAACTGGTCGGCGGTTTGTTCTATTTCAATTATCCGGGCGGATCCGGCCTGATGTCCGGCACCGTCTTCGGCAAGATCGCCGGCTCCTCCGCCGGCCGCGCCGGCAAGAATTGAGCGTCACGAAATGGATGTGAAAGTTGAGCGCGGCCTCAACCAATCGAGCGCTAGCGAAGTCGCGTCAAAAATCGCGTCAGGCGAGATCACGTGCGAAGCGGTCACCCGCGATTGCATCGAACGGATTGCCGCGCGCGAACCTGTCGTCAAAGCCTGGGTGCATTTCAATCCGGAACTGGCGCTCGCCCAGGCGCATGCGCTTGATCGCGAACCGCGCCGCGGGCCGCTGCACGGCGTGCCGATCGGGGTCAAGGACGTCATCGACACGTTCGATATGCCGACCGAAATGGGGTCGCCGATCTATCGCGGCTATCGGCCGACGGCGGACGCCGCTTGTGTTGCGCTGTTGCGCCGCGCCGGCGCCGTGATCCTCGGCAAGACCGCGACCTGCGAACTCGCTGGCATGGCGCCGGCCGCAACCACCAACCCGCATAATGCCGCGCATACGCCAGGCGGCTCGTCGAGCGGATCGGCGGCGGCGGTGGCCGATTTCATGGTCCCGGCCGCGCTCGGCACCCAGACCGGCGGTTCGGTACTGCGGCCATCCTCGTTTTGCGGCGTGTTCGGCTACAAGCCGACCTACAACACGTTCAACAAAGCGGGGCTGAAGCCTGCGGCCGAAAGCATCGACACGATCGGATGGATCGCCCGCTCGATCGAGGACATCGCGCTGCTCTCGGCCGTATTGCGCATGGACGAGCGGCAGCCGCTGTGCAGCGTGAGTGCGGCGCCGCGGATCGGGATGTGCCGCACCGAGATTTGGGACAGCGCGCAACCGGAAACCAAGAGTGCGGTGGAAAATGCGGCAACGGCGCTGAGCAAGGCCGGCGCCATCGTTCGCGACGTCACGTTGCCTGAAGCCTTCGCCGGCCTGCATGCGCTGGCGCGCGGCACCATCAATCACCTCGAGCGTGCCGCTTGCATCGCATTCGAGTGGGACAATCATCGCGCGGCCCTGTCGCCGCAGATGCGGCGCTATATCGAAAGCGGGCTTAAGACGTCGCGTGCGGATTATGTCGCCGCCTGGCGGCGCGTCGAACAATGCCGCGCACTGCTGCCAAGCGTATTTGAAGGACTCGATGTGCTGCTGGCGCCCTGTGTGCCCGGCGAAGCGCCAAAGGGTCTGGCGTCGACCGGCGATCCGAGCATGCAGGCGATGTGGACCGCTTTGCATACCCCGACCATGACATTGCCGACCCATCGCGGGCCGAACAATCTGCCAGTCGGCATTCAATTGATTGCGCAGCGCTATGACGACGATCGCCTACTCGCCTGCGCGCACTGGATTTGGGACAAGATCGGCGCGCCGAACATGATCGGGGTCAGTCGGTTATAGCGTTCGGGATAGCAGCCCACCTTCATGCACAAGCTCGGCATTAGTGGAAAATCGCTCCTGCTCCTTGCTGCGCTTGCGGCGCTGGCGAGCATCGCGCGGGCGGACAACGCGGCGGATTTCTACAAGGGCCGCAGCATTTCGATGATCATCGGCTACAGCGTCGGCGGCGGCTACGACGCTTATGCACGGCTCTTGGCACATTATGTCGGCCGGCACATTCCGGGCGAGCCTTCGATCGTGCCGCAACAAATGACCGGCGCCGGCAGTTTGCGCGCCGCCAATTATCTTTTTTCGGTGGCGCCGAAGGACGGCTCGGTGCTGGGCACGTTCTCGCGCAGCATGGGAATCGCGCCGCTCCTTGGCCAGGCCGAGTTTGACAGCCGGAAATTCACTTGGCTCGGCAGCATGACCGACGACGACACCACTTGTGTCACCTGGAATTCTTCGCCGATCAAAACCTGGAATGATTTTCTCAGTAAACCATCGAAGCTCGGCGGTCTCGGCGCCGACGCTGATCCCGATATTTGGGCACTGCTGTACAAGAACGTGTTCGGCGCCAAGCTACAACTTGTCAGCGGTTATCCAGGCACCAACGACGTCGTCCTGGCCATGGAGCGCGGCGAAGTCGACGGCCTCTGCGGACTGTCATGGAGCACGATCAAGACGCGGCATGCGGAATGGTTGACCAGCCACTCGGCCAATATCATCGTGCAAGCAGCGCTTAAAAAAGAACCCGAGATAGCTGCGGTGCCGCTCGCGACCGATCTCGTGACCAATCCCGAGCAGCAGCAGATCATCAGGTTATTGTTGACCAGCCAAGCCATGGCGCGGCCGTTCGCAGCGCCGCCGGAGCTTGCCGCGGACCGCAAATCGGCGCTGATTGCGGCCTTCGATGCCACGATGCGTGACGCCGATTTTCTGGCCGAGGCGCAGAAGCTGAACTTTGAAATCCATCCGGTGAGCGCGGCGACAATCGATGGCTTGCTCGCCGAAGTCTACGCTACGCCCAAAGACGTCCTTGCCAGGGCGGCCAAGGCGATATCGAGCGCCGGCCAGTGACCGTGAGCACGATTGGCGCGCGCGTTCTTCGCCTCGAAGACCAGGCGCTGGTGACGGGCAGCGGACGCTTTGTCGATGACATTCCGGCGGCAGGCGTTTCGGTCGCGGCTTTCGCGCGCAGCCCACATCCGCATGCCTTGATTCGCGGCATTGATCTGAACGCCGCACGCGCGGCGCCGGGCGTCGTCGCGGTGCTCACGCTTGACGATCTTGCCCGGGTAATGAAGCAGCGCCGCATGAATCGCGTTTCCAATTCCGGCACCAATCTGGCGCAGAGTTGGCCGTTCGCGCTGGCCGACGGCGAAGTCTCCTTTGTCGGTGAGCCGGTAGCCATTGTTGTCGCCGCCGACCGTTACGTCGCCGAAGATGCAGCCGCGTTGATCGAAGTCGATTACGAGGTGCTTGCCGCGGCGATCGATTGCCGCGCGGAGGGAGCGCCGCCGGTGCGCCGCGAACTACGCTCGAACCGCGTGATTTCATACAAGGTCGGCTACGGCGACATCGACACCGCCTTCGCGCAAGCTGCGCACGTCGTGCGCGAAGACTTGTGGGTGCACCGCGGTGCGGCGCATTCCATGGAAGGCCGCGGCATTCTCGCCGAGATTTCCGGTTGCGAGATCGTCGTCTGGGCTTCAACCCAGAAGCCGCACGATCTGCGCACCGCTTTGGGCGATTATATTGCGCTCGATGAAAGCCGCCTGCGCGTGGCGACGCCCGATGTCGGTGGCGGTTTCGGACCGAAGCTGTGCGTCTATCCCGAGGATGTCGCGGTCGTCGCCGCTGCGACCTTGCTGCGCCGCTCGATCAAATGGATCGAGGACCGCCGCGAGCATTTCACCAACGCGGCGCAAGAGCGCGACCAATATTGGTCGATCGCGCTTGCCGCCGACGGTGACGGGCGGGTGCGCGGCGTCCGCGGCCGGCTCATTCACGACGTCGGGGCCTATGCGCTCCAAGACGTGAATATTCCCTACAATTCAGCGACCACATTGACTGGTCCGTATGTCGTTCCGGCCTTGGCGATCGACGTTGCCGCTGTGCACACCAACAAAGCGCCGGTTTCTTCAGTGCGCGGCGCCGGCTATCCGCAGGCGGCCTTCGCGATGGAACGCATGTTGGATCGCCTGGCGCAGGCGTTGCGGCTCGATCGCGTGGAGTTGCGTCGCCGCAATCTGATTCCTACGGAAAAGATGCCCTATCTGAAACCGTTGAAATCACGTGCTGGCGAGCAGGTACAATATGACAGCGGCGATTATCCAGGCTGCCAAGCGGAAATTGTTCGCGCCGCGCAGTGGCAGGAATTCCCGCGCCGGCAAGCTGCCGCGCGCGCGCAAGGCCGTTACATCGGGATCGGCCTGGCGCATGGCATCAAAGGTACTGGGCGCGGCCCGTTCGAGTTCGGCAATGTCCGCATCTCGCCGACCGGGCGGATCACGGTCTCAACCGGCGCGGCGCCGATGGGGCAGGGGCTTTGCACGGCGCTCGCGCAAATCTGCGCCGACGCCTTCGGTGTGCGCGCGCAGGATGTGACGGTGATCGCCGGCGACACCGCGGCGGCGCCGCTCGGTCTCGGCGGTTTCGCCAGCCGGCAGACGGTCACGGCGGGTTCGTCGGTGAAGATCGCCGCGGCCGCGGTCGCAGCCAAAGCGCGCAAACTCGCCAGTCATATGCTCGAGGTCGCCGAGGAGGACCTTGAGATCGCCGACGGCGAGGTCCGCGTTGTCGGCGCGCCGCAGCTCGCCGTGAAGCTTGGCGACTTGGCGCGCGTGCTTAAGGGTGCGCCCGGCTATCCGTTTCCCAAGGACATTGAGCCGGGGCTCGAATCCAGCGCTACATTTCGCGTCGATCAGCTCGCTTACTCGAACGCTTGCCATGTGGCCGAAGTGGAGGTCGACGTTGAAACCGGCGGAGTTCGCATTCTGCGCTATTTCGCGATGCAAGATGCCGGCCGGTTGATCAATCCGATGATTGTCGACGGCCAGGTTCACGGCGGCATCGCCCACGGCATCGGCAATGCAATATTCGAATGGATGGGCTATGACGAGGCCGGTCAGCCAATTACCACGACCTTTGCCGATTACCTTTTGCCGACAGCGGCAGATGTTCCGAACCTACAAACGCTCTACAAGGAATCGCCGTCGCCGCACAATCCGCTCGGCGTCAAAGGTGTCGGCGAAGTCGGCGTCATTCCGGCCGCCGCCGCGATCATATCCGCGGTCGAGGACGCGTTGTCGCCATTCGATGTCCGCATAGCGCAGATGCCGATCACGCCGTCCAAGCTTGCTGAACTGATCGCGCGCGCGAGGGCCCAGCCTAAGGGTGCGACAGCATAAGGTTTTGACGCTTGCCATTCGGAAGAGCAAACTCACTTCCGATTGAGGAGACGCCAATGACTTGCTTGAAATCCGCGATGCGTCTTTTGCTTTGGGCCGCAGTACTGGTGCCGCTTGCCGCGGCCGTTCGCGCCGAAACATTTCCGTCGCGGCCCATCCATTTGATCATGCCCTATGCTCCCGGCGGCATCGTTGATTTTGCCGGCCGCGTTGTGGCGCAGAAGCTCGGCGAGATTTTGGGGCAGACGGTTGTGGCTGAGAATCGTCCGGGCGCCGGCGGCATTGTCGGGGTCGAATACGTCGCGCATTCGGCGCCGGACGGTTACGACCTGGTCATTATGGACCCTGCATACGTCATCAATCCGATCATGCAGAAGTCGATGCCTTACGACATTTTCAAGGACCTCGTGACGGTCTCGGTCGTCAATTCGTCGCCCGAAGTCCTCGTCGTCGCGCCGCAGCTTGGCATCAAGACCTATGCGGAGCTCGTCGCCTACGGCAAAGCGAATCCCGGCAAGCTCAATTACGCGTCCGCCGGCGTCGGCACGACGCCGCATCTTGCCGCCGCGATGTGGGCGCAGCGCAGTGGCATCGACGCGGTTCATGTCCCGTATAAAGGCGTCGGCCCATCTTATATCGATCTGGTCAGCGGCAAAGTGCAGATGCTGTTTTCCAGCATTGCCGGTGCGCTGCCGTTCACCAGCAAAGGTAGCGTCGTTGCGCTCGCGACCACCGGGAGCGAGCGCTCGCCGGTCTATCCCGATCTTCCGACCGTCGCCGAAGCGGGCCTGCCCGGTTACGTGGTCGACCTGTGGCTCGGCATCTATACGCCCGCGACGGTGCCGCCCGACGTGCTCGCCAAGCTGAACAGCGGGATCGCCAAAGCGCTCAAGGATGAGCAACTCAAGGCCTCATTTGCGACCTTCGGCTTGACGCCGCGCGGGACGACACTCCCCGAAGGCGCTGCCTTCACCAAATCCGAATATGCGAAATGGAAAAAAGTGATCGACGACGGACACATTACGCTCGACTGATTCCGGCCGCGTTTTGTTCCGAAAGCGGTCGGGCCGCGTTGGGAGGTCCTCAATGAATTCTTCGTCACGTCCTTGGCCCGCTGAGCTGCGCCTGCGCAAGGATCGGAAGATATTGACGGTCGCCTTCGATGACGGCGAGAAGTTCGATCTTCCGGCCGAATATCTGCGCGTATGCAGCCCGAGCGCCGAAGTGCAAGGTCATTCCCCGAGTGAGCGGCGGACAGTTGCCGGAAAGCAGAATGTCGAAATCCTGGAACTGCACCCAATCGGCAATTATGCGGTGCGGCTGGTGTTCGACGACATGCACTCGACCGGAATTTTCAGCTGGGACTATTTGTTCGAGCTCGGGCGCGACCATGAGGAGAATTGGCGTCGATATCTCGCCGATCTCGCGGCCAAGAACCTGTCGCGCACGGCGCACACCCCATAACTGAAGTATGGGCGCTGCCGAGCGCAGCCGCGCGTCGGCAGGGCGTCACATCTAAAGAGCTTGTTTACCACGTGCGTCGCTGCGACGTGCCGAGGGTTAAAGCATGATTCCGAAAAGTGGACGCCGGTTTTCGGAAAAGATCATGCTCAAACAACAAGCTAAAGCGAAATACCGAATCAACCCAAAATCATTTCGCTTTAGCTGCAGTCACCCTGCGTCAACGATCGGTCAACTTCGGT
>DASSXN010000007.1:0-15376 GCA_035703785.1 Xanthobacteraceae bacterium
GCCGACACCGTGTTTGGCGGCAAGCCGACCGCGGTCGATCACACCAATGTAGCGACGGCGGTGTTCTCCGAACCGGAAGTCGGCGCGGTTGGACTGACCGAGGCGCAGGCGCGCGATCGGCTTGCGCAAACCGATATTTACAAGGCGATGTTCAAGCCACTCAAAGCGACCCTGTCCGGCCGCCAGACGACCGTGCTGATGAAGCTCGTGGTTGACGGGCTGTCCGATCGCGTCGTCGGTTGTCATGTCGTCGGCGAAGGCGCGGCTGAGATCGCCCAGATTGCCGCGGTCGCCATGAAGATGGGCGCCAAGAAAGCCGACTTCGACGCCACCGTGGCGCTGCACCCGACCGCCGCCGAAGAGCTGGTCACGATGCGCAAGCGGTTCGCAAGCTTTGCCCGAGTGGCGGCGGAATAGTTAAGAAACGTCAGACAGGCTGTCGCCGCCGCACATGCCCGTGTATAAGGACGCCGGCCAATGGCTACACGGCTTCGCCAGCTGCCTTAAGGCGGCAATCGAGAAGGTAACAATTTCGCGGCCGACCGGCTTTTTGGGCCGATTGGCGGTCGCTACAGCGCCGATGCGGAGACGCTAATTATGTCCAGGCGGTTGAATGCGGCGCGGTGGAGCCCGGATTCCTGGCGGGCGAGGCCGGCCGTGCAGATGCCGGATTATCCCGACGCCAAAGCGCTCGCCGATGTCGAAGCGCAGTTGGCGACGTTTCCGCCGCTGGTTTTTGCCGGCGAAGCGCGCAGTCTCAAGAAAGCGCTGGCGCAGGTCGCGGCCGGCGACGCTTTCCTGCTGCAAGGCGGCGATTGCGCGGAAAGCTTCGCTGAGCATGGCGCCAATAATATCCGCGACTTTTTCCGTCTGTTCCTGCAAATGGCGGTGGTTCTGACTTACGCGGCCGCTTCACCGGTGGTGAAAGTCGGCCGCATCGCCGGCCAGTTCGCCAAGCCGCGCACCTCGCCAACCGAAAAGCGCGGCAAGGTCGAGCTTCCGGTCTATCGCGGCGACATTGTCAACGGTACCGACTTCACTGCCGAAGCGCGCACGCCGGATCCGCGGCGGCAGTTGGAAGCCTATCGGCAATCCGCGGCGACGCTGAACTTGCTGCGCGCTTTCGCCACCGGCGGTTACGCCAATCTCGCGAACGCGCATCAATGGATGCTGTCGTTCGTCAAGGACAGCCCGCAATCCAAGCGTTATCAGGAACTCGCCAATCACATCACCGAGGCGCTCGGATTCATGCGCGCCTGCGGCGTCGATCCCAGCCTGCATACCGAATTGCGCACGACGGATTTCTTCACCAGTCATGAGGCGCTGCTCTTGGGTTACGAGCAAGCCTTTACCCGCGTCGATTCAACGACCGGCGATTGGTACTGCACGTCGGGCCACATGGTGTGGATTGGCGACCGCACCCGCCAGGCAGACCATGCCCATGTCGAGTATTGCCGCGGCATCAAGAACCCGCTCGGGCTCAAGACTGGCCCCACTCAGAAACCGGACGAGCTGTTGCGGCTCATCGACATGCTCGATCCCGACAACGAGCCCGGGCGCCTGACGCTGATCTGCCGCGTCGGCGCCGACAAGGTCGCCGAGCTATTGCCGCCGCTCGTGCGCGCCGTGAAGCGCGAAGGCCGCAATGTGGTTTGGTCCTGCGATCCGATGCACGGCAATACCATCACCTCGGTCAGCGGCTACAAAACGCGCCCGTTCGATCAGATTCTCAAGGAAGTGCGAACCTTTTTTCAAGTTCATGCCGCCGAAGGCACGATCGCCGGCGGCGTACATCTGGAAATGACTGGACAGAACGTGACCGAATGCACCGGCGGCGCGCGCGCGATCAGCGAAGAGGACCTCAACGACCGCTATCACACCGTCTGCGATCCGCGGCTCAATGCGGAGCAGTCGCTCGATCTGGCGTTCCTGCTCGCCGATCTGCTGAAATCGGAGCGGCAAGCCAAGGCCAAGCCGTTCCCGGCCGTGGCCGCGTTTTGAACCGAGGCGCCTTTCCGCCCGTTTGCGCCGGGGCGTTGCAGGGCGGCTCCCCGGTTGCCGTACCGGACGCTTCGGCGTTAAAGCTTGGCCATGAATGAGCGGCCTGCCGATCGTCTCGCTATTGCCGTGGCGCAGCTTAATCCCACGGTCGGCGACATTTCCGGTAATCTGGAATGCGCACGCAAGGCGCGTTTGCAGGCGGCGCGCGATGGCGCCGATCTGATCGCATTTTCCGAACTGTTTATCGCCGGCTATCCGCCGGAAGACCTTGTGCTCAAGCCGGCCTTTCAGGCCGCTTGCCGCTCGGCGGTCGAGGCGCTTGCCCGCGACACTGCCGACGGCGGACCGGCCGCACTGATCGGCACGCCGTGGGTCGAGGACGGCAAGCTCTATAACGCCTATGCGCTCGTTGCCGGCGGCCGCGTCGCGGCACTCCGCTTCAAAGTCAATCTGCCCAATTACGGCGTGTTCGACGAGAAGCGGGTCTTTGCCCCAGGTCCGCTCCCGGGCCCGATCAGTTATTGCGGCGTGCGGCTCGGCGTTCCGGTCTGCGAGGACACGTGGACCGATTGGGGCGACTACGAGAATGTCGTCGAATGTCTTACCGAGACCGGCGCCGAGATTCTCATCGTGCCGAATGGCTCGCCATATTGGCGCGACAAGGCCGAGGTCCGGCTCAATGTCAGCGTGCAGTCGGTCGCCGAGTCCGGACTGCCGCTGATCTATGTCAATCAAGTCGGCGGCCAGGACGAGCTGATCTTCGATGGCGCGTCGTTTGCGCTCAATTCCGACCGCTCGGTCGCGTTTCATTTGCCGGCGTTTCGGGAAATGGTCCTCACCACGCACTGGTCGCGCAGCGGCGGTATTTGGCGCTGCGCGCAAGGACCGATCGCGCGCCCCGACGATCTCGACCAGGCCGACTATACCGCCTGCATGTTGGGTTTGCGCGATTATGTCGACAAGAATCGATTCAAAGGCGTCGTCATCGGCCTTTCCGGCGGTATCGATTCGGCGCTGTGCGCCGCCATGGCGACCGATGCGCTGGGCCGCGAACGCGTGCGCTGCCTGATGCTGCCGTTTCGCTACACCTCGCAGGAATCGCTCGACGATGCCGCGGCGATCGCGCGCGCGCTCGGCGTCCGTTATGATGTCGTGCCGATTGAAAGCGCCGTGCGCGGACTGGAAGCTTCGCTCACCGCGGTGTTTGCCGGCTCGCCACGCGATGTCACCGAGGAAAATCTGCAAGCGCGTGCCCGCGGCACTATCTTGATGGCGGTATCGAACAAATTCAGCCTGATGGTTGTGACCACCGGCAACAAGTCGGAAATGTCGGTCGGCTACGCCACGCTTTACGGCGATATGAACGGCGGATTCAATCCGATCAAGGATTTGTACAAGACCGAGGTCTATCGTCTGGCGCAGCTGCGCAATAGCTGGAAGCCGCTTGATGCGAAAGGGCCTGCTGGTGAAGTCATCCCGCAAAATGTGCTCACGCGCGCGCCGAGTGCGGAGCTTCGCGAAAACCAGACCGATCAGGACACGTTGCCGCCGTACGACGTGCTCGATCGGATTCTCGAACGGCTGGTCGAGCACGAGGAATCCACTGCCAGCATCGTCGCCGCGGGCTTCGACCGTGAGACGGTGATGAAGGTCGAGCGCATGCTCTATCTCGCCGAATACAAGCGGCGCCAGGCTGCGCCCGGGGTGAAGGTGACGCTGAAAAATTTCGGCCGCGATCGCCGTTATCCGATCGTCAATCGGTTCCACGATCCGGGCACGCCACTGCCCGAGGCGGATGCCACGACCAAAAGCGCGGCCATGGCCAAAGCCGGCGCCTCGGATTTCTAGTTGAAGCTCGCCCGCTCGTCCTCCCGCTTCCGCGAGAATGAGCGGATTTTGCAACTCGACAGCAGGATCTTCAGTGGGATTGCGGCGCGCTTTGCGACGATGATTGGGACGACAGGAAGGGCGGCCCGACAGTACGCACTGTACGCTTGCCGCTATCGCCACCGGTGGAGCTCGCCGTTGCAGCAGGGCTCGCAGTCGTCGCCGTGGCTGAATTGGCTCCAACGCCGGCCTGCGGCGTCGATGTCGCCGGCTTGCCGGACGGTTTGGGCTGCGACAGTGCCTTGGCGTTCTGATCGGTCACGACGATGTCGCCGCTTTCCAGCGTGCTCGGATCGTCGGCATTCTTGAGCGCGTCGGCCCAGCTCTGGCCGGGCCGCCGGCATGAACAGCCGGCGACGATCTCCTTGCGATAGCGGAAGGCATTGGGCAGCGCGGTATAAGCTTGACCGCTGATCGAAATAGCCTGCTGCATGTCCTCGCCGGGATTATGGAACGAATACAATTCCGCCTCGGCAGCCGGACACAAGCGCTGGCAGGAGCGCGCGTCGTCAGAGAAGCGGCTCGGCACGGTCGAATATGAGATCGGGAAATAGTAGCCGTCACAGGCACGCACGCAGACGGTGTGATAGGTGCCTGACGGTGCGCCATCGCCGCCGGGATTGACGATTGTGCCGCCGCCGAACAGCGCGTCGAAAAAGCCTTGCGGTCCGCCCCATGAATTCGCCGCGGCGGTGTACTGAGCGCCGCAATTGTTTTGCGCCAACTGTCCGATCAGCGCGCGGCGCTGCCCCTCTTGACCGGTATTGCCGTTCTTGAGCTGTTCGAGATCGCTGATCATGCGGTCGAGATTGCCGCGCATCTGCTGGATCTGCGAGGTGATCGGTCCGCATTGCGGGGAGAACGCCGAGAACAATGCGAAAAATCCCTGACCGGCGCAGCCGGCTTTGTGGGCTTGCGCAACGGTGCGATCGAGATCGGCTTGCTGCTTGGCAATGGTATCCTCGGTGCGCTTGATCTGTTCGGCGCGCACTGGATCGGCGGAGCCCTGAGTCAGGGCGGTAAGCTGGCTTTCAAGCCGCGGGCAAATAGGATTTGAGCTCGGGGCCGGGTTGGGCGCGCCCGGATTCGAAATCGGCTGGCGCGGCGGCGGCGTCACAAGCCCAGGCGATGCGGAAATTCCCTGTGCGATTGCGGCGACGGGCAAACAAATAGCGACGGCGGCAAACAGGATCGTTTGTCGTCGGATCTTCAAGCCGGCTTTAATGAAGCCGCTCACCAGATGAATCATGCTCGCCCAGCCCGTTCGGCGGCGCGGATCAAGCGCCGCAATGGTGACTAAAGTGTGGATGGTGTCTCCTTATCATTCGGCGTCAGGCTGGTTCTCCGGACGCGCCCGATCGAAGGCGGGCAGCGCCAGACAGGCGCGATCGACGCCGACTATTTTCGGAAACCGCTCAAGCGGTACTTTGAGCCGCCTGGCATTGTTGACCTGCGGCACAAGGCAGACATCCGCCAGCGTGACCGCGCTACCGCAGGCATAGGGACCGGGCGTAATCAGCTGTTCCAGCGCTTCAAAGCCAGCGATCACCCAATGATGGTACCAGGCGTCGATCGCGCTTTGCTCCTGGCCCATCGTGTTTTTCAGATAACGCAGCGGCGAGGTATTGTTCAGTGGGTGAATATCGCAGGCGATGAGCTCGGCGATCGCGCGCACATGAGCGCGTGCGACCGCATCCTTCGGCAAAAGCGGGGGCTCGGGATGCGTTTCGTCGAGATATTCGATGATGGCAAGCGACTGGATTAGAACGTCGCCGCGCGGGGTGACCAGGACTGGCACGCGCATCTGTGGATTGACCGCGCGAAACTCCGGCAATTTGTTGTGGCCGCCATCTTTGACCAGATGAACGGACGCGGTCTCGTAGCTGATGCCCTTCAGATTAAGCGCAATGCGGACGCGATAGGCCGCAGAAGAGCGGAAAAAGGAATAAAGTTTCATATGTCCCTCGCGTTGCCGCTCGTGTTGCCTTCGGCGCCGTTCTGCGCGATCGCTTCGGCAACGAGTTGCGCCGATCGATCGGTGATTTGCCGCAAAGCGCGCTGGAACGCGTCGCGGTCGCCGGGCGTCAAAATCTCGGTTAGGCGGCGGGCGAAATCGAGTGCGTGCGGCGCCAGCTCTTCGTAGATGGCCCGCCCCGCGGCCGTCAGCGACAGAAACGATTCCCGCATATCGGCACGGTTGATGCGCCGAGCGAGGAGCTTGCGCTTCTCCAGAAGCGCGACCGCGCGCGATACCTTGGTCTTATGCATGTGGGTGTGCGCGCCGATCGCTTTGCCGGTCATCACCCCGAACTGGCCGAGCGTGACCAGCACCCGCCATTCCGGGATGCCGATCCGATAGCGCCGGGCGTAAACCCGCGACAGCGCCTCCGAGACCAGAGCCGCGACGACATTGAGCTGGTAAGGCAAGAATTGTTCAAGCTTTAGCGGCGCTCCGTCCATCGCCGCGCTCGGCTTGGTTCGGATTTCGCTGCGCATCGCGTTCTGGCCGCTCATCGGGCGAAGATGAACGAAGTTACGAGCCCACGCAACGCCGTCTGCCGCGCGTTGCGCATAACTCGGCTGCGCCAAGATGCATCAAGAAACGAGATATGTGCCCCGTCGCGGGCGTGGAGAGGCAGGCTCGGCTGCCGAGACAGGGGCTTGGTCGACTTAAGGTTCCGCTGCCGCTTCCGCTCGCTTCAGCGTGAACACTCGATGGCGACAAATTCGCCGCAGCGGCTGCCGCTGCACGAACGATCGTCGGACCGGCTCGCAGTGATCGTGCCGGCAATATCATCCGGCTCGACTTTTCGGAACGAAAGCGCCTGCGCGTATTCGTGCGAATGGCAATAGGCGTTTGCAACCGTCGTACCGCAGGCGGCGTTCGACACCAGGCACCGGTCGACGCCGTAAGCGTCGGCGTCGTTGGCAATAACGAAGATGTGTCTGTCGGCTTGTTTCTCGGTTTGCTTTTCGGTTTGCTTTTCGGCTTGCGCCCCGCCGATGAGAATCAAAGCCGAAAGAGCGGCGACCGCGGCGACCAAACGCATGGTACCCTCAACGCAACCCAATCGACTGACGGCGGCAACGGCCGCCGATCCGCGGCAAACCATGCCGGGCGGGGGTTAAACCTTCCTTAAGCGGCGCGATCCAAACAGTTTGGCGGCACGGTTCGAGGAGGGGACCTTGACGCGATGTGCCGCCTCGACCATTGTGCATGGCATGAACGGTCGGCACGTCTGCGGCATTTGCCGGGAGATTATTCGCTAGCGTCAAACGCTGGCTACGGCCGTCTTTTTCTCTTCCTCGAGACTTTAGACACGCCCGGCCAGCAGGCCAGGGACGTGCCTACGATATTGAGCGCCACGACTGGCGCGCAGCCGCGCACAGGTTGATTGCTTATGGAGTTGAAGCTCTACGATACGCTGACCCGCGAGAAGCGTGTCTTCACGCCGCTCGATCCATCAAACGTGCGGATGTATGTCTGCGGCCCGACGGTCTACGACTTCGCCCATATCGGCAATGCGCGGCCGGTGATCGTCTTCGACGTGCTGTTCCGGCTGTTACGGCATCGTTACGGCGCCGAGCACGTCACTTACGTCCGCAACATCACCGACGTCGACGATAAGATCAACGCGCGCGCTGCAGAGGAATTTCCGGCGCTGCCGTTGAACGAGGCGATCCGCAAAGTCACCGAAACGACCGATCGGCAATTTCACGAAGATGTAGCCGCACTCGGCTGCTTGCCGCCGAGTGCGGAGCCGCGCGCGACCGAGCACATCGCCGAGATGAAAAGATTGGTCGAACGACTTTATCGCACTAAACACGCCTATCGTTTTAAGAACCACATGCTCTTTAGGGTCAAAGGATTTAAGCGCTACGGCAAACTCTCACATCGATCGCTACGCGACATGAGATCAAGTGTGCGGGGGGAAGTCGCCCCCAAACACGATCCGTTGGATTTCGTGCTATGGAAACCGTCAAAGCCCGGCGAGCCCTCCTGGCCTTCGCCCGCTGGTATTAAGGCGCGGGGTCGCCCTGGCTGGCACATCGAATGCTCCGCAATGGCCGATAAGTGGCTGTGGAGCAATGTGCGCTCTAAACTTTCAAAAAATGGTCGCGCGCGTCCACATCAGTTCGACATTCACGGCGGTGGTGTAGATCTTCTCTTTCCTCATCACGAAAACGAGCGAGCACAATCTTGCTCTGCATTTGATACGCGTCAGTTGGCAAAAATTTGGATGCATAATGGCTTCTTGCAAGTCGAAGGCGAGAAGATGTCGAAGTCGCTCGGCAACTTCGTCACGATCCGCGACCTACTTAACTCTACTAAGTTCGGCTCAAACCATTGGCACGGGTATGTCCTCCGTCTAGCAATGCTGATGACGCATTATCGGCAACCTATCGATTGGACAGTCGAGCGCCTTGTCGAGGCGAGACGAACACTTAAGGAATGGATCGATTGCGCGATGGGCTACGATCAATATTCCGAGCCGGTTCCGGCAGAATTGATTTCCATTCTGTCTGATGACTTGAATTCGCCGGCGGCCGTAGCGTTTGTTCATCAGCTTCACCGGGAATGCCGCGGCCGTACAAATCCACCAGCATCCATTCGACTCGCTTCGGCGTTAAAGTGGCTGGGTATTTGGAATGGTGAATATTCGAACGAGATTTACGGCTACGGGATAAAAGTCGGAAGTGGGCCGGCCGATGCAGATGTTAGGCCCCTCATAGAGGCACGCAACTCGGCGCGTAAGGCGAAAGATTTTAAGAAAGCAGATAGCATTCGCGATGAGCTCGCGAAGATGAACGTCGTTTTGAAGGACAGTAAGGATCCAGCTACCGGCGAACTCCTTACCACGTGGGAATACTTGCCATGAATCCCCGCCCGCTCCCGCAACTCGCTATGCGTCCAATGCTGCCGACCGATGTGCCACTGCTCGCCGAGATCTTTCGCGCCGCGATCGAGGAATTGACCGCAGACGATTACAGCGAAGCGCAGCAGGAGGCCTGGGCTTCGGCGGCCGACGACGAGGAAGCGTTCGGCGCCAAGCTCGCGCACGAGTTGACGCTGGTCGCGACCTATGGCGGCGCGGCGATCGGCTTTGCCGCGCTTGCCGAAAATAGGCGCATCGATATGCTTTATGTTCATCCGGCCGCCGCGGGACAGGGCGCAGCAGCGATGCTGTGCGACGCCCTGGAAAAGCTCGCCGCCGCGCGCGGCGGCAAGGAAATCACCGTCGATGCCAGCGACGCGGCCCGCGGCTTTTTCGCGAAGCGGGGATTTTCGGCGCAAAGCCGCAACACCGTGTCGCTCGGCGATGAATGGCTCGCTAATACGACCATGACCAAGCCCCTCGTTGGCCGCGGGAGACCATCATGAAACGCCCGGAGACGCCCTTTCCGCGACATTGGCTCTATTATTTGATCTTGAAATACGCGGTGATCGCTGCGGCAGTCATCGTGTCGCTTTACACGATCTATCGGCTCTATCGCGGTTAGTATTATGGCGCGTGAACGGCTCTATTTGTTCGACACGACGCTGCGCGATGGCGCGCAGACCAATGGTGTCGATTTTACGCTCGCTGACAAGCTTGCCATTGCCGGCATGCTCGACGAGCTCGGCGTCGATTATGTCGAGGCCGGCTATCCCGGCGCCAATCCAATCGACACCAGCTTTTTTTCCGAGCGCCGGCCGATGCGCGCACGCGTCACCGCTTTTGGCATGACGCGGCGGCCAGGCCGGTCAGCTTCCAACGATCCCGGGCTGGTGGCGCTGCTGGACGCGGAGGCGGACGCGATCTGCTTCGTCGCCAAAAGCTGGGACTATCATGTGCGGATCGCGCTGCAAACGACCGAGGACGAAAACCTCGCCTCCATTCGCGACAGCGTCCGCGCTGCCAAAGCAAAGGGGCGCGAGGTCCTGCTCGACTGCGAGCATTTTTTCGACGGCTACAAAGCAAATCCCACCTATGCGCTCGCCTGCGCCAAGGCAGCATATGACGAAGGGGCGCGCTGGGTCGTGCTCTGCGACACCAATGGCGGCACGCAGCCGCACGAAGTCGAGGACATCGTCGGCGAAGTGTGCAAAGTCATACCCGGAGATCGCGTCGGCATTCACGCTCACAATGACACCGAACAAGCCGTCGCCAACAGTTTTGCCGCCATTCGCGCCGGCGCGCGCCAGATCCAAGGCACGCTCAACGGGCTCGGTGAGCGCTGCGGCAATGCCAATCTCGTCTCCATCATCCCGACGCTGAAGCTCAAGCCGGAATATGCCGACAAATTCGAGATCAGCGTCAGCGACGGCGCACTTGGCCGCATCGTACGCATCTCGCATGGGCTCGACGAGCTCCTCAACCGGGCGCCGGATCGTCATGCGCCTTATGTGGGCGAAAGCGCGTTCGCGACGAAGGCCGGCATTCACGCCTCGGCCATCGTCAAGGAGCCGAAGACCTATGAGCACGTCGCGCCCGAGCGCGTCGGCAACAAGCGCAAGCTCCTCGTGTCCGACCAGGCCGGCCGCTCCAACGTATTGGCGGAGCTCGAGCGCATCGGTTTGTCGTTGGACAAAGACGACCCGCGCGTGACGCGGCTTCTTGACGAGGTTAAAGAGCGCGAAGCCGTCGGCTATGCCTATGAGGCCGCCGACGCATCGTTCGAACTCCTGGCGCGGCGCATGCTCGGCCAGGTGCCGCATTACTTCGATGTCGAAAAGTTCGACGTCAATGTCGAGCAGCGCAACAATGCTAAAGGCGAGCGCGTGACGGTGAGCCAGGCGGTGGTGAAGATCAAGGTCGGCGACGAAGAACTGATCTCGGTGGCCGAGGGCATCGGCCCGGTGAATGCGCTCGATCTCGCGCTGCGCAAGGACCTCGGCAAATATCAGAGCTTCATCACCGGACTTACATTAACCGATTATCGCGTCCGCATCCTCAATGGCGGCACCCAAGCTGTTACGCGGGTTCTGATCGAGAGCACCGACGAGAGCGGCGAGCATTGGCGAACCGTCGGGGTATCGGCAAACATTATCGACGCTTCGTTCCAGGCGCTGATGGATTCCATTGTCTACAAGCTTATGAAGTCCGGCGCGCGGGCGTGATTGGACATTGTTATCGTTATCGCCACGCGCTTCCTAATTTTGGAGGGCTCGCATGATCGATCATGTGTCCGTCGCGGTGCGCGATCTGGGCAAGGCCGAGCCGTTCTATGCCGCATTGCTGGCGCCGCTTGGGATGCGGAAATTGCGCGAATGGCCGAATGCCGCGGTCGGTTTTGGCAAGAAATATCCGGAATTCTGGATCAATCGGCGCGTGGCAATGGCTCGCGTCACGGAGGACAGTGGTGTGCATATTTGCCTGCGTGCAACCGACACGCGGGCGGTCGAGGACTTTCATGCCGCGGCGCTTAAGGCCGGCGGCACGTCTGATGGCGCGCCCGGCCTGCGCACGGAATATCACAGCAGCTATTACGCGGCCTTCATTCGCGACCCGGACGGCAACCGCATTGAAGCGGTGACGTTCCTGCGCGACGCGGACAATTTGTCTGCGCGGGAATGATCCGTCTTTCGCCTGTATCGGATGGTGCGGTAACGGCAGCAGCCGATCACAGCCGCTCGGCCGGAATCGCCATTGCCTTTTCCGCTTCGGCGCGGCCGCGTGCCGCGTGCCGCAAAACCGGCAGAATATCTTCGACGCGCTCGGTCACCAGGAAATTGATCGAAAGCGAGTCCGGCACGAAGGCACGCTCGCGCATATGGGCAAAGAGCGTCAGCAATGGATCCCAATAGCCGTTGATATTGGCGATCAGGATCGGCTTGCTATGGCGGCCAAGCTGGGCCCAGGTCAATTGCTCGACCAGTTCTTCAAGCGTGCCGATTCCGCCGGGCATGGCGACAAACGCATCGGCGCGATCAAACATCGTGCTTTTGCGCTCGTGCATGTCGCGGGTGATGATCAGCTCCTGGCCGAGCCGCCGCGGCCGCTCGCGCTGGGTGAGAAATTCCGGGATGATTCCGGTGGCCTTGCCGCCATGCGCCAGCACGGCGTCGGCGAGTATGCCCATCAGGCCGACCGAACCGCCGCCGTAGATGAGGCGCACGCCGTTTTCGGCCAGAATTTTGCCAAATTGACCGGCCGCTTCGCCGAAAATCGGCTCGGTCCCTGCATTCGATCCGCAATAAACGCAGACCGCATTGATTTTGCTCATGGATTAAATCTCATTGAAGAACACATGTGGCGTCGATTCTCGCTGCCTGCAAGCACTTTGTGCCCGAGAGCTTTGTGCCCGATAGAGGGCGCGCTCAACACGGGCCAACAAGAACAGAGGGCTTCGTTAAAACGGCGATGCGCGGGCTGTGTTTCTCTCGGCATTACCCCCGCTGGAATGCTGGCTCCGCTTGGCCCGCGGCAAGATCGGCAATGAGCGTTTCGCCGGCAATCGCGATTTGCCCTTCACCGGCCAGCACGCGCGTCCCCTCGGGAAGGTAAACGTCGACGCGTGATCCGAAGCGGATCATGCCGATGCGCTGGCCTGCGCCAAGGCTGTCGCCTTGGCGCGCAAAGCAAACGATACGGCGGGCTATCAAGCCGGCGATCTGGACAACGGCAACGCGCTGGCCGTCGCCGGTGACGATAACGAATGCATTGCGCTCGTTATCCTCGCTTGCTTTGTCGAGATCGGCACTGATGAACTTGCCGGCGCGATAGACGATGCGCTCGATGCGCCCACCGACCGGGCTGCGATTGATGTGGCAGTCAAACACGCTCATGAAGATCGAGACGCGCCGCAGCGGTCGTTCACCGAGTTCAAGCTCGCGCGGCGGCACCACACTCACGACCTGACAGACGCGGCCGTCCGCCGGCGCCACCACGATCCCGTCCCGGATCGGGGTCACCCGCGGCGGATCGCGAAAAAAATAAACGCACCACAATGTTGCGATCACGCCGAGCCAGCCGAGCGGCGGCCATAACCAGAACAGAACGAGGGTCGCGACGGCAAAGCCGCCGATGAAGGGATAACCTTCGCGGTGAATCGGCGTCAGTTGTTGACGAATTGAGGCGGCGACGGACATTGGGCTTGTGTATCTATGTAATTTCTTTTGGCCAGCTGCGAACGGCGCAACACGACGATGACGGCAATGATGTGCTCATTCGGCGGCATCCGCAGCCGGAAGGAGGTCCGGCCGCGGCTCGGGTGCCTCGGGCAATGGCGGCGGGTTGCGATTGGGCGCCGCGCCGTCATCGCCGACTTCGGCCAGAATATCGCGGGCCAGCTGCGCTTCGCGTTGCCGGTTCCACATGCTGGCATAAAGTCCGCCATGCGCGATCAGCTCGCGATGCGAGCCGCGTTCGATGATCGCGCCGCGATCGAGCACCAAAATCTCGTCGGCATTGACAATCGTTGACAGCCGATGCGCGATAACCAGCGTCGTGCGGTTCTCGGCGACCCGGTCGAGCTCATCCTGAATATCTTTTTCGGTGTGGCTGTCGAGCGCCGAGGTTGCTTCGTCGAGCAGTAAAATAGGGGGCCCCTTGAGGATCGTGCGCGCGATGGCGACGCGCTGCTTCTCGCCGCCGGAAAGTTTCAAGCCGCGCTCGCCGACCTCGGTCTCATAGCCTTTCGGCGTGCGGCTGATGAAAGCATCGATCTGGGCTTGGCGCGCTGCTTCCTCGACTTCGGCGTCGCTCGCATCCCAGCGTCCGTACCGAATATTGTAGCGGATCGTATCGTTAAACAGCACCGTATCCTGCGGCACCATGCCTATGGCCGCGCGCAACGAAGCCTGCGTGACCTCGCGAATGTCCTGATCGTCGACCAGGATACGGCCGCCGGTGACGTCGTAGAACCGGAACAGCAGCCGTGAAATCGTCGATTTACCGGCGCCCGATGGTCCGACGATCGCGATGGTGTGGCCGGCGGCGACGTCAAAGCTCAAATTGGTAAGGATCGGCCGCGCCGGTTCGTAGGCGAAAGAAACATTCTCGAACCGGATCGTGCCGGCGCGCACCTGCAACGGCAGCGCTCCGGGTTTGTCAGTAATTTCGGCTTTGCGCGCCAACAATGAAAACATGATCTCGATGTCGATGATGGCCTGCTTGATCTCGCGATACACCATGCCCATGAAGTTCAGTGGCGTGTAAAGCTGGATCATCATCGTATTGATCATCACGAAGTCGCCGACAGTGTTGGTGCCGCGTTCGATGCCATAAGCGCACAAGGCCATGGCGCCGGTCAGTCCAATCGTGAAAATGACCGCCTGTCCGGCATTGAGCACCGCAAGGGACACGTAAGCCTTGACGCTCGCATCCTCATAGCGCGTCATCGAGCGGTCGTAGCGCCTGGCCTCGCGCGCTTCGGCGGAGAAGTATTTCACGGTTTCATAATTCAACAGCGAATCGATCGCTTTCGCGTTGGCGTCGCTGTCGCTCTCGTTCATCCGGCGGCGAATATTGATGCGCCATTCGGTCGCGTACCAGGTGAACAGCATGTAGCAAATGACGGTTGCAGCGATAACGGCGACGTAGCGCCAGTCGAAATGCAGCAGCAGCACCGCGACGATCAGTACGAGCTCGACGATCGTCGGCGCGAGCTGCAGCAGCACCATGCGAACGATCGTTTCGATGGCATTGCGGCCGCGTTCCAGAACGCGGGTCAATCCGCCGGTTTTGCGCTCAAGATGAAACCGCAACGACAACAGGTGCATATGCTCGAATGTGAGCATCGCCAGGCGGCGCACCGCATTCATCGCCACCTTGGCGAAAATGCCGTCGCGCCACTGCGTGAGAAGGCCCATCACAACGCGGGTCGCCCCATAGGCGAGCGTCATCACGATCGGCGCGGCGAGCGCCCACGCCAGCCAATTGTCCGGCGCTACCGGTGCGGTGCCGCGCCCGGCCAGTGCATCAGTCGCCCACTTGAAGGTGAACGGCACGGTGACGGTGGCGAGCTTGGCTACAAAAAGCAGCACGGTCGCGAAGATCACCCGCGTTTTGAGATCGCGGCGATCCGCCGGCCAAATGTAAGGCCAAAGGTTGACAATGGTCGCCACCAAATTGCCGCCAGCGGCGCTTGCGATTCTTCGAAATTCTGCCGTTGGTTGTTGAAAATCACTCATGGCAAGCCCACAAAATCGCGCGCATGTTTTTTGTCATATGGAGATTTTCACTTAACTACTTTCGCATCGTGAACTTGTCCGCGACGCATTAGGCCAATAACTCTGCGGGCCTGCCAACACTCGCGGAGTCGGCACGTGTCTTCTGAGCCGCAACGAGTATCGGCCGCGCTCGCGAGCGGCGTCAATCCGGGCGGCAATGGCGCTCCTGGCCATTTGTCTTCGGTTGCTCAAACCCATGGGCCTGGACCGACGGCCTCGATCACCGGCGGGCGTCAGAGCCGCAACTCCGATCTGAGCGCTCCTGCGGAGGAGATGGCCGAAGCGCTTGGCGCAGGCTGGCTGGAACTGTGGTACCAGCCCAAGATAGGCAGC
>DASSXN010000088.1:0-7652 GCA_035703785.1 Xanthobacteraceae bacterium
CCAGCTCACGCGCCGGCTGGCGCGTGAGGGCCGCTTGTATGTCGACCATGACGCGGCGCCGGCCGGCAAAGGCGATCAGTGCACCGCCGGGGTGAATTACGAGACCAAGCGGTCGCGTTTGGACATCCTGCGCGACTACAGGAGGATCTTAGAGCGCATTTACGATCCGGATGCATTTTGTGGACGCTTGGAGCGTCTCGCCGCGATGCTTGACTGCTCCGATCGGCGCAAAGAACTGCCGAAGGGTGATATCCGCGGCAGAGTGAGCACTATAAAGCTCGTGCATGATCTGATGTCGCGACTGCCCGAAGGGCGTGAGCGGTTTTGGAAAGCATTCACCACCTGCATGTCGAACAATCCAAATTCGGTTCGCGGCATCGTCACGCTGATGGCGTTTTACCTCCATGTCGGCCCATATTCCCGCTATGTGATGAAACAGATCGATCGGCAGATCGAAGACATCGAGCAGGGACGTTTCGTTGCGCCGAAATTGCTGCCGCCGACCGAGGCCGAGCCGATTGCGGTCAACGCTTAAGGCTCTCAGGTCCGCCGGCTAATGCTGCTTGTGGCCGCGCGGGCGCGAAGAAATCAATAATTCGTCTGCTCGATTCCGGGCACAGTCAGCAGTGAAGAGATTGACCGGCCGCGCAGGTCATACAATCGGGCGTAGACGACGCCTTCGCGCACGATGTCAAAAATGACCGGCGCATCGAGCTTGGCGCAATAGAATTCACCGACCACCATGGCGAAATCCGCCCCTTTGGGATTCCAGGTCGTGGTGAATTGCGGCCCGAGCGCGACCGCGACCGGCGGATGCGGTCCGCACACTGCGATTTTCCACTGGCCGTGAGGCGGCCGCTCATGGCGATCGGCAATATCCGCCGATAGCTGTCGTGACGCCTGGGTCAGCGACAGGCCCCAATAGTCGAGCATGTAGTTTTGCCGCGCGTGGGAGACACCGCCGGCGAGATGGTTGTAATCCGTGTACTCGTAGGGGTGCAGTCTCGTCATGTCGATAATGGGCGAGGCGGTGCCGGCAGCAAGAACCAGAATGCCCGCGCCGACGGCGACCCTCCCGTAACGGCGAAGGCGTTCGGCAATATGCGCGCCGGTTAATCCGGCTAGTGCAGCGAACGGCGGCAGCACGAAGACGAAGTGGCGGATACCGTTATACATCGCCGGCCGGGTCACAACGGTGACTAGCACCGGCAGAACGACGGCAAGCACGGTTGCCAGCAGTGCCGCGCGACGGCCGGTGCCAGCTGTGCTGCAGTCGGCATTCCTCACAATGGCAAAAATCGCGCCGGCTGTGCCGCAAAGACCGAGCGCCAACAGCAATTCCGGCACCTGAACCGCGAACAGTGTCGGCACATAAGATCGCGGCATATCGATCACCGGGATCAATTGGCCGTCGAAAAGTTCGCGCCAAGGCTTCTCAAAGAAATTCGAGAAATACTCGACCGCGCGGAACGGATTGAGCGGCGAAAGTATGCTCCAGGGCCAGACCAGACCCATCACGAGATAAGCGAGGATCGCTGCCGGCAAGAGCGGTACGAGAAACGCTCCGCACTCGCCTAACGCGGGCTTTGCGCCGATTGCGCGCCAGCGAACCGCCGCGATGAGGGGAAGCGGCAACAGCGCATTCGCCACCGCGAAGCCGCCTAGGACGCGCGCTCCGATGGCGAGACCGACGCCGGTGCCACACAGCGCGATCGTTGCCGGCGTGGCGCGCGGATATTCTTGAAAGGCACGAACGAGGCCGAGCAGCGCGATTGCCATGACCGCAGCGAACGGTCCATCCTTGGCGTTGATGAACATATGGCCGTAGTACAACGGACACGTGGCGAGCAGGGTGATCGTCAATAGTCCGGTAAGCGGACCGCCGAGCCGGCGACCAAGGCGCCACGTGGCAAACAAACCGACCAGCCCGACCGCGGCGCCAAGCAGGCGTCGCGTTTCGAATAGGCCGAACGGAAGAATTTTGGCGGCGAGCGTCGCCAGGATATCGAAACCGCCGCCGTACATGTACAGGTTGACGAACGAAAGCGCCCGCTGATCGGCGAAGTTCGACTGATAGAGTGAGACCAGAAGCGCGCCATATTGCGAATGCGTATAGTCGTCCCAGCCGAGGCCGTAATCGCGGAAAGTGGCGAACGCGAACGCCGCGGTGACGGCAAGCACCCCGATCGCCAGCCCATCCAGCCAGCGCGCAGATTGGTTTGCCCCTGATTGCAGGCGCAGCGGCGTCGCTGCAGCTTGATGCACGGTCGGCCCCGGTCAGATCTATGGCTCAAGTCATGAAGAGCATTTATGGCCCTGACAATGCGTCAATGCGCAGCGATGCTGAATTACGCTCACTCGGCTCGGCGGCGCGCCCGGATGCAAGAAGCGGGGCTGGAAGCCCCGCTTGGAACATGACTCGCACGCGAAGACGTCACTTCATCGCGGCTTCAAACATTTCGCCGACGTGGTCCCAATTCACCAAGTGGTCAAAGAACGCTTTCAGGTAGTCGGGACGGCGATTGCGGTAATCGATGTAGTAAGAATGCTCCCACACGTCGCAGCCGAGTATTGGCTTGGCGCCGTGTACGAGCGGATTCTCGCCGTTCGGCGTTTTCATGATTGTCAGTTTGCCGTCTTTCACCGCGAGCCAACACCAGCCCGAGCCGAATTGCGTGACGCCAGCTTGGATCAAGTCTTCCTTGACCTTGGCCAATGGGCCAATGTCCGAGGTGAGTTGTTTCTCGAGCTTGCCCGGCAATTTGTCACCGCCGCCGCCCTTCTTCATCCATTTCCAAAAGTGAATGTGATTGAAGTGCTGGGCCGCGTTATTGAACAACCCAGGATTTTTGCCGAACGTACCCTTCACGACCTCTTCTACCGGTTTGTTTTCCCATTCCGTGCCTTTGGCCAGATTGTTACCGGTGTTCACGTAGGCCTGATGATGTTTGTCGTGATGGAATTCGAGTGTCTCGCGTGACATGTGCGGCGCGAGCGCGTCATACGGATAGGGAAGATCGGGCAGGGTGAATGCCATTGGTGTGCTCCTCAATGTGAACTTGGGCTGGATATTTGGTTGCAACCGCCGGGAAACCTGAAAGGTTCCTCTAGAGAGGAGCAAGTCAATAGGCCCAAGTAAGCGGCTCGGCAACGTCCCCGCGTCTTCGCCCGGAAAACGTTTGGGCAGAATAAGGCTTGCATGCTATGCAGGCCGCGTCACAATATCGACGCAAATTAATTCGGCGCCGCCCCGCAAAGTGAGGATTGGCGTATGTATTTGCTTTTGTTGGTGTTTGGTGGGTTGCTCGGTGCTGCTGGGGTGGTCCTTGCCGGATCGGGTATGTCGCTGCGTGATGGCACTTTCGATGCCGCGATCCTTACGCCCGGGATTGTTGCTGCGGCTGGTGGGCTCCTGCTGATCGGGCTCGGCGCCGGATTGCGAACGCTGCAGCGCATCGAGCGAACGTTGGCTGCACGACCGATGCCACGCGCGCTTGCGATCGCAGCGAGCGCGAAACCTGCTGAGGGTGTCGACACACCGCGCGAGCCGGCGCGGATTCCATTCGCACCGAAGCCAAGCAACGAATCTCAACCGGGCGTCGCTTCACGCGACATTTTGGGAGACAAGTCGCCGGAGGCCGCGTCCGGTGCGGACAAAACATCGTCACCCGTTCCCGCAAGCGCGATCGCGGCTATTCATGACGCGAATGCCGAAACCAGTGGGCAGCGGTCCGGCAAAAGCGGCAACGGAGCGGCGGGAGTGCAGACTGGGCTCCGCCTATCGGCGAATTTGCGGCGCGCAGGTGCGGGCGAACGACCAAGCGAACCGTCCCTAGATGCGCTGTGGCCGAAAGGTCCGCGTCCATCGCGTGCCGTCGAGGGGGCTCCCGCTCCGATCGCCCAGCACACCGGCGTGACGCCGACCCAATCGCAACAAAGCGCCGACGCGCCCAATGCGGCGGCGCCTTCGAGCAATCCGGTCAGCGTGGCCGGGGTATCGGTGCTCAAGTCGGGCGTCGTCAACGGCATGCCTTACACGCTCTACTCGGATGGGTCGATCGAAGCACAGTTGCCGGAGGGCATGCTGCGTTTCAGTTCGATTACCGAATTGCGCAATCACATCGAACAAAGCGCTTGAAGATAAATGCTTGGAGGCGCCCTGCGCCGCTAAGCGGCTACAGCGAGCGCGGCTCGGGCGTCGGAGCGAATGCGCTCCACCATGGACCGGAAGCCATTCGAGCGCTGCGGCGTGAGATGTTCGCGCAAACCCATGCCTTCGAACAATTTGACGGCATCGGTGTTCAGGATCTCCCTTGCGCTCTTGCCCGAATAGACAGCGAACAGGATCGCAATCAGTCCGCGCACGATATGGGCATCGCTATCGCCGGCAAAAGTCAGCACCGGGCCGCCCGCGCCGTTCGGGCGCACAGTGGTGTCGAGCCAGACTTGGCTCGCGCAGCCCTGAACCTTGTTGGCGTCGCTATGCGCCGCCTCCGCTAGCGGCGACAGCTCGCGCCCCAACTCGATCAAGTAGCGATAGCGATCGTCCCAGTCGTCCAGGACCGCAAAATTGCCGATGATCTCGTCAATATCAGCCATTATGCCCAAGCTCGAGCGCTGGTCGCTCGCGTCGGCTTTTATATAGGGAGCAACGCCGTGGAGGTCGATATCTCGGCGGGGGCCGTGAGGCTTGGACGATCGCGGCCAGGCTTGCGACGTCACACCGCGTGTCGGGCATCCTTCCGCGGCATCGGGGCCCGCCACGGGGCGGCAAGATCGGCGGGGGTCAGCGTATTCTGCGAATCCTTGTCCGCTATGGCGCGGTCTGCGGCTGGTTTGGCCTCCCGACCGGCATTGTCGCTGCCGCCCTCTTTCCGCTTCAGAGTCTCAGTCACGAACTCATAGAGCATCCTCGCGCCGGCCTGCGCTCGCGAGCCGAGCTGATTAGCGACGTGGGAGCCGACCGTGCAGGCGTCTGGCTGACGCGCGCAGAATTGACGCAGGTCGCCTACGGTCGCGGACGCGGCCGAAATGGCTTGCGATGCAGCGACCTGACTACTTTGAGGCTGTTGTGAAGAGCCGCTCGGCAACAGGACGAGCACGAGCCCAAGCCAGAACGCCATACGCAATAGAAAGAACATGACACCCAATCCCCTGCGGCACATCCCCTGCCTGCAGTCTCGAGGCTAGCAGGGAGCTTTGAAGCCGGCGTTGCCGCGGCCGGTCGAGTTTTGTCCAGATTTGAGGAGAATACGCCGCAAATTTTCGAACAAATGGAAAACCTTTGTTTAGGTTAATATTCGAACGAAACGGGGTCCGCTCCAGGGCGTTCCGGGCGTTTGCCAACGGTTCCTGTTCCGATATCGCCTAGTTTTTGCATCACATCGGACTTCGCTACCCGATATCAACGATAAAGCATCATCCTGCCGGCTACGGTGGTGCGGGAGTGAGAGTTTCGCTTTAGCGTTCGCTTAAGCGGGCTTTGCCACCATTGAAGCAGTCAAAGGCGGGGAGGGCGTCAGCGTGCCTAGGCGGCGGCAGCAGTCGGTTCTTACGCGCATCGTAAGCGCGGCGGGCGCCTTCGGCTTTCGGGCCTGGGATCCCATAGCGCGACGCCCAGTAGACTCGATTGCCATTATCGTCGCGGTCGCGACAGCTCTTGTTATTGTCGCGAACGCAATCTTCTTGCAGTCCAGCACGCACGCGCCGCCGTTCGTCGAGGCCAAACCATCGGCCGCAAAAAGCGATTCGCTCAAACCGCTTATAACCGGCACGCCCGCACGTCCTGTCGCAATCTCGCCCGCGCCGCAGCCGGTCGCGGCCCGGCGCAACGACGCGATTACCGAATTGATCGGTCCATCGCCGCGGATCGCCGCGGTGCAACGAGCCCTGGCCGAATTCGGCTACGGACAAGTCAAGGCATCTGGAATATTGGACGATGCGACGAGCGCTGCGATCGTGAAGTTCGAGCGCGATCACAACCTGCCGAACAGCGGTCGCGTTTCCGATCGCCTGGTCAAAGAGCTCACCGCGATGGTCGGGCACCCGATCGATTAAATCGTCGGCGGCGAGCGGGTCGGAAATCGGCCGCGATCATTTCTGGAAAATCGGCCGCTTGCCAGAATAGCTTGGATTGACGAAAAGCCGCTCCTGAGCAAGAAGCGCAAACCATGCGCCTCAAGAGTGCCCTGTGGGTCGCGGCCTATTTGCGACGCTGCCAGGTCGAAGGTTGTTCGGCAGTCGTGCGTCGGCGTGGCGCCGAAGAAGCCGGTGCGATTTTTGTCCGCATCTGCCGGCTGGATGGAACATCGGAGCTGTTCGGACCCGCGCCGCAGAGCGCGCTTGAGCCTGGTGCCACTGATCGCATCTTTGTGGCGTGCTTGGCTTCACAACCCGCACCTGATCCGGAGATCGAAAACTATTTGTCGCGAGAGGCGAAGTTTGATCCCGATCTTTGGATTGTCGAGGTCGAGGACCGCGCCGGCCAAAACTTCCTCAATATCGTCCGTTGACCGTTCTGGGAAAAGCGCGCCGGAGCGGAGTAAGGCTAAGATGCGTCGCGCTTTTCGGGCGGCGATACGTCGGCATGGCGCGCAATCGCGTTTACCGTTCGCGGATGCATGGTGGAATCGTCTTCCCAGAGCATGGACTGATGCCGCTCTGTCGGGCGATCAACTTTGGGCAACGATTGCCAGATTGCGACCATGTGTTCGGCGGTCTGCGCCGGCAATTCATGATGAAGTTCGGTCAGCGCTTGAACACGCGCCACCGAGCGACCAACATTGACGAACAGCAAGATCCGATAGAGTGCACCGCGCCGCATGTTGAGTGCTTTGGCGGCTGTCACGATCGGCTCGCCGAGATCGTCGTCGGCCACGCGCCGCGCTTGCACTCGGGAAATGTGCAGAGCCTGGGCCAGATGCTGAGCGAAGGCTTCGCGATTACGGGACAAAACGGCGGCTTCCAATCGTCTGCCTAAGCTGTCGTCACGGGACAGTGTCATGCGTCCCACCGAGAATGGAGCGATCACATCCAGGTTCAAAAGAATGAGACGCCGCTCGTCGGGATTGGACGCAAAGAACAGTTCGTTGAGCGTGGTCGCGACGTGGACAGCAATTGGGGCCTCGCGTGTGAGCTCACCCTTGACCATCGTCGAGCCGGAAGGCCAGAGTAGCTTCCGTTGCCCATTGAGGTTGGAAACGTCGCCGGCGAGGCGTTCGACAACGCGGCGTGGCGGCGACCTGTAATGCGCCAAGCGCTGCGCCACCACGGCGCGGGTGCTGATATCAGCCGCATCAAGAAGACGGAGCGCCAGTTCGGTATAGTGGCGCTCCTCGTCCGCCGTATGCGTCGGTTTTTGTACGTAGAGCTCGGTGAGCACGCGCAGGAGCGTGGGACGCATGTCGGGGTCACCCGGCACTGCAAAACGGGCGAGGTGATCCAGCTCCCAGCGGCTTGCGCTCTCCATGCTACGTGACTCGAAGGCAATAGTCCGGTTGAGAAGGAGGACAACGAATGAAGTTATGAGGCCGCCGTTAGCGGACCGTTAAGCGTAACCATTTGATTCGGAAAAGGTCGGAGGGAAACCCGACCTCTGATCTAGCCTGCGCGCACGTGCCTGTAGCGCGCCCTCACGGTGCCTGGCCTCACCC